>CAZHTX010000141.1:2485-12265 GCA_964535475.1 uncultured Pirellulaceae bacterium
AACTTCCCGAGGAAGAGCAGCCAGCGGCCGAACTGGCCGAAGAAGAGCTGGCCGAGGAAGAGCTGCCCGAGGAAGAGCCAACAACTGGCGAGTTGGCCAGCGACTATCTTGCCGACGAACAGGCCGACTCGCTGCAGCTCGATCCGCAAGTTCGCTATCTGCTGGCACTTACCCTGCTCAGGCGTCGCGCATTGCGACAACTCGATTCACAACCAGAGCTTGCTTCCCAGAGCGACGCGTCCCTCCCAGAAGCCAGCGAGCAACCCTCTGCCCACGATCTGACGCCAGGCAACCAAACGTTAGCGCTCGAAGTGATAGCCGACGGTACGATCGTGAATGTCGATCCACAGCCAATCAGCGCCAAACAATTGGCCAAGATCAGCGACCAGTTGGCGGAGGTCCTGTACTGCGAAGCCGACTGAACGAACTGGCTGCCAACCAAAAACCTGTCAGCTCCAAGGCAACCGCTCGCCGGCCGCAAGGGCCGCCCCGACGTTTGGCCAGCTGGCTGCTGGGGCTGTGCGTGCTGTGGGTTGCCGGCGGTGCTAGCTGCCATCAGACTCGACGGCTCGATCAAGTCGCCGCGTTGCCCACCGTGCTGCCGGCCACACCCCAACTCGATGAAGTGATCGCGGCGATCAATCGCAACGATAGCATTCAAAAAATGCAGAGTACCTCGACCACGATCGAAGTGCTCGATACCAATCTGCCACGCTTAAAAGCATCGTTGGCAATGGAGCGTCCCAACCATCTGCGACTACGGGCCAGCGTTCCCTTTCTGATGGGCAGCGGTTTGGATGTTGGCAGCAACGACCAATTATTTTGGATGCGGTACCCGGAAGGCATGCAGCAGACGCTGTTGTTTGCCAATCATGCTGAGTACGAACAAAACATGATGACCGCTCCGCTGCCGGTGAATCCAAAATGGTTAATCGAAGCCTTGGGCTTAGTGCACCTCGATCGCCAGTTGGTCACCGAAGGTCCGATTCAGCGCGACGACGGTACGCTGGAAGTTCGCTCCGACATACCGACCGCCAGCGGAACCTATCGCCGCATTTTGCTGATCGACGGTCAAGCTGGATTCATTCGCGAACAAATCATTTACGATCCACGCGGACAGCTGGTGGCCAACTCCCGCAGTGCGGATCACCGACTCTACGAGGAACTGGGCGTGGTGCTGCCTCACAGCGTTCGCATCCAACTGCAATCTAATATTGCCCCACCATTCGCGTTGCAAGTCGAAGTCGGTGATTACGTGCTGAACCAACTTCTGGTTGACGATCCCCGCCTGTTCGAGATGCCGACCGACGGCTCGCAGCAAATGATCGACTTGAGCCGACCAGCTGCCATGGTTCCACCGGCAGGCCTACCACCCGCCGCGCTACCACCCACA
Organism: uncultured Pirellulaceae bacterium; assembly: GCA_964535475.1. Classification (GTDB taxonomy): domain Bacteria; phylum Planctomycetota; class Planctomycetia; order Pirellulales; family Pirellulaceae; genus Laterigemmans. Next base: position 3,879 of record CAZHTX010000141.1, read on the forward strand.
GGCTATGTTCCCACCGCTTCGCAGGCCCCGCCGCTGCGCCGCTAGGCGACATTACTGCCCGATGCAGAACAGGAACTCGCGGCGCTCATCCCCCTCGCGCACTCCCATTCTCGCGTACACGCGACCGCCAACGATGGTCGGCGTGGCGAAAGCATCATCCCCCAAGGAATTTTCGGCTAATTTTTCAAAGCCCTCGGGGCTCGCTCGAAAGACAAACGTCGTGCCGCGTTCGTTGGTGGCGTAAATGCGATCACCGACCAGCACGGGGCTCGCCGTGAAATTCCCACCCAGCCGGGCCTTCCACTGAGGAACCCCGGTGGCAGCATCCCAACAAGCTGCCACGCCCGCATCGAGCACCGCGTACAAATATCCGTTATCAATCAACATCGAGGGAACGTAGATTCGGTCTCCCGTCTCCCAAGCCACCTGGCCGCTGCCGTCGGCTTTGATGGCGGCCAAGTGGTTCCGCGGATAACCACCGCTGCTGTAAATCAGTTGCCCATCGGTAACGGTCGACGTGACACACTCGGTCGTGGCCCCGGCAACCTCCCACAAGACTTTGCCCGTCTCGGGATCGAGCGACGTGACCAAGTCGCAACCGATCATGATCAATTGCTCGCGGCCGGCGGCTTTGACAACGATCGGTGAAGGATAATTCGGAGTCATTGGACGCGAGTGACGCCAAACCTCTTTGCCATCGCCGCGATCCAACCCCACGATCGCCCCGCCACCTTTATTGTCGGCCGACACCAATACTAAATTTCGGTACAAAATCGGCGACGAACCATAACCTTGATGCAGGACATACTTGCTGATCGGTCGCTGCCATAACTTTTTGCCATCGAGAGCGAGTGACGTGGTATAGACCGTGCCATCGTTGAGAAAATTGACAAACAATTGCTGGCCGTCACAAGCGATCGTTGAGGAAGCTTGCGAAGCTTTCTCGTTTTTCTCCATGATGCCGCCTTGGTGCACGATCGCCTCCCAACGTTGTTCGCCCGTTTCGCGATCAAAACAGATCACCGTCTGGACGCCCCGACTGCGGTCTGCCGTGGGCAGATAGATCGAGTCCGCCACGATCGTGGGTGAACCATGTCCCCGTCCCGGCACCGGCACCGCCCACAACACTCCTTCGTCTTTGCTCCAGGTTAATGGTGGCGACTGATCGGCAGCAGCATGTCCATCGAGCCGCTGGCCCCGCCAGCCCGGCCAATCTGTCGAAGATATCACACCGGCAGACTCACCCTGAGCGACTGCTAGAGCTGGTGAAACAATCGCAAACATGCACGCCATACCAAAAACAAGTCGAGGAAGCTCAAAGGGTGTCAACATAGCGATCAAATTCCAGCCGGAGAGTCGGGGCAGGGGGGAGGAGGGGGAACGTGAGCTGTTATTGTTTATCAACACTCAGCGTTCTGCAATAAGCAAAACTGGGAACCGACTTCACGCCCCGCATCCCTCAACCAGAAATCGCCGGCTAGACGCCGTGCCGGTTGATCAGATGCTGTTGTGAACGAGAGAAAATACGTCGTTCGTTGAGATAAGCGTCGATATCGAATTGCAAACGGAAACAATGGCAATCCCCAGTTAGTCGCGTGTGCGTCTTCACCACGGCCCGCCAATCGCCTCGCTCCAACCAGTGCTCCCAAGAGACTTCGCCCACGGCACTTTCAATCTGCTGGTGATCAACGCGGTAAGATTCCCGCCCCACGCTGGACCTCTCCAAATCAATCGCCCGCCAGTATTGACGGCCACGCCCCTTACGAACTTCCAAAGCAGACTTCCCGGCTCCGATATCTCGAATCACTTTCCAACTCCGCTCCGCCGTGGCGATCAGCTCGGGTTTTATCGCTGCAGCCGCTGCGGGTGGTAAAAAATTCACGACCGGCTCATCTGCGGTAAATTTACGGACGGGCAAAGTTACTTGACAATTCGCGCTGTGCAGTCGCAGCGTTGTTTGTTTTGGAGGCAGCCAAGCTTGTGGCCAATAGCTGCTGCTAACGGCCAAGCGAACGCGATGCCCGACGGGAAAGGACTGGGCGAAATAGTTCAAAGGGATATGCACCTGATATCGCCGGCCAGGCTGCAGGGGCTGTGGCTCCGCGTGACCATCGCGGTGTGTTAGATTTAACAGCCCATAAGTGAGACGTGTAACGCGACCATCGGGCAGCACGTCACTGAGACGGACCGCCACCATGGCAACTGGCTGGTCAGACTCCAGTTCCAGTTGTACGCTCGGCGCGCCGACCAGCGACAGAGGTTTTGTCAGCGGCGGACTTTCAAACAAAACGGCGCCACCATCCTCTTCGCGTTGATCATCAGGCAAATCAGGCGGGGCCGACTCGCCACACCACTTCCCACCGAAATATCCCAGCGTAATCGGTGAGCGAAGCGTGATCATGTTCCGTGATGTTTGCTCCGACGTGGGCGCCGGCTCGCCTGTTGGCTCCATAGCCAGGGTGTAACGATCTGTCGTGAATGCATACGTCAACTGGTCCACGTTTGGCGATGGCCAACTTGGTTCCGAGATCCAACGACCGGGACGATGTTGATAGCCTGTGCTGGGAGGCATGGAATCTTGCAAATAAAGCCGCAGCATCGGTTCATGCTCGATACCGGTCGCCTGACCCTTGAGATACTTGTCCCACCAGCGGAGCGTTTCTTGCAAGAAGCCAATCGCCGGCCCGGGCACCCCCAAGTGTGGATACTTGTGAGCCCAAGGCCCGACCAAGCCTTGTCGCGGCACTTCCGGCGGCAGGCTTTCTAACAACCGAAACACGCTATTTGTGTATGGATCCGCCCAGCCGCTGACTGCCATAATCGGCGTCCGCACCTGGGAAAAATCCTCGCAGATGCTGCCATGACGCCAATAGTCATCGCGAGACTGGTGCGTCAGCCAAGGTAGCAGCCAAGACGACGCAGCCTCCAACCGTTCCATCCACATCGCCCGCCAACGCTCGCCCACCACAGCCGGGTCAGGCGGCAGCGTCATATAGCCGAGCATGGTGCCTGCCCAGCTGAGATTGTCACCCAGCAAGCAGCCTCCCATATAATGCACATCATCAGCATAGCGATCATCTGTCGAACAGATGGAAACCACCGCTTTCAATTGAGGCGGTTGCAGTGCCGCCAACTGTAAACCATTGAATCCGCCCCAACTAATGCCCATCACGCCACAGCGACCATCACACCACGGTTGGGCTGCGAGCCACTCTAAGACTGCCAACCCGTCAGCCAGCTCACTGTGAGTGTATTCATCTTCGAGAATGCCCTCGCTATCCCCCGTACCGCGAATATCGACTCGCACTCCAGCATATCCATGGCCGGCGTAGTAGGCGTGCGTCATCGAATCGCGAGTCACCGTGCCATCACGTTTACGATATGGCAAATACTCCAGAATCGCCGGCACGGGCCGCTGTGGTGAGTCCACCGGTCGCCAGATTTTGGCGGCCAAACGGGTTCCGTCTGGCATTGGAATCCATTCGTTTTCAATTTCGCATATCGGCCGCGGAAACTCACTTAACACCTGCAACTCTGATCGCCCAGCTTGTCCGCGTTTGGCTGCCTGCTCAACACTCATGGAGCCAATATAACCTCCTCCGGCGTGGGCACTTCGAGCGAGGCACCATCCAAGCGAAAGTCCAACATCTGGACCACTTGATTGTAATGCGACAACAGTTCCTCCTCGTTGGCGGCGCCTATGTAAATCTCAGCAATCTCCCAACTGTAGCTGTCGGTATGCTGCTGTTCGGCAAGCCGCTGGCCGAGTCGCACCGTCGTTTTCACCAAGGTTCCAGGAAAAGCCCGACCGACCGCCTCGATGTCCGCATCTCCGGGAGTGCGAGTCACAATCGCATCCTTGGCAAAGGCTCGCAACATGACCTTGGCGGAAATGGCAAACTCACCTTCACCATGCACAACTTGGGGAGACTGCCCCAGGGCTAAATCAGAGATTACCTTCATGTTGGCATCCCCGTCTACCATCCGAAACTGTGGTGAATGACTTTGGCTGATGCGAGGATTGATTTCCAACAGTGAGATCCGATCTTGTTCAGGATCCCAGAAATACTCAATGTTAAAAGCACCACCGTCAAAACCTATGTGCTCCATCACGCGTTTCGAGGCGTCGGCAATTCTCTCCTGCACCGTGCCGGGTAGCTTGGAGGGATATTGATAACGATGAAAGGCCGAGTGCTGGGGATAACGCACCGAGTCAACAATCCCATGCAGATGAGTCTCTCCGCCAAATCGGTATCCCTCAGCGGTGCATGCCAGCGGCACTAAGACATTTTCCTCGGCAATGAACATGCGCAGCGCACCTGGACCGTCCAGCTCTTCGGGCAGCTGGAAATCGATCAGCTTCAGCAGCGATTCGAGCGGAGCGGCAAAACGATCTACCTTCTCGCCAGCTCGCCCCATCGCCTCGGTTAAATCCTCTAAAGACTCTATCCGAAAAGCCAACTCCCCCAGCACACCCTTCACCGGCTTGATCCAAAACGGTGCGGTCACACCTTCGTCGGCTAAACGGTCCCAAGCCTGTTGTGGTGACTCGTCCAGCTTGAGTGGAGAGAAATTTGGCACGAACTCAGGCACCACTTCCCGCTGGACGGTGCGACTCCATAACTTATGCTCGCACTGCAACACAGCGGCAACCGAAGGCGAGGGCAAATTGAATTCAGCGCACAGGATGGGCGCCAGCAGTGAGACAGGAAAGTCGTAGAAGGTCAACAGACCATCGATGCTGCCGCTGAAACAATGCAGCCGATGCCGGGCCTTACGCAGCGTTTCCTCAATCTCATGGCCATTGATGGACGCTTCACTCCATGCCATCAAGCTGTGAAAATTATAACCGTACTTTGAACTCAGCGGCCTCAGGTGATGCCGCTCATTAAAAGGATCGTTGCCAAGTACAAAAATATTCTTGCGGCGCGTCTCCTCGGAACCGGAAGTCATCATGGCTGAACCTATGGATTTGGACGAATGCTCTCAGCTCGATCTTGAGTGCAACATTAGTGCCAACATCCAACCAACAACTGAGAACCTATCCGAAAACTGTGAGCCGACGGCGCTAGCCGCGGGCCTTTTTTATGGTTCTCGGATAAGGTTCTTAGCATGAATCAGCCAGGCGAATCGACTTGGGCTCGCGACCCACTAAAGTAACTGACGCAAAGCACCACGCCCAGCAATCCCGCACCGGCGATATCGATCAACGAAAATTGCGTCGGTCCGAGCGTGGCTTGGTCGGGATAGAGCGAACAGCCTGCGGCGGCGAATAACACGATCCGCCAAGGCCACGACAAGGGATTGAGCAGGTAACCTGCCATTCCGGCGGCTAAGGAGAGAATCCCAATCACGGCCGCCAACACGGCCAACACCACGCTGAAGATGGCCGGGCTGCTGCCGTCGGCCGACATCAAACACAGCTCGGGACGATAGACAAACATGTAGGGCAGGGTGAAACCGACCAAAGAAAAACGGAACGCGGCCAGACCGGTTTGCATCACACCCGAACCGGCTATCGAGGCGGTCGCATAAGCGGCCAACGCTACCGGCGGCGTCACCATCGCCATCATGCCAAAATAGAAGATAAACAAGTGGGCCGCTAAGATCGGCACACCCAAAGCCGGATCGGCAAAGACCGGTCCGATAACGGTCGCCAACAACAGATATGAGACAGCCGAGGGCAATCCCATTCCCAAAATGATCGAACAGCCCATGATCGCCAGCAACGCCAAGAAGAGACTGTTGCCGGCCAACGGAATAATCGCTTGCGGCACCCCCGTGCCAATCCCGGTCCGCGAAACCAGCCCGATGATGATACCCACGCAGGCGGCTGCCACGATCAACGGAACGCCACCTCGGCCCGATGTGCAAAAACCGTTTACGATCATCCCTCGCCATGCAGGCACCAACAGACCCGCTAACAACGTGGCTGCCATGCCCCAAATCAAGGCGTCGGACCAACTCGCCGCGACGGCGATAAACTGCCAAGCTAACAACGAGCTCAGCCCCCAAACCAACAGCGCGGCGCCCCGCTGCATGAAGCTGGCCGCCGTCCGCGGATTGATGATGATCATCACCATCACCAATGCCAGGGAATATGTCACCGAGCGAAACGGAGAATTACCCGCCAGCAGAAACATCATCAAACTGCCCAGCGCGCCAAAGAAAGTAATCCCTTCCAGACTGATCACCTTGGCCGGCTCGACATCGACTTCGCTTGTTGACTCGTTTGCCCCCTCAGCAGCACCCCCTTCATCGGTCCCACCAACTTGCTCCCCGCCAGTTTGTGACTGGGGTGCCATGGCGGCCAAAATTTCATCCGTATCAGGCGACTGCCCACTAGACTCAGCAGCCGCCTCAGCGGGCCGTGCATCAATTCGCTTGGCATAAAAATGCACTAGCAAAAAGATCGAGAGGTAATACAAGATCGCTGGAATCAAGGCCGCCTGTACAATCTCTAAATAAGTCACCGGAGGCGTGCGGTTAATGATCTCCAGCATCATGTAAGCACCCGCACCCATCACGGGCGGCACCAGCGCGCCGCCGGAAGATGCGGCCGCTTCGATGCCCGCGGCAATGTGCGGCCGGAACCCAATGCTCCGCATCAAAGGAATCGTAAAGGTGCCGGTGGTGGCCGCGTTGGCGACCGCGCTACCCGATAGCGAACCCATTAACCCGCTGGCCAACACGGAGACTTTGGCCGGTCCCCCCGCTTTCTTGCCGAACAGGCGCGTCGCCAAGGCGATAATGTAACCGGTCGCCCCGCTGGCTTCTAAGAACGAGCCAAACAACACGAACAAGAAGACGTACTTAAACATGACGCCCAGCGCCGTGCCAAAGACACCTTCCGTTCGCAAATAGGTTTGACCAATCAGATCACCGACATCTTGACCACGGTGCGGGAACAGCCAATCGGGTAACTGCTGCGCCACGCTTTGATGAGCATAAATAACAAATAGCAGCGCCAGAATGGGTAACGCCCAGCCGATCGAACGACGGGTGGCTTCGATCACCAACAACAAACCGATGCCGCCGATGACTAGATCGCGAGTCTCATAAATTCCCGCCCGCTGCCCCAACTCCGAGCCGTTGACAAGCAAATACCCACAGCACACGACGGCCAACAGGATCAATGTCCAGTCGATCACCATCGCCAGCGTTTGGCCGATCCAGCGCCCACCGGTGGGAAACAGCAGAAAGCACAAAATCAGCCCCGCGCTGGCGAACAGCGCGAGGCCTTTTAATGGCGAAAGCTGAGCAAAATTGACTTCCAGCAATACATAAATTGATAACGCACCGGAAATGGCCGGAATCAACCAGCGACGAAGCCCACGATCCGCAGGTGCCGCAACATCGATCTCACTCATCACTCACCGCGTCACCCACCGGTGCTTCGGTAGCATCATCAGTTGCCCACAGTCCCATTTCTTGATAGTAGCGAATCGCACCGGGGTGAAACTCGGTACCCAGATCATTAGCGACCGTTTCCGGCTGGATGCCCTTGGCGGCGCGGTGCCGCTCGGCAATCTGTTCGCGATTCTCATAAACGCGTTTGGTAAACTCATAGACCAAGTCATCATCGACGCTGGCATGCGTGATCAGGTGGGCCGAACCGACATTCAGGCTGGGCTGATCATCGGGCAATCCGGCGTAGGTGCCGCCGGGGATCATGGCCGCTTGGAAAAACGAATACGACTCAATCAGTTTTTCGCGAGCGGCGACGTCGTAAGGAATCAACTTAATCGGGTTGGCCTGTGCCATCTGTGCCAGCGCTGGGTTGGGAATTCCGCCCCCAATCATGGCCGCATCGACCGCCCCGTCACCGAGCAAATCGACGGCACTCTGTTGGCTGCCATAACGAGCTTCGATATCGTCAATACTCAACCCGTGGGCTTGCAAGATCGGGTTCACAAAGTACTCAAAGCCGGCACCTTCGGGACCGAGGAACACTCGTTTGCCACGCAACGAGGCGATGTCCTCCAGACCGGAATCGGCCAACGTGACAAACATCGCGATGTTGGGAAACAGCGTCATCACGGCCCGCGATTCATGAGCCTGTTCCCAATCGCCCTCGCCGCGAACGGCGAAATAAGTGATCGATGAATTGGACATGGCGAATTGCATTTTCCCTTGCGTCAGCAAGCGAATATTCTCCATCGATCCGCCGGTCGCCTCGGCGCTGACCCGCCAGTTGGCATCGCCATCTTGGTCATTGACGACTTCGCAGACGGCGCTCCCCACCGTGTAGAAAGCCCCACCCACGGGAGCGGTGCCGACGCTGATGAACTGACGCTCGCCCCCTCCTTCGCCACGGCTGCAGCCGCTGATCATGGGCGCAAAGATTAACAACAGGCCGAATAAAACTAGTCCAACAGCAAACGCGC
>CAZHTX010000142.1:0-12190 GCA_964535475.1 uncultured Pirellulaceae bacterium
TTGTGTTTGCTTCTACTTGTAACGGTATTTGCAAGCGAAGAGCTGCATGCACAACGCTATTCGAACTCCATCGCCAGCACTGAGTTCGATATTATCACTACCGGTGATCCGAGCTGCTTCGAAAAGCTCGAGCATCTTGGACAACGAAGCGAGGAAATGCCTGACAAGACTGGTGAGGCTGGAGATCTTTTTCAGGAGGCTTTCGTTTTTTTGGCTACCTTCAGCGACGGCACGTCGGTAGAAATGGCTATCGATGCAGATTTCGGTACGTTAGAGATCGCGCAGGACGAAGCCAAGCGATACACCGATCCGTTAGGGCGATTACCCACTCTGCTAAGATCGGACGTGAAACGACTCGTGGTTCACAAAGGCGGCGAGACAACGACTGCATTTAGCGATGTTGGACTCATTGTTCTTTACTCGGGAAATGCATCCAAGCGAATTAACGACAATGACTTGGAGGAGACCCTTTTTCACGAATCTGTACATGCCTCCTTGGACAAGGAGTATGCGAAGTCAGAGCGTTGGAAAAGGGCACAGGTGGCTGATATCGGCTTCGCGACGGTTTATGGAAAATCGAAACCTGAACTAGAGGATTTGGCAGAATCTGCATTGTTGGCGTTCGCTGTTATTCACCATCCCGATCGCCTGCCACGCGAGGAAATTCAGTATTTGAGAGAGCAGATTCCCAACCGGATACTTTTCATTGAATCGCTGATGCCTTTCGGGAAGCCGCTTACGTACACACTTCGACACGAGGACAAGCAACAGTGAGGCCTTTTCATTACGCATTTAAGGTTGTTGACTTGGAATCGACTAAGTCTTTCTACATCGACATTCTGGGCTGCCAAGCTGGGCGGTTCACATCGATCATGGATCGACTTCGACTTCTTTGGGAACCAATTGTCGGCGCACGCGAGCGGTGACACCATTGCTTTGGACTATTGCGGCAGTGTTGATGGCGTTAGTGTCCCAAGTCCTCATTTCGGCTGCGTTTTGTCAATGGATGACTTCGAACTGATCAGGCAGCGACTCCAAGACAGCGGCATGCGGTTTATCGTGCGCTCAGGGGATCGGACAGCCGAGTAGCACCGCAGCAATCCGAAGACCAATTGGGAGGCGAGAAGCCGGGTAATGCCGGTGTAGGAAAGGCGGCTGGGATTTCACGCGATTCAGACCGAGCACCGCCCGTACTCAGTGACGGAGCTTCGGTGGTAACCCGGCTGGACCGCAGTCCTGTTCTCGCGTTGGAGTTGCAGAATCAGGCGACCATCGTTTTCTCTTCGCGTAATCCAGCGCGGAGCTTGATGCCGATGGCGTGTGACCCGTCCATTTGCGGAGACGATTCCCAGATGAGATCTGGGAGCCGGATGCTGGAAAGCGGCACGTCCGGATCTACGAGGGGGCGGAGATCAATGAGGTGTTAAGCTACCGAGTTCCGGTCACCATCCAAGTACCGGATGGCAAACAGGGGAACGGTAGCTTATTATCAAAGTAATCCTGGCCTACTCGCCCGGAGCCGGTATCGTTCGGCTGTTGGGATTCTTCACTCATGTCCCACCTTTATTATTTGCTTCCGGCCCGCTGATCGCCGGGTGTTACCGGACGGAAGTCGACACGATCTAGATTGAGTTGCATTCCCTACATGGCGAGGCATTTGGTTGAGCTCCAGAAGAATACTGTCGGTCTTTCGATCCAAAGCATGGTGGTTTGTTATCCCTGTTGCGGGTATCGGTATTGCGGCCGCCATCTTTCCGTATTGGAGGCCGTCTTATTGGACGACGCGTTCAGAACTTGCTGCGACGAAGACGTCAATCCGTGCACAGGGAGAGCCCCTTACTTTTCGCGACCTTCAGGTTCGAGACGAATCTGGATACCTTATCGGTGACGAAGCGGAAAAACTGTTAGCGCGTCTAGGTGAAACGGAGTGGGCTCTCCGCGAGGTTGTGCGATCCTCGCCGCCGGTGTCCCCGGAAAACCTTGAACTGCTCCGAAACGAGTTGAATGGGAGCACTCAATCACGCGGCAACTGAAATCAAGGTCTTCCGTTCGTGCCCGGTTACGGCCGATGTTCGCTGTATGAACTCCAAACCAATGATTGATTCGCCATGTCAAGCGATCATCATTGTTGATGGAGAGACAGTTTTCTCTGCCGTTATGGACGAACATAGACTCGACTATGCGGTTGCCGTCAAAATCCATACGAAGTCCGTAGTGGATTTCCTGATTGCTCCAAATCCGAGTATTGGCGTCGTGACGTTTACTGCCACTATTGGTAAACGTCCGGCAAATCCTTGACGGCGGATACCGACATGAAAGCAAAAGTACAGCGGAATTTTAGGTTGGACTGGAGCAGCGAACAATGCGGTGAACCGAAGCGGGCGATGAGCTGCGGTTTCCCAATTCTGTTTCGATCATCGCCGCAAAGTGATCGAGGTCGTTATTTACAAATAATGCAGCGAAAATACTTCTTCATCGCGAGCGTCATAATTGCGTTAGCAGCGACCAATGCGTTTGCAGACAAATCAACTACGGTCACAGTCAAATCTCTAACGGGAGTCTGGCATCACCCATTCCCCGGTGCTGGGCATTGGGAGACTTTGACCTTTCGCAAAGACGGCACCTTCGAGCGAGTCATTCGTCACCGCATAGGTGCGTCACGGATCGCGGGTTCGTTCACGGTTACAAGCGATGGCAACGTACTGCTTGCAATCAAAGAACATGGGTTGATTGATGGCACAACCTCAACCGATAAATTAAAAGACAACCACAGGCGCATTCGGACACACATTGCCATCAAAAACGGCAACGACATGATCCTCACGAACCGCGACCTCCCGATTCCGCAATACGGCATCGACAACTACTACATATATTCGCGTGACTACTTACGCGAAGACGAATTCAATCGCCGTCGAAAAGCCAACATCGAAGAGATGCTCAGAATGCTCGACGACACCACAGACAACTCGCAGGCTTCGTCCGATGCGTATCCCTAGCGTAGCGGTTCTTACCGCTCTGGCGTGCTTCGCTCCAACCTACTTCTGCTTACGTTAGTATTGCTCGCATGCAACTTGATTGCTTCACCGATCCTTGCTCTCGTTGGTCGTTCGCGTCTCGGAGGCGTTGCGTTTTGAAGTGGTTGACCTTTCGTCGCCGCCGGCTGATCGTCACCGTTCTGGCAGCCAAAATCCCTGGAATCGAGTCAGAATGCCGAACGATCTCGAGTCGAATAAGAACTGGATTGGCGACGTAGAGGAAACGGTGTCGTTTCTCGCATACGATCGCAGGCTTCACGCAATATGCATCGCCGCGCTTTTGGACATACCCCATGGCCCTCTTCCACTACATCCGTGGCTGATCGCCTCGTCGTGAGGCATCCCCAGTTGAATGAGTTTCTTGATGCGCGTGCGAACTCGGCACCACTGCTTCCGGTAGCAGACACGAATTCGTAGACGAACCCATCTGTCCCGAGCCTGAAGTTGCTTCGTGCCAAAACCAGAATGGAAATATCCCACCCAGCCCTGGAAGTCCGGCAGCGACTGAAGCAATTTCGCTCGCACGGTGCCGGCGTCAAATCGTCGTTGCGTTACCGCATGCACTTCGCACCAGTGGCATGCGGTAACAGCGAAACAGCGGGAATTCCGGGTACGGCTTGCTTGGCTTGGGTCGCTTCTCTATCATCGCAACTAAGGCTCCGTTGTGCCACCGTGAAAAAACACCCAGCGGGTGTCACAATAGGTGTCACATACCCGAGTGACACCTTTGGTCACGAAGACGAAAACCCCGGTAAATTACTGAAAAAAATTCATTTTGCGCCCATAGCTCAGCTGGATAGAGCAACGGACTTCTAATCCGTAGGTCGGTGGTTCGAATCCACCTGGGCGTACTTTTTAATTTCGCGGTCCCTGCGGAGCTGGTGTGGCGGGCGGCGAGTAACTGTCCTCCTCGACGACGAGCTGTCTCCAGAGTTCAAACGTCAGTAACATCCAGAGCTTGAGGCCAAAACGTCCAGCCCCTTCCTCGGTTTCGTAGGCCAATAGCTGCCGAACCCTGGCGGGATCGAAAATGCCAGCGGCGATCAAGTAGCGTTTGCTAAGCAAGCTGCGAGCGTAACGCCGCAAGTCTTTGCGAAACCAAGCGTGCACAGGCACCCGCATCCCGCTCTTGGGTCGATCGATCACTCCCCTGAGCAGCCAACATCCGGTCCACTTGGCTCGTCCAAATGCCAGATCATCTGTCGCAACCGCGGTAAAAACTGCTTGGGACGAATCAACACCTCTTGATGTCGACTGCCGATCCGTTCGGCAACAGCTTGTTCAATACATCGTCGCGTCCCTTGAATCCATTCCCCTGCGGAAACGGGCGGGATGTCCGCAGCGATCGATTGCTTTTCACCCCGGCTATCCCATTCCTCTTGCTCAGAACAAAACATTCTTTGCACTTGAGGCATGGCGGCATGGTCAAGCGTAACCACATGCCCCGCTTTCACTTCATATAGTTCCTCCAACATGGTTCCACCGCCCGGCACGAAGCTGAAGGCCAAATATTGGGCTATCGAGGCGGGGCGGATTCGTCTCTGAAACGCAACCTCCGCCGTGATTGCTTTGGGTTCCGTCGCCAACAGCCAACGCGTGCCAACGCGGCCATCGTAGAGTGACTGACACCCGGCCGGATCACGTGCGACGTGCAATTGCCCCGCTGCCAAGCAGGCGATCCCAAAACTGCCCCTGATCGCACCAAGTTGCTCGGGGGAAAACGTTGCGGGAATCGCGTTAAAGGTAAAACCACTTACCGCCCACACCGCGTTTGAAGTTTGATAGTAACCAGTTTGATAAACACCCATCTTTGGTGCGGTGGTCCAGTGAAAGTGATTAAGCCGCTTATGTTCAGCCAAAGTCGCTCGAGGACGTAATACTATTTTCCACTTCTCGTGACAACTCTTCGGCAAAAGTCGAATGCGACGCAAAGCAGGCGCTCATTCCGGTGACTAAAGCGCCTAACATTAAAGCATCAGCGGGCAACGTGCGTTCACGCTGACGATTCTCATAATTCCGCGTGTGCTTCAATTTTGTGAAATCATCAGGAAAGAACCCCATATCAATTACAGGATGTGGCTTTAGCGGCAGCCAGCGAAGTTTTTTGACCCGTTTCTTTAATCCCGCGCCGATAGCATCGGCATCGTGCAGCAAGAATGTCGTTAAATCATCTCGTTCATTAAGCAACCTAACGACATGCGGAACCATGTACGCGGGATGTCCGGTTTCAGATATGACCAGCATACGGTGCTCTGCGTGTTGATTATTTCTCACCATTAAATCAACCAGGATATCTCGCTGGACAATTAGAATGCGTTCCACCTCATACTCGTAGATGTCGCTCTCACCCCATTCCTCAGGAGGTGTGTGCGGGCCGGGCTTGAAGATCATCCCGAGGATCGTCTTACCATCGACCAGCCAGCGTTTTGCGCATTCAAAGAAATTCTTTCTTGATAATGTTGGAGGTTTATGGAAGATAATTGGCGGAGCGTATGGGGTCAGAAGCTCGATCGATTGGCCAGCATGCTGGGCCCCCGTAAGCAGGGAGGCCGTTGGGCAAGCCCCCTCTTAGGCAGGCACAGTTAGCCGGCGAGATTTCATTTGCGGGCTTGCTTGATCTGTTCGCTGCCCCCTGTTTGTCACGTTTGTTGTGGTTAAGCTAGAAGTTCGTAGCGGCGGCCACCGCAGTGTGGCGTTCTTTCCTGCTTTCTCTGCCGGTTTTTGCTGATGGTCAACACGCTGTTTCTACCAGAACTGCGAGAAATGCTGGCGGAGAACAACCAAGGAGAGTTAAAGGAGTTCTGTGACGCGCTAAATCCGGGCCGCACGGCGGAGTTCATGGAGGGGCTGATGGCGCCGGAAGCGTGGGCCGTGCTGCGGCATGCCGATCCGGTGCGAAGGGCGGAAATTTTTGGCTATTTCAACACCTCCCGGCAACTGGAGATATTAGCGCACGAATCGCCAGCGGAGCTTGCCAATCTGATCAAGGAATTGGCAGCGGACGATCGAGTTGATTTGCTGCAGGAGTTGAAGGAGGAGCGGGTCGCCGAACTGCTGCCTTTATTGCCCACGGCTGATCGCCGCGACATCATGCGGTTGATCGCTTTTCCGGCCGGCTCGGCTGGTGCGTTGATGACCAGCGAGGTGGCAAAGCTGGGCGAGCGGATGCTGATCCGCGAAGCGTTGGAAGCAATCAGCCTGCAAGCGGAGAATCTCGAAACCATTTACTACTTGTATGTCGTCGATGATGACAACGTGCTGAGGGGTGTGGTTTCGGGGCGTCAGTTGATTTCCTACTTGGGCCACCCCGAGCGAAAGCTATCAGACTTGATGGAGACGGACGTTGTCACGGTCTCGGTGCACGAGGATCAAGAAACGGTCGCCGAGAGGGTCGAACGTTATGACTTGTTGGCGATCCCCGTCGTCGATGCTGGACGCCATTTGCTGGGGATCATTACCCACGATGATGTGATTGACGTTGTCCGCGAAGAGTTGACCGAGGACGTCCAGCGGATTGCCGGTGTGAATCCGTTGGAGCAGAGTTACCTGCGGATCCACTTGATGACGCTGGTGGGCAAACGGGCCCCGTGGTTGACGATTCTATTTTTCGCCGCCCTGCTAACTGCTATTGCCCTCAAGGGATTTGATGAGGAGTTAGAAAAGTATCGTTGGCTAGTGCTGTTTGTCCCTTTGATTATTAGCAGCGGTGGCAATTCAGGTAGCCAAGCCGCCACGTTGGTGATTACGGCACTCAACAGCGGCGACGTCAAGTTAACGGACTGGGTACGGGTGATGGTGCGGGAATTGTTAATGGGGTTAATGCTGGGAGCTTTTCTAGCCTTGCTCGGCTTCATCGTCGCGATCTTTATGGCACCGTCGGTGATAGCGGCCACCGTTTTGCCGATCACGTTAATCGGCATTGTGATCGCCGGCTGTTTCGCTGGCTCGATCTTGCCCTTAATGTTCAAACGCTTGGGCCTGGACCCAGCATTGATGAGCACTCCGTTCGTGACAGGCATCATCGATATCTTGGGAATCGTGATCTACTTTTCGGTCGCCAGGATGGTGCTCGGTTAAGGGCCAATGCAGCAGGTTAACGCTGGTCCGGCAGATGCCGCTTTGGCGTTCTAGATTTCTCCGTGGACCCCAAAGAGCCTGCTCGTTCGGCGAATCATTTTACGAATAATGCTTAAAACAGTTTTTCTAAGATGCTATCGCTGAGGTACAGCCCACGTTCGGTTAGGCAGAGGGTATCGCCTTGGCGGTCCAGCCAACCGTCGGTGACAAAGGCGGCAATCTGTGCTCCCCGCGTTTGCTCGACGTCGACGCCCGTTTCACGGTGGATGACGGCTAAATCGATACCCGCCAGCATCCGCAAACCAAACACCAATCGTTCGCGGGCCCAAGTTTCCGCATCGAGTGACTCTGTTTCCGCGAGCGGTGATTTTCCCTCCAACAAGCGGCGGACGTAGGTGGTGGGGCTGCGGTGATTGACCTCACGACGGCCTTGCGAAAAGCTGGCCGCACCGGGGCCGGCGGCGTACCAACCGCGACCTTCCCAGTAAGCCAAATTGTGTCGGCAACGATGACCCGGTTTGGCGAAATTGCTGATTTCATAGTGCTCAAACCCCGCGCCGGTCAGCGTCTCGATGGCCAGCTTGTACATCGCCAGTTCGGTGTTCTCACCGGCTGCTTGGAAAACGCCCCGGTCCCGCTGCGACCAAAAGCGAGTCCCTTTCTCATAGGTCAAGCCATAGGTGGAAACGTGTTGCAAAGGTAACTCGAGCAACCGTTGCAAATCGGCCGACCAAGCCGCCAAGGTTTGGCCGGGGGAGCCGAAAATTAGGTCGCACGAAACATTGCCAAATTGCGCACCAGCCAACTCGATCGCTCGCGCGGCAATCTCCGCATCATGATCACGTTCCAGCACCTGTAGTGTTTCGGTCGCAAAGGACTGGACTCCCAAGCTCAATCGATTGACCCCGGCGTCGGCGAGACGCTCTAAGCGTTGCGGTTCGATGTCACTCGGATTGGCCTCCACGGAGAATTCGCCACCAGGCTGGAGGACAAACCAACGCGTTACCAATCGCAGCAACCGCGCCAACCAGGGTGGTGGTAAATGCGTGGGAGTTCCGCCGCCGATAAACAGGCTATCGACCGGGCGAGGCTCACCCAGCATGGCTAATTCAATTTCCAGCGCCTGCAGGTACGATTCGGCGTAATCCTCGTCCCGCCCCGCCAGCACGCTGAAGTTGCAATACCCGCAGCGGTGGCGACAAAATGGTACGTGCACGTAAGCAGCCCGCGGCTCAGGCCAGCCAGTCAGCAAGTTCTTCACAGCCACAATCGTAAGCGGCCGTCAAGCATCTCAGGTAATCGTCGGCTGACCCAACGGCGAATCTGCTGGTCGCTGTAGCGGGTGCTGAAGTGCGAAGCAATCACAACCTCATTTTGAAATTGGTCGCTCCGCTGGACGAAGTCATCCAAGTGCATGTGGCCGTGTTTGTGGATCTTGTCCTTGCGATGCTCGGGGGCGACAAAGGTCATTTCCGTGATCAACAGCCGGGCTTGGTACAGTTCCGGGTTGTCGTCCAATCCTTGCGGCGAGGTATCGCCAGTGAAGCCGACGAGCGGAACACGAATTTCGTCGGTGATCGCCACGCCGGAGAGTTTTACTTGGCGAATCTCAGGGCCGCTGAGGTGCTGAAACTCGGCCTTCAATTTGTGACGCCGGTGGCTGATCAGAAAACCAACCGATGGAATCGTATGACGGGTCTTTAATACTTTGATGACCAGTTCCCGCGACAATTCTAACTCGTCTCCCGGCTCGACACCGATCAGCGAGCAAGGCATGCCGCCTCGATCGAGCTGCGCGAACGCCTTGAGTAATCGCTCGCAACCGGCCACCGCCGAGGCGGGCAAGTAAATTCGTGGCGGATCCATCTTCATCATCCGCCGACGCGAGATGTAGGCGGGTAACGCAGCGATGTGGTCAAGATGAGCGTGAGAGATTAACGCCGTCGGGGCCCCCATGAAATCCCAGGGTTGGACCCCCAGATCCATCAGCAACTTGAACTCAGAAATTCGCCAACACGTTTGCACAGCGGCTCGCGAATAGCCCTCGATTGTCAAATCACACAGCTTCTCGCTGACCAGCGGAATGTTCCCCAACACTTGACCGGCCGTACCAGGTGACGATGTTTCAGCGTCGGACAATTGATGGTCGGATGAAGAGGGCAAAGGATCAGTACGCGTGATTCGAGGGCGAAGATGACCCGCCGCAGCAGGGACGCCGATTTTACGGACGCTCAGCGATTCCGGCAACCACCGACCGCGATGCTTCTAGCGGGCCAGTTTTAGCGGGCCAGTTTTAGCGGGCCAGTTTTAGCGGCCCTGCACGGGCATGTTGCTCGACTGTAGTTTGGCCGCGTCGTAATTGTCGACTTCATTGACATGCAGCTGGGCGGTAAAGTTCGCTGCTTTGACGATGCGAATCTCGCCGGTTTCCGGGTCTTGTTCAGCCATCACGCCGTGGTGTCGGGTCAATTCCAGCATTGCCAAGAAAATTCCGATCAGCGCGGTTTTATGCATACCGGGCTGGAATAGATCGTCGAACATCACACAGTCTTCGTTGCAGACCCGCAAGTGAATTCGTTGCATGTGGACGTGAATCGGCGTCTCATCTTGGACCACTTGGGGTTTCGGGGGGCCTTTGGCTTCGCGCATGATCCGTCCAAATGCGCTGACCAAATCCCAGATCTCCAAATCGGCGATCGGTTGGTCGCCCAGGGCATTCCGGCGTGGGGGCAGGTCGTCGCTCAGGCGCGGGTATCGCTGCTGCCAACTTTGGCTCATTTCCTCCAGCACGCTCGATGCGTCCCGCAAGCGTTTGTATTCCAACAACCGCGCGACCAACTGCTCGGGAGCCTCTTCGACCAGCAGCTCCTCGGACGCTTCGGTTTCGGGCCGCGGCAAGACGGCCTGGCTTTTCAGCTCGACCAGCGTGGTCGCCAAGTCGAGGAAATCGCCCGCCGCGTTGACGTCGATTTCCTGCAAAATTTCCAAATAAGAAAAATATTGGTCGATGATGGTCGCCAACGGCATGCTCGTCAGCTCGACCTCCTGCCGCCGCACCAAATAGAGCAGCAGGTCCAGCGGACCTCGATAAGCCGGCAAATCGACGCGAAACATCCACGGCTCCAGTCATACAAACATATTTCTGACCGTTTTCCGAACCTAGGCGAGTGGCCGACGATCCTGGTCTTAGGCCCCGAAACGCAAACATCCCAGGATTTTCGCGAAAACGCAAGTGAAGACGGCGGTAATGCCTGGCCGTTTGCCAGCAAACTTCCGACCCTTGTTCATTTAGATAGGTGAAACTATGATTCGAGCTTTTACGCCTCGCAGGGCAATTCCGCCGGCGGGGGATCTCCAAAGCACAACACAAACTATGCGTCACGTCCTCTCCGCCCTTGTCCAGAACGTTCCCGGCGTGCTGGCTCACGTTTCCGGTATGTTGGCCTCGCGAGGATACAACATCGATTCGCTGGCCGTCGGTGAAACCGAAGATCCACACCTCTCGCGGATGACGTTCGTGGTTGTGGGGGATAATCGTGTGTTGGATCAAGTTCGCAAGCAATTGGAAAAGATCATCACCATTGTGCGGGTGGATGATGTCAGTTCTTATGACTACGTCGAACGCGACTTGATGCTGCTGAAGGTCCGTGCGGAAGCGGGCAAGCAGCGGAGTGAGATTCGCGAGCTGGTTGATATTTTCCGTGGCCGCATCGTCGACGTGGGGCCCGATGAAATCATGATTGAAATCAGTGGCCGAGAGAACAAGATTGAGGCCTTTATTGCTCGCATGCGACCCTTCGGCATCACCGAACTGGTCCGCACGGGGCGAATTGCCATGGTCCGCAGCGACAGCGGTATGCCGAGCGAAGCGTCCGATGAAGCTCCGCAGGGATCGCCTGAAGATCACGCTTCGTAGGACGATCGTCCGCATTCACTTACCTTACGTACTTACTCACCTTCAGCCCGAAAATTAAGCAGCAGTCAAAGCATTGGCGGCTTACGGTTTTCGGATAGACGCCAATATCCTCCCTCCCCCACTCTTTTTTAACCCCGCAATTACCGGAGACCCGCCTGGTGGCCGCCACGATTTACTACGAAGCCGACGCCGATCTTTCGGTCTTGAAAAACAAGACGATCGCCATTTTGGGCTACGGCTCACAAGGGCATGCTCAAGCCCAAAACCTCCGCGATAGCGGTTGTAACGTGATCATTGGGCAACGTCCCGGCGGCCCCAATTTCGAGCTGGCGCGGCAGCACGGTTTCGATCCGATGCCGATCGACAAAGCGACGCAGCAAGCTGACATTGTCAATATTTTGCTACCAGATGAAGTCCAAGGTGACACTTACAAGGACCAGATTCGCGACAATCTGCAGCCTGGCAACATTTTGATGTGCTCGCACGGCTTCAATCTGCACTTTGGTCAAGTCGAACCGCCTCCCGGTGTCGACACCCTGTTGGTGGCCCCCAAAGGCCCCGGACACTTGGTTCGCAGCGAGTACGTCAAAGGGGGCGGCGTCCCCTGCCTGATCGCGATGGGCGACGGGGCGGCCGACGTCACGAAACAAGTTGGCCTGGCGTATGCCAAAGGTATCGGCGGCACCCGCGGCGGCGTGATTGAAACCACGATCGCCGAGGAAACCGAAACCGATTTGTTCGGGGAACAGGTCGTGCTGTGCGGTGGTGTCAGCGAGCTGGTGAAGGCTGGTTTCCAAACTTTGGTCGAAGCCGGTTATCAGCCCGAGATGGCCTACTTCGAATGCATGCACGAGCTGAAGCTGATCGTCGACTTGTTCTACGAAGGCGGGCTCAGCTACATGCGTTACAGCATCTCCAACACGGCCGAATATGGTGACTACACGCGTGGATCGCGGATCATCACTGCGGAAACGCGAGCCGAAATGAAGAAGATTCTCAATGAGATCCAAACCGGTCAGTTTGCCCGTGATTGGATTTTGGAAAATCGTGCCGGAGCGGCTTCCTTCAAAGCGATTCGCCGTCGCGAACGCAGCCTGCAAATCGAAGATGTCGGTCGCCGCCTCCGCCGCTTGATGACTTGGATCGACGAAAAAGAAGT
>CAZHTX010000143.1:0-12181 GCA_964535475.1 uncultured Pirellulaceae bacterium
TTTGCGCGGCCCGCACGGCCGTCTCGGCGTATTCATCATCGAGTTCAACGCGGTCGACACGTCCACCCCGATGGACGTTGCTGCGGAACTCGGAATCTTGGGCTGTGCGTCGCATGGAAGCCACGACGCGGTCGCCGACGACGAGGGCGCGGATGTCTCGGCCTTTGCTTTCAGCGACAAATTTTTGCAGCAACACGTTCTGTTTGGTGCTTTGCAACGTCTCGATGATGGCCTCGGCAACTTTTACCGAGTCGGCCAAAATGACGCCGATACCCTGTGTGCCTTCCAGCAGTTTGATCACCACCGGTGCCCCGCCCACCCGCTCGATAGCGGGCAACACGTCGGCCCGATCTTTGACGAAGGTCGTCGCTGGGATGCCAATGTGATGCCGGCTGAGCACTTGCAGGCTGCGAAGTTTATCGCGTGAATTTCCGATGCCGATCGACGAATTGGCGGTGTACACGTCCATCTGTTCAAACTGGCGGACCACTGCCGAGCCGAAGTAGGTAATGGAGGCACCGATGCGGGGCAAAATCGCATCGTAATGACTGAGCCGACGCCCGCGGAAGAACAAATCCGGGTCGCCTGGCTGTAAGTCGATGGCAAACTTCAGCGTATCCAATACGGAGACCTTGTGGCCCCGCTGGATGGCCGCCTCGCGAAGCCGGCGCGTGCTGTAACAGCGAGCGGATCGCGAGAGTATGGCAAGTTTCACAAAGTTACCCGTGATGATGCTTGTGGTGAGCTGACCCCAAATAGGACGCCCCGGGGTCAACTAAAAACTGTCCGCGAATTGAATGCCTACCGAGCAACATGCGAAATCCCATCGCGTCGCGGTCCGCCAAGGTAATTTCCGTTCTCCATGCCAGCGAACCCAAATTGACTTGCGTCAAGATCACTGGCCGTCGCGTCTGGAGACCGTTGCTGCTGCGGATCAAACGATACTCATAAACAGGGTGTTCGACCGGAATCTCCCAACGATCATCCCGCTGTCGAGGGTGAATACGAAACCGCACCCAGTCGCATCCCTCGCGCTCGAACGCTTCCAAAGCGAAAGCGTGCAGCGAGGCAGTCCGCGCGCCAGTATCTATCTTTGCCTTCGTTCGCGGCACTCCCAATTCGGGTAATGCAACCCACTCGCGCCATCCGATCAAAGGCAGCCGACGACGTTTTCGCATACAGGCTGCCCGCGCTCCGCGGTTAGGGGGAATGTTTTCGAAAGCAAAACGAACGAAGTGGAACTGGCCTCTGTTCCGTTATAACACTCGGGCTGCTGGGTGTTAGTGGTGAGTTGGTGCTGGTAGGCAACAGCGTGGCAGACAGCAAGCCAGTAACGCGGGATAGCAGGCCAAGGAGCTTCCGTTTGCAAAGCCGGTTTTGGGGACGTTGGTTCCCAAAACCGGCACTTCGGCATGTCGATCTGCAGCCTACCTTGGGGCAATAAACATGCCCGCCTTAACGGTAAGCTAGGCGGTTGCCGTCAAACCGGCCGCTTCGGCCAGCGCATCGGCTTTGTCGGTTTTTTCCCAGGTAAAGCCTTCTCCGTCGCGCCCGAAGTGGCCTCCCGCCGCGGTGGGGCTGAAGATGGGGCGTTGGAGTTGCAAGTGGTCGATGATGCCGCTGGGGGTGAGCGGGAAATGCGCACGGACCAGTTCGCAAATCTTGTCGTCATCGATGCGGCCGCTACCTTGCGTGTCAATATGCACGCTGACTGGTTCCGACACGCCAATGGCATAGGCAAATTGCACTTCACAACGATCGGCCAAGCCCGCCGCAACGATGTTCTTGGCTACGTATCGAGCCATGTAGGCGGCGCTGCGGTCCACCTTGGTGCTGTCCTTGCCACTGAAGGCCCCACCACCGTGACGACCCCAGCCGCCGTAGGTGTCGACGATAATCTTTCGGCCGGTCAAGCCGCAATCGCCGTGAGGACCACCGACGACAAATTTGCCGGTCGGATTAATGTGGTACTTGATATCGCCTTTGACTAATTCGGCAGGCAAACAAGGCTTGATGACTTGTTCGCGGACAAATTCCTGCAACTCTTCGTTGGTGACCGATTCATTGTGCTGGGTGCTGACGACGACGGTGTCGATGCGGACCGGCGTGTAACCATCGTACTCGACCGTAACTTGACTCTTGCTGTCAGGACGCAACCAGTCGACTTCGCCT
Source organism: uncultured Pirellulaceae bacterium (assembly GCA_964535475.1). Taxonomy (GTDB): domain Bacteria; phylum Planctomycetota; class Planctomycetia; order Pirellulales; family Pirellulaceae; genus Laterigemmans. Next base: position 2,173 of record CAZHTX010000143.1, read on the forward strand.
TGTTGGCGAGCTTCCGTGATGCGATTGATCACGCGATGCGCCAGAGCGATCGGCAGCGGCATCAGTTCTTCGGTATCGCGACAAGCAAAACCAAACATCAAACCTTGGTCTCCCGCACCGACCTCTTTGCCGGCTTCCGTGTCCGCGTTAACCCCCATGGCAATGTCAGGGCTTTGCTCGTCGAGCGAAACCATGACGGCGCAGGTATCCGCGTTGATCCCCATCTTATCGTCGGTGTAACCCACGCGACGAATCACGTCGCGGACGACTTTCGAATAATTGACAATCGCCTTCGTGGTGATCTCGCCAGCAATGATCGCTAAACCTGTTGTCACCATGGTTTCGCAAGCAATGCGGCTGGCGGGGTCTTGAGCGAGCAGTGCATCGACGACCCCGTCCGAAATTTGATCGGCCAGTTTGTCCGGATGGCCCATGCTGACTGATTCGCTCGTGAACAAATACTTACCGCTAGCCACAATCAAGACTCCAAAAAAGTGTACTGAGTAACTGCTAAATTCTAGCGACTCGCCTTCTCGCCCATGTTACTTGGCAATCGCCGGGAAAGAAACGCTGACGGGTCGCCAGTTGCGTTTGAGCTTCATTATGCCAGGAATCGGTCTCGCTGTTTACCCGTGACTGGACAAAAAATCAGCTGTCGATCTCGACCAGCTCTCCGTGGCTATCGCGACAGTCGAGTTCCAGGTGCTCGGGGAATAAGCCTTCGCTGCCGAGAATCTGCACGGTCATGGTGCCACTTTCTTCCATCTCCATGATCTTGCGACGTTTACGATTATTCAAGAAAGCGGCGACTTCATCGTTGACGCGGATTGTGACCCGATTGATGTGTTCATTACGACAAGCCAGGGCGAGCATGCGAATGACTTCGATCGACATACTTTCGGCCGTCTTCACCAATCCGCGTCCGGTGCAGCAGGGGCAGTCGGTGTAGATGCTACGTTCCAAGCGGGGGCGAATCCGTTGGCGAGTCATCTCGATCAAGCCGAAGGGGCTGGTGCGAAGAATTTTTGTCCGCGCCCGATCGTTTTTCATGGCATCGCGAAGGGTGTGTTCGACCTTACGACGATGGGACTCTTTCCGCATATCGATAAAGTCGTTGACGATCACGCCGCCCAAGTCACGGAGTCGCAACTGGCGGGCAATTTCCTTGGCGGCAGCCACATTGAGTCGGAAGGCGGTTTCCTCGGCTGAATCGTCGGTGCGGAAATTACCGCTGTTGACGTCGATGGCGACCAATGCTTCGGTCGAATCGATGACAATCGAACCACCTCCGGGCAAGGGCACTTTCCGTTGGTTGATCTTGGCGATTTCTTCTTCGAGGTGATATTTATGAAACAGCGGTACGCTGCCTTCATAAAGCTCGAGGTGGTCGGCGAATCGCGGCATCACCATTTTCAAAAAGTCATGGGCGCGACGATGGGCATCGGCATCATCGATCTGTATGGATTGAATGCCGTCGTTGAAGATGTCGCGAATGGTGCGAATGATCATATCGCTTTCTTCATAGATCACACCCGGCTCGGTGGTTTCTTTCAAGCGTCTGACGATCGCTTTCCAAAGTCGCAACAGGTAATTCATGTCGCGGTGCAGTTCTTTACCGCTGCGTTTGGCGCCGGCCGTGCGAACGATAAAGCCCAAGCCTTTGGGAGGGTCCATCTCGATCAGCAATTTTCGCAAACGTCGGCGATCATCATCATCCTCGATCTTACGGCTGACACCGACGCGGCCGAGTGCCGGCATTAGCACCAGATAGCGACCGGGGATGCTGATGTAAGTCGACAGGGTGGGGCCTTTGGTACCGATACCTTCTTTGATGACTTGCACCAACACCAGGTCGCCCCGTTTGAAGATCTCTTGGATCGGCGGTTTGATGCGGGGACGTCCACCTTTGAAGGCGCGGCGGTTGCCGTGCCCGCTATCACGAGCTCGTGTGGCGGCCCGTTCGGCGTCCTCGTCGCTTTGCCGCATAATCTCCTCGGGGTCGTAGCCCCCCTGGCGAAAATATTGCGGCTCGACGTCGCTGATATGGAGAAAGCCGTTGCGGCCGACACCGAAATCGACGAACGCGGCTTGGATGCTCGGTTCGAGGTTCACGATCCGGCCCAAGTAGACATTGCCGGCAAAGGTCTCTTGGCTGGCGCGTTCGATGTACAGTTCATCGAGCCGTCCGTTCTCTAAAATGGCGATCCGGCTTTCTTCCGGTTGAGAGACGTTGATTAACATCTCCCGTTTGGTTGAGCCTTCGTCGACCGGGGCAGCGACATCGCCGCGTGAGCCGCTGCGGGCTCCGCTGCGGGAGCTACCACTGCTGGAAGAGCTGCTGCCGGATTCGGCGCCGCGTCGTGTTGTTGATCCGTTTCGCATAACAAACGAGTTTCAAAAATGAGTATTTGTATGATATTAGAATGAGTCCGCAGGTCGTCCCTGAGGGGCCGCCCGTGCGGGAGCTTCACCATCGAGCTCGGTGCGGATTCGAATCAGTCGCGCCCCTGATTCGAGGATCCCGCTAAGCTCAACCGCGTCCAACACATCGGTGGGACGCAAACTGGCAGTGCGACTAGCCAGCAATGTCATTTCCAGCTGGCCGTCGCGGACGACCAACTGCTGAATTTGTTCTCGCGCGCTGGCTGTGATTTGCTTGTCGTGACGTTGAAAGGTCAGTAGATCGACCTCCCAAAGTCGCTTGATTCGCGCACCGATTTGGACCGCATCGAGCGGTTGGTCGGCGGGCGTCGTTAGTCGATAGTGGGCGGCCTTAAATTGGGCTTTACCACAATCGGCTGGGAGCTGGTAAACATCCGTTAAGCTCAATCCATCAACCGAGTCGGTCTCCAGCCGTTGCCTTAACTGTTCGGCTGATGGAGACTCGACGAGTTCGAGTTCAACGACTTCGTCTTGACTTTCAATACCGAGGGCCAGCGCCGTGGGAAAGCTGATCTTGGGGCGCCGGTGAAAGCCTTCGCTCATTGCCAAGCGGACCCCAGCGCGACGCACCATGCGTTCCCATAGCCGCGCCAAATCTCGGTGGCTGATCCAGCGGAGCAGCCCCGTTTTGGTAAAGCGGATTTGGTAGCGATGAAGGGTCATTGCAAAGCGGTGCCGGTCGGGCGTGAGCAATTAGAATTGCACGGGTTAGCTGGGAAGTAATTCGGGCGCTAGATCGCCCAAGCGATCGAGCAAATACATGTCAACTTCGCCTGCCGCGTCAAAGGTCATGACGCGTTCGGCAATCTCTTGGCACTGCTCCATGGAAACGGAGCGAATCGCCTTTTTCACTTTTGTTAACGCTTGCGGCGGGACACTTAACGAGCGAACGCCGAGTCCCAGCAGCAGTAGGGCTCGCGCCGGGTTGCTGCTCATCTCGCCGCAAACACTGATCGGAACCTTGTGCGCCTGAGCGACTTCGACCGATCGTGCAATCAGCCGCAACACGGCCGGATCGCTCGACTGATAGAGGTCGGCCACATTTTCGTTGCTGCGGTCGACAGCCAGCGTGTACTGGGCCAAATCGTTGGTTCCAATGCTGAGGAAGTCGACTTCGCGAATAAACCGATCGAGCATCAGCACGGCTGCGGGGACTTCGACCATCATTCCAATGGGAATATCGGTGCGGCAGGGAATCCCTTCCTCCTGTAAGTCTTCCGCGACGACGTTGACCAACATCCGCGCCTGCCGTAACTCGCCGATCGTGGTAATCAGGGGAAACATCAGCCAGACATCGCCATGCACGGCCGCCCTCAGCACGGCTCGTAATTGAGGACGAAACAGCGCTTGATTTTTGAGGCTCAAGCGAATCGAGCGGAGTCCCAAAAAGGGATTGTGCTCGGCTTGATCGGGTGCCCGCCGCCCCACCTTGTCGGCTCCCAAATCGAGCGTTCGAATCACGACCGGCCGCCCCGGCATCGCCTTGACGACTTGCGAGTAGGCTTCGTAATGATCCTCCTCGGTCGGCTCTTCTTCTCGCGTCAAGTAGAGGAATTCGGTGCGGTAGAGGCCCACGCCGTCGGCTCCCCGCTCCAGACAGGCGGCCACTTCATGAGGAAATTCAATGTTGGCCGAGAGTTGGATCGTGACACCATCGGAGGTTTCAGCCGGCAACTGGGCCAACTCGCTGAGTCGTTCCAGCAACGCCCGCCGGCGGACCATCCCTTCCTGGTAGCGATCAAGCGTCTCGGCATCGGGATCGAGGATGATAATTCCCCGCTCTCCGTCGACGATGACTTGCATCCCAACGGTCACGTTGTCGATGAAGGGCCCAATCCCGACCACGGCGGGCAACTCCAGCCCTTTGGCAACGATCGCTGTGTGGCCACCGGGTCCCCCCGTTTCCGTGGCAAACCCCAGCACTTTGCTGCGGTCCAAGCCGGCCGTCTCGCTGGGGGTCAGCGAGCGGGAAAAGACGATCGATGAATCGGCCAGCATATCCAAGCCGCGACGATTAACGGCTCCCAGTTGATGCAGCAAATGCCGCTCGATATCGAGCACATCCTCGGCCCGTTCGGCCAGCAAGGGATTACCCAGTTTCCGCAGCGCCGTGGCGTAGGAGTGCATGACTTGGCTGACGGCATAGTCGGCTGCCTGGCACATTTCCAAGACGCGACGTTTGAGTTCCGCGGTCAGCCGCGGGTCGCGGAGCATTTGCAGTTGCGCGGCAAAGATCGCCGCGGTCGAATCATTGATTCGCCGGGCGGTTTCCTCTTGGTTGGTCTCCAGCAAGCGCGCAACTGCCTCGACGGCAGCCAAAAGGCGATCGTACTCAGCGGCCGAGGCGGCCTGAGCAACGTGACATCGTGGAATACTGTAACCTTCGTCATCCAGCACTACGGCTGGACCGATGGCGACTCCCGATGAGACTGGGATTCCGTGAAACTGTTCCATCGCGGGGCGACACCGAACTGTTTGTCCCAAATCGCAGCTCTGCAGCTCGCCTGGCGAGCGTCAGACCAACGACCGCAAACCAAGCTTGGCCGGGGGTCGGTGTGGCAAGCGGGACTCAGCGGTGTCATCATTCATCATTGTGCGGGTGTGCGGCGAAGGGATGGGCGTCATTCAGACTCCGATCCCTCCAATTCAAAAAAGCCGTGCTCAAAAAGTTCTGCGATCGCCTGGATCGCCTCGGCCGCATCGCAGCCTTCGGCGGTGAGGTTTAACTCGGTGCCTTGAGCGGCACCGAGGGTCAAAATGGAGAGGATGCTTTTGCAATCCGCCATCTGGCCCTCACGGCCGAGCAAAACTTGACATGTGTACCGGCTGGCTTGCTTGACCAACAGGTCCGCTGGTCGCAGGTGCAGCCCTTGCGGATTGCGCACGACAACGGTTCGCTGGAGGGTCTCAGCATTCATAGCAGTCGCGTTGCCTTGTTAAGTGGCAAACTGATTGTTATCAGCTTCTTCCAGCAACTGCTGGATATCGTCTGTCGATTTCGCCTGCTTGAGGAAACGACAGAAACTGTCGTCACGCAGCTGGCGAGAAATGTTTTCTAACGCTCGCAAATGGTCGCCTGGACGTTCCGGGGGACTGACCAACAAGAAAAAAAGTTGGACTTTCTCCCCGTCGAGGCTGTTAAAGTCGACTCCGTCGGCACTCACGCCCACGGTCCCAACCAATTTCTGGACACTCGGATGCTTGGTGTGCGGAACCGCTACGCCCCGGCCAATACCCGTGCTGCCTAATTCTTCGCGTTTCAGAATCGCGGCAACAATGTCATCCCTCTCATCCGGATTGACATCCCCGGAGTCCATCAACGATTGTACCAATTCGCTGATGACCGATTCCTTGTCGCCGGAGGTTAACTCCGCGCGAATCGCTTTTGTGCTAATAAAGTCGGCAAACTTCATTTGGGAAGTATTCCTTGTTTGAATTGTCTACGGTGCCCGCTCGGACACCGTTTGACTCAAGTCGCGTCATCCTCGAGGGGTGCGTCTAAATGCTTGAGCCCTGTGGCTTGGTGTCCGGTTTTCTTTTCTTTTGCTCGCCGAAGTTGCTGTTCCATCTTCGGAATCGCCAGATCGAGTGCGGCAATCACGTTGGAAGCCTCCGCCGAAGCAACAAATTGCCCTGCCTGCTCCGCCGATACGATTACCTCGACGACCGGGCTGTCCAAATGCTCCAAGTTCGCCGTCACTTCAATCGCATTGACGCGGTCAAATAAACGCCGCAATTTGGTGACTTTCGCCTCAATAATGGCTTGGTCGCCAGCTTGAAGACTGCCGTGTCGGGCCGAAACGCTGATCTGCATCGGAGTAGAAACTCCCAGAGCTACGGGAAATAGAGAATGGACGAACAAGTTTGATGTATCGATTTTCCCAGCATACGCCAGCGGGGCCTCGACAGGAAGTCAAGGATTCTAAACATCCCGGCTCGGCGAACCAAGGTGGATCACAAATTTGCTACACGAATTAGAACCATGCGGGGGGCGAGTTTGAAAAGCCGCCAGCCAGCCGTTGCTCGGCAACAACCAACCCAATGCCTCGCCCCTCTGCTAACAATACCCTGCTGGTTCCTCGTAGGGGCCAAAAAAACAGAGTTTTCTAGCCGCTTCGCCCGAGCCCGCAGACCATCCCCTTTTACCTTGGCGACTAGGGATGTGTATATAGTCCTAATGGCGGTCCAGCAACGAAGCTGGCGAATTCTGCTAAGCTTTTTCGCCCCTTCCCAACCAACTTGCGTATATTCTCTGAGTCGCATCGAGCAGCGATTTCCGGATTCATTCCACCGATTTTTGGATATACTCCACCGATGGCCGACCCAATACCACCCTCCGAGCACGGCCCCGCGAGCAATGAAGGCTCCAGGAATCGCTCCCAGAAAAAAAAAGGGCGGAACCCGCGGTCGCTTCAGCAAAACGGACAGCAAAACCCAAGTTCTTCGGCCTCAAACGTGAAATCCCGCAGAACTAACGCAGCGAAGCGCCCCACATCCCAGGCCCCCGCATCCCAGCACCCCACATCCCAGGTCCCCCAATCCCGGGCCCCCAAGTCTCGGTGGCGACTGCTGGGGCTGCTAGCCGTGCTGGTGCTGCTGGCCGGCGTGCTGTGGTGGAGCGGTCAACTCGGCGAGTTCCCCCGCACTTGGGCCCAACAAGCAATTGTTCACCACCGCTTTGCCGAAGCAACCGAGTGGCTCCAGTGGGCCCAGCGGCTGGGCCCCCGCGACCCTCGCAACGCCTTGCTGGCGGCGCGCATTGCTCGTCAGCAAGGGGACCTCGATGAACTCACTTTCCAGCTCGGACAAGCGGGTGACTGGGGAGCCGACGAGGAAGAAACGTCCCTCGAACGCGACCTGGCGCTGGCCCAAGCGGGAGAACTCGACGTCGTCGAAGAGCGTTTGATCGCACGACTGGCCAGCCCCAATCCCGATGCGGCGGCGATCAGCGACTCACTGGCTAACGGACTGGCTGCGGTGGGGCGTTTCGACGAAGCAGCCAGCGTGTTGTTTGCGTGGCGAGATGATTTTCCACTCGATCCCCGCTGCGATTATCGCTTCGGCCGCATCTACGAACACCAAGAACGCTACGACGAAGCCGAGGCCAGTTACCTGAGAACGCTAGAGAAATCGCCCCAGTTTTACCCGGCCATGTTCAGCCTGGGTCGGGTGATGATGCACCAACGCCGCGTCGAAGATGCGCTCGAGCAATATCGCCGCTGCCTGACAATGGAAAACCCCGCCGCGGCGAAAATCGAAATGGCTGTGGCTTACAAATCGCTGGGCCGTGGCGAAGAAGCCAGGGTACTGCTGCAGGAGGTCCTCGAACTGGGGCGGTCCACCCAGGATGAATCGTACCGCTTGGTGGAAGAAAATCCCGAGGGTTTTCGGGCAGCCGCCGAGTATGGCCGCTTGGAGGCCGACGCGGGGAATTTTGAATTAGCAAAACCTTGGCTGCGCGCCGCCCTCAAAGATAACCCACTCGATTTGACCGTGCGCTACTCCCTCGGCGTCACGCTCCGCGGCCTGGGGGATATCGAACAGGCCGAAGCTCAATTTGAGCGGGTGCGAGCGGCTCGCGATGCGATGGGGGTAGCCACCGCCTTGAACGAACGGATTAAACGTGACCCGGCCGATGTCGAAGCGCGGTTCGAGCTCGGCAAACTTGTGCTCGAAAATGAATCCGAGCGGATCGGACTCTACTGGCTCCGTTCCATCTTCGCTTTCGATCCCGATTACCTGCCCGCCCACGCCCTGCTGGCCGATTACTACGGTCGCAAATTAGAAACAGAGCCCGACTTGCGCCCCCTGATTTCCTACCACCGCCGCCGCGCCGCCGAGCTGGCCGACGCTCCCTCCCAGCCGACTCCCTAATTTATGCAATACACCCGTTCTTACTCGCCGCTTGCTGACTGGCGGGCTGCTGGCTGGCTGGCTGCTGGCTGGCTGATTTGCTGCTTGCTGTTGATCTCGCCCGGTTGCAATCGCCAGCCGGTTGCCGATCCGGAGCCGACCGCCGGCGACGCCCGGGACGCGGCCGGCACCGCCACCGATCGAGCAACCGGTGCAGCCGACGCACCGCCCGTCAGCTTTGCCGACGTGACGGCGACCACGGGGATTACGAGCATTTATCGCAACGGCGAAGAGGGGTTGCAGCGGAGCATCGTCGAGTCGCTCGGAGGCGGTCTGGGGATGTTTGATTTCGACTTGGACGGCCAGCTCGATTTGTTTTTTCCCGGTGGTGGCCAGTTGATCCCAGGCCAACCACTTCCCGGCATCGCGGCCACGCTGTGGCGGAACCAGGGGGGGCTCAAATTTAGCGAAGTTGCCCAGCCGGCCGGCACCACGGCGGCTCGCCACTACACCCACGGCTGCGCGATGGCCGACTACGACAGCGACGGCTTTGACGACATTTTGGTCACCGGCTACGGTGGCTTGACGCTGTTCCGCAACCAAGGCGATGGGACGTTCGTGGAGTGTGCTTTGAGTAGCGGTCTGACGAGTCAGAAATGGAGTTCCAGTGCCGCTTGGGCGGACTTTGATGGCGATGGTCACCTCGATATCTTTATTACCAATTACGTCGACTGGTCCTGGGAGAAAAACCCGCAGTGCTTTACCAGCGGGGAACAACGCGAGATCTGCTCGCCCCAAGACTTTGCCCCCCAAGCCGATTTAGTCTATTTCAACTCGGCAGACGGCACATTTCGCCCAGCCGACACGGAGATCGGCATTCGCGATGCCGGTAAAGGACTCGGCGCGGTCGCCGTCGACGTCAACTTGGACGGGGCCATCGATGTCTACGTGGCCAACGACACTACCAATAACCTGCTGTTTATGAACGACGGCCAAGGCAACCTCAAGGAAACGGGCGTGATCAGTGGCACGGCCTATGACCAACGGGGCGTGTCCAACGGCAGCATGGGGTTGGCGGTGCTCGATTACGACAACAACTTGCAGCCCGATCTGTGGGTGACCAATTACGAAAACGAAACGTTTGCGCTCTACCATAACGACGCGGAGGGAATGTTTCGCTGCTTGACCGAACGCACCGGGATCACGGCCCTCGGTTCGTTGTATGTCGGTTTTGGCACGGTCGCGGCCGACTTTACCCGCCAAGGCCACGAGGACATTATTGTTTCCAACGGCCACGTGATGCTCTATCCGGTCTATTCCGAAATCGCCCAAGTGCCCCTGTATCTTCGCAACGACGGCCGCGGGCGGATCTCTCGCGTGCTGTTTCCCCAAGATTCTTACTTCAGCAGCGGGCACCGGGGCCGTGGTGTGGTGACGGGGGACCTCGATGGCGACGGTAAGCTGGACTTGGCCTTTTCCCACGTCAACGAACCGGCGGTGGTTCTCAAACAGACCACCGAGCTGGCAGGGAATTGGTTGGCGATTGACCTGGTAGGCGTCGGGCAAAACCGCAACGCAATCGGCGCGCATGCCATCTTGGAAACTTCCGGTCGCAAATTGTTCCGCACCGTCGTCGGCCGGGGTAGCTACTTGTCGCAGTCACCTTACACGATGTGTTTTGGTTTTCCGGCGGGCGAAACGATCGAGCGACTCA
>CAZHTX010000144.1:0-8966 GCA_964535475.1 uncultured Pirellulaceae bacterium
GTGGATGGTAACTTGGCCTCAAAGTCCGGCTCCGTGTGCAAATATGCCTTGGCGATGAAATGGGCAGTCACTGGGGCCGTGATGAACAAGAAGAACGTGATCAGAATTTCCTGCACAGAAATGCGTCCTTCGGTAACTGCGAAATAGATCATCGACGCCACCAAGCACCCGCCCAACCCGAGCGTGGTAGATTTCGAGGGACCGTGCAAGCGGCTCATCAAGTCAGGTAGCTTAATCAAGCCGAAAGAGCCAACAAAAATAAAGAAGCTACCGATGACGATATGCAAGGCAACTAATGCTTCCCAGTAGATATTCATTACTCGATCACATCGCCTCGCAGTAAAAACCGACAACAAGCTACCGTGGAAATGAAACTGAACATGGCGAGCAAAAGCGCGGCCTCAAAATAAACAGCGGTGTTCGCGCTGATGCCATACAGAATGATCATCGCAATTGAATTAATAACCATCGTGTCGACTGCTAAAATACGATCCGTCACGGTTGGACCGATCGCTAGGCGCCATAGATTCATGAGCAATGCGATCGACACGACAGCAAAACCAAACATCAAAGCGTAATGAATAATCATGGCAACATAGCCTTGATGCGAGCCTCGTAGCGGTTCTTAATGCGATCCACCACATCTTGGTCACTGCGAGCATCCAAACAATGAACAAGTAGAGCTCGCCCGTCCGCCGACAAATCACTCGAGACCGTGCCTGGTGTTAAGGTAATCGTACCCGCCAAGACGGTTATGCCTTCGGGACTAATTAGATCCAAGGGAACGGTAACCCAGCGATTCTTCAAGTCACTGGAGCGACGAAAGGTTATCAAGTAGGCAACCTGAAGATTGGCGACAAAAACATCATAGAATAATAGCAGAATGAACGAGAAAGCCAGGAGTGGGCGATGAATAACCGGCCGCTCTGGCCAAAACTGGCCAGTAAAATAGGGGATCAACATTCCCAGTATGATACCCAACAACCATCCGCCGATGGTAAAGCTGTTAAGTAGCGCAACCCAGAGTAACACAAGCGCGATGGTGAGCAGTGGATGCGGGAGGTAGCGTTGCAGCAGAGTCCGTTGATCCGATAGGTCCGTCGTCATGGATGTAACTCCAGTTCGAGCACAGTGAGAGTGTCAAGCGTTTCGCCCAGAACCGCCTCGATATATTGGTCAGGAGCAAATAGCTGTGCTGCCGTTTGATCAAGGAAAATCGTTACGAGGCCGGAAAAACCGGTCAGCAGCACAAGCACGGCGAGGATCGAACCGATCGCCACCATGGGCATGGTAATCGGCGGTATACCCGCACCCTCGAGACGATCGGCAACTTGCCCACTCTTCCAAAAAACCAGACTTCCGCTGAGCGCCATAGCAATTAGCATTAGCAGCGAAGTCAGGAGAATCGCAGTCCATAGCAAGACCCAATAGGCCGAATTGGAGACGGCGTTCAGAATCAGCAATTTCCCCACAAAACCTGAGAGGGGAGGTAAGCCGACCACCGCCACCACGGTGATGAAAAAGCTGGCAGCCAACAACCCAGCATGCTCAAACCGGGGAGCCAACACGAGCGAATCTCCAAACGCTCCACGGCGAACCTGAATCGCGTCAACCAACAAAAACAGAGCTGCTACCGCCAAGGTCGAATGCAGCAAATAATACAGAGCCGCAGCAATCCCGGGCGGAGTAAAAATCGAGACCGCGATCAAGAGGGTGCCCATCGATGCCAACGCCAGAAAGCTCGCTTGCTGGCTAATTCTGCTTGCCGCCAACACTCCAATTGCCCCTAAGACCAAAGTCACCACAGCTCCGGGCAGCAACCAATCCGCAGCGGCGAACGCTTGTTGAGCATTCGGGTCGCTGTACGCCAAAAGAAAAACGCGAATAATGGCGTACACACCCACCTTGGTCATGATAGCGAATAAAGCAACAACGGGGCCGGCCGCGTTGGAGTAAGTTCCGGGCAACCAAAAATGGAGTGGGACCACGGCACTCTTGATGCCGAACACGACCAACAGCAACATGGTTCCGGCTGCCAAAATAGCTTGATCCGCAGGGGGAACACTGGTAACACGTCGAGCGAAATCGGCCATGTTCAGCGTTCCCGTCACGCCGTAAATCAAGGCCAAGGCCAGCAAAAAGATACTGGACGCCACCAGATTGACGACGACATATTGAATTCCCGCACGCGTCCGTTCACCACCGCCACCGTGGACCATTAAGCCATAGGAGGCAATCAATAGAACTTCAAAAAAGACAAAAAGATTGAACAGATCGCCAGTTAAAAAGGCGCCATTCAATCCCGTCAACTGGAAAAGAAAAAGTGGGTGAAAGTGCGCGCCTTGACGATCACAACCATTGACAGCATATAGCAGAACCACGAGCCCCAGCACCGAGGTCAACAGCAGCATGAGTGCTGACAGCCGATCGAGCACCAACACAATCCCGAACGGTGCCGGCCAGTTCCCCAGCGCATAAGTGCGAACTGTGCCATCACAGGATGCTCCTAATTGGATCATCCCCAACACCACCAGGCAAACCATCGTCCCCAGCGAAAATGTTCTCGCCAAAACAATATCGTGCCTGACAGCCAACGCTAATAAAGCGGCCACAATTGCGGGCAATAGGATCGGTAAGATCAACCAGTGATTCATTGACGATTCGCCGCCGCCGGGTGTTCATTATCGAGCAGATCAACGTGATCACCATCACTCTCAAAATAACCGCGGACCGACATCACCAGGACCAACGCAGTCATACCGAAAGCGATCACAACAGCCGTTAAGGCCAACGCTTGTGGAATGGGATCCGCATGTGGGAGCGTTGGGTCGGTAATGATATCGGGCTGATTGACCGCCAATCGCCCTGACGAAAACAAGAACAGGTTGGTGGCGTAGGAGAGCAGCGTTAAGCCCAGCACCACGGTGAAAGTCCGTGCTGCGAGCACCAAATAGACACCGGCGGCAGCGATTGCCGCTACCGCACCGGCAAACAAGATTTCCATGTTAACCCTCCTTTTTCGCTGTTCGTTGCTTAGTGTCCGGGGCGGCGGTAGCTTTCGCAGGATCATGTAGCGAAGCCGCGTCGTCCGTCGCTATGCTAGCTTGCCCCGCGTAGGACGCCGCGGGGTTGTAATCCATCGGGGATGTGTTGATCCCGCCACCCCTGATTTGCTGGCCCAGTTTTGAGAGTTGAGCAAGTGCCAGCATGACACCCCCGACCACCGTAACAAAAATACCAGTGTCAAATGCCAAAGCGCTGGAGACTTCAAAATCATCAATGATCGGCGGATAGAAATGCTTGAAGCCGCTGGTCAAAAAAGGCAGATCAAAAACCATCGCGGTGATTCCGGTAGCCGCGGCGATCAATGCGCCGCCACCGATTAAGGCGTGGTAATCGAAACGAATCTTGGTTGCCGCCCAGCCGAAACCGCTGGCCATGTATTGCATGATCAAAGCGATGGAAACGACCAGGGCCGCGATAAAACCACCCCCGGGCTGGTTATGGCCCCGCAAGAAAATATAGACTGCGACCATGGTCGAAAGCGGCAGCATCAACCGGGTGACCACAACCATCATCAGAGGATGGCGCGTGGGCGAGTACTTGGTTCCAGAAGACCATCGTGCAGCGGCTTCCTTGCCAACTGCTTGCACAAAACTATCCAACATGGCAAATATGACAAGTGCTGAGATCCCTAAGACCAAAATTTCGCCAAAGGTATCAAACCCACGGAAATCAACTAGGATCACATTCACAACATTCCGACCACCGCTACCGGGCAGAGCCTGATCCCAATAATAATCGGCCGTGACGGAATCGAGTTCCCTCGTCATCATTGCCCAAGTTAGGCCCCCCGCTCCCAAACCGACAAGCACTGCCAGGGCTCCGTTCCGCAACCGGATTGAGGGGGTACTCTCGAGCCTCGACTGTTTGGGCAAAAAATAAAGCGCCAAGAGCATCAAGATGAGCGTTACAACTTCGACGGAAATTTGCGTCAACGCCAGGTCAGGCGCTGAGAAATAGACGAATACCAACGAAGTCATCAACCCGATAACGTTCACCAGGATGAGCGCCACTAACCGGTTGGCATGCGTCAGAACCGTCAAACCACAAGCGGTCAACAACAGTCCCCAAGCGACGACGACAACGGGGTTGAGCGGCAGGGTCGGACGCGTCCCCGCCTCGAAATTTTGCCAGTGCTGCGCGAATGCTAATCCACAGAGGACGGTTGTGGTTGCGATCATGACGAACAAGTATCGCTGCTGAGAACCGTTATGCAGCGTCGCGGAAATTCGCTCCGACGAAACTTTTAGGCCGGCAATAAGTTTGTCAAAGAGGGGCTTGGCAGCCAAGCCAGGCAATCTTTCCCAGATCGAGGCGGCGGAGCGATACGCAAAAAACATAACCGCTCCCACTAAAATTGCCGCCATGGACATAAATAACGCGGGGGTTAGACCATGCCAAAGCGAAAGATAAAACTTGGGCAATTCGCCGCCAATCACTGCTGCTGCCGCGAGCCGGACAGGTACACCGAGGAGGGTTTCCGGAAATAAGCCCGACAAAATCACCAACGCGACGAGTAACGTCGGCGTAAACCATAGCCCGAACCCTGGGTCGTGTGGCGGGCGCGGATAATCCTTCCGCGGCTGACCAAAAAAGACATGAAAGATATAGCGGAGTGAATACGCAAAGGAGAAAACAGAAGCCAATGTCACGATCAGGGGCAGCATCCAAGTGGTGCCGCCCAACGTGACGTGCGTCGATTCCTCCAGCATCATTTCCTTAGACAGAAAGCCATTGAGTGGCGGAAGGCCACCCATCGATGCGGCCGCGATGCATCCCATGATGGCAGTTACTGGCATCAGGTGGCGAAGTCCGCCGAGGCGTGCGATGGAGCGAGTCCCCACCTCGTGATCGATGATTCCTGTATTTAGAAACAAGGCGGCTTTGAAAGTCGCATGATTAATGACATGCAACATACAGGCCACGACGGCCAGCGGGGACGAGAAGCCGAGAAGCATCGTCATGAGGCCCAGATGACTAATCGTCGAATAAGCCAACACAGCCTTTAAATCGTCTTTAAAAAACGCAATTCCAGCCCCAACCGTCATGGTGACCAAGCCAGTGACGGTAACGGAGTAAAACCACAGCTCGGTTCCCGAGAGCACGGGCCACAACCTGGCCAGCAAAAAAATGCCCGCCTTGACCATCGTCGCCGAGTGCAAGTAGGCAGACACTGGCGTGGGGGCAGCCATGGCGTGAGGCAGCCAAAAGTGAAACGGAAACTGCGCGCTTTTGGTGAAGCAACCGATCAGAATAAGCGCTAACATCCAGGGATATAGCGCTGACTCTTGCACCAGTTTGCCGCTGGCGAGGATGATCGACAAGTCGTAGCTGCCGACGATGCGACCAAGCAGCAGCAGGCCAGCCATCAGGGCTAAGCCGCCACCGGCGGTGACCGTTAACGCCATCCGAGCCCCTTGTCGCCCAGCCTCGGTATGCCCCCAAAAACCGATCAACAGAAATGACGATAAGCTCGTTAGTTCCCAGAACACTAACAGCAGCAAAACATTATTGGACAGCACAATCCCGACCATCGCGGCCTGAAAGAGCAGCAAGTAGCAATAAAAATTGCCCATTGGCTCTTTTTTTGCCAAATAGAATCTGGCATAGATAATGACCAATAATCCAATGCCAAGGATAATCGACCCGAACAGTAATCCCAAGCCGTCAATGGCAAATTGAATATCGAGCCCCAGCCTCGTTATCCAGGGCCAATCGGCGCGAATCGACTCGCCCCGCATGACTGCCGGAACGTGCGCCAGCAAGAGTGCCAAGGCGAGTGCATTGACCGAACCCGTTGCGATCGCGCACGCATCGCGCCCGGAACGAATCATCAACGCCGGCAGAATGGCACCGAAGAAGGGCAACAGGATGATTAAAGCAATGCTCATCAGCGCATTATTAATAGTTATTTGACAAAATCGGCAACGGAAACCGAGCGGGCCATGGCATCGGCTGCACCGGGAAACCCGATCGTTTTATCACCTTTCCTAGTGATTCCAACCCCCGAAGCAAGCAGATTTCCTTGAGCTTGGTGATTGCACTCACGGCTGGCCTTAAGTGTAGCGAAATTATCGGCGAGCGGCATTCCTGAGAGCCAATGCTTTACTTTCGAACTTGGCCCGAAAATTGCTCCCCAAACCGCTGCGTGAAGCGGGCCTTGCTCGAGGATATCACCGATCCGAAAAGCTTCGGACATCGTTACGGTCAATTGATTACGGTGCTTACTTTGGAACCCTATTATCTGAATGACCAAGTCCGCAGTCGGATGGTGGAGTTTTTGGGTGGCACATTTTTAGCCGACGCCAGCTGTGCTTTCATTGTTGGGCATGATGGCCCCGAGTCGACTCTGAGCCATCCTCGAGCTCCCAGTGAGTTACCGAATTGCCTACTGCATCATGGCGAGATATCACGCTCTCTGTGGGATCACCGTTTGTTGCTTGCGCACCTTGACATCGAGTACGTAAACTTTGATTTCCCCGGTGAGGCTTATCTAAATCCGACACGCTCGTATCGCCTCCAGCAACCGGTCGTGCGAGCCGTGGAAGAGTTATTGCTAGGCTGGGGCATTTCCCCGCTACACCTTTTGACAGGCCGCGGACACCACTTTGTTTGGTCCATCGCCCAAGACTCAGCACCGTTCCGTCAACTGGCCGCTGTAGGCAAAGTACCAAAATCGTTACAGCGACGGTACGATCAATACCGTTCGCCCAGCGGTGGGTTGATCAGTGACGAGTTGGGGCGCGCGTTTGCTGGGCTGGGAATGTTAATGGAGTATGTTGGCCAGCGGGTGAAACAGTTGGCGGCCAACGATTGCGATATCTCAGTTCAATTAACCGACGTCGAGGTTGGCGGGAACATGGTTGGCCGACCGGCAAACGGACGCGAGGTGATCTCAATTGATATTTCGGAATATGCCGATCCACTGCAAACACGTCATATCCGCGTGCCATTCAGTTTTTATTTAAAACCGCAAGCAAACCGCGAGCAAGTGGGCCAGCACGTCGTTGACGCGGTCCCCTTGATTATTGAAATCCCTCTATTTGAGATGGGCGAGGGGGAAGCGATTTGCGTGATGCGTGATGCCGATCGGGCGGCGGAACTAGCGTCCCGGGCAACGGTGCGAATTCCCGACCAAACAGCCGCCACGGGCAACTTAATCGAGGAGTACCAAGACTCCAAGTTGGCGAAATTTCATCGTTGGTTTTATCAAGAGGAACAACACCCACCGGCTGCCTGGGAAACGACTTATGATCAGGTCGAGCTGGGCCGTTTGCCGGCCTGTGCTCGTGAGATGGTGTCGCGTCCCAATCCACTGTTGCTGAAGCCTGCCGGGCTTCAACACATTGTCCGCATTTTCATCTCACGGGGCTGGCACCCTCGCCAGATCGCCGGCTTGATTCGTTCCAAATACGAACGCGATTTCGGCTGGGGGCACCGATGGTTCGAGCACGACGCGACGAATCGGGCAGACTGGTATGCCCGTTTATTCGCTGGGCAGATTTTCACAGGTATCGACCAATTGGTCGACCTAAACTGCATTTCGCAAGCTGAGAAAGGTTATTGTTTTCAACCGCTATGTGGGCACAACTTGGCCGACTATCGAGATACTCTAAACCGCAGGAGAGAACATGAGCGATTGGGCTGTGGGGCTGTCGACAGGCTGTTTCTATCGGACTGATATTTTTGATTGCCTTGAACCCATCCGTAACGCCGGGTTTGGCTTAATCGAAATCTGTTCGCACCCTGATCATTTAGATTATCACGATCACGATCGAGTGCGTGCTGCTACGGAGTACATCGACACGCTGGGCCTGGAACCCTTTTCGTTTCACGCGCCGTTTGCTAGCCACATTGACATCACTTCAACCAACAGCCAGCAACGGCGAGAGGCTCGCGAGGAGTTATTGCGGGCCGCGGAAGCAGCAGCTCTGTTGGGCGTGCGATATTTCGTGATCCACCCGGGGCCGGAGGAGAGTAATCTCCCCGAGCATGAACGTCTGCAGCGAATGCATAACGCGGCGGAAGTGCTAGACATTGTTTCCCAAGAGTGTCGCCAACGGAATGTACGACTCGTTTTGGAGAATATGCTACCTCACCTTTTTTCAGGACATGTCAGGGACTTACTGTGGATGCTCGGCGCGATGAAATCGATTGACATTGGTGTCTGTCTCGACACCGGTCATGCCCATCTCTCGGGTGATCTCCTGACGGTGGCACATAAGCTTTCGGGGCACTTGAGGATGGTGCACGCTAGCGACAACCGCAGCGACCGGGATGACCACTTGCCACCGGGTGATGGGGATATCGACTGGCATCAATTCATCGATCAACTCGATCGGCTGCGTTTTGATGGTACGATCATGCTGGAAATCGCTGGTAAACCGAGCGGAGACCCGAACGAAGTGTTGGATGGTGCCAGACGGGCACGGCGGTATCTGCGCGATATCTCGCGGCGGTTGCCTGATCACTAGAGGTTGGCGAGGCACACCGATTGTTGATTATCAAACCCCGGTAATGAGACCGATAGCGGTTTTGGCGGTAGTCACCGTTTTGTTGCGGGTGAATAGTTTGGCAGAGAGTTTGGGGGACGAGAGAGCGGTTGGCAACCAATTCATTTTGCATTTTTCATTCTCCACTTTTCCTTAATCATGCTTTCATTGCGGCCCACCGAGCGATGACAAGCCCGGCTGGCTCGGTGTTGCCGGGCTGAGCGCCCCGGCGTACCGCGGCACGGCCCCCTCATCCCCAAGAGTCTTTTTTTGGGGCGGAGTGTTGGTTGCTAGTGGGGAATTCGGTGACTGAAACGAAGACGCCCGCCGGGCGAACGGGGTGATACCGCAAACGATTGGGGACAATCGTTCTACAATGCGAAGCAAACGATTGGGGACAATCGTTCTACA
>CAZHTX010000144.1:9066-12150 GCA_964535475.1 uncultured Pirellulaceae bacterium
AATCGTTCTACATTGCGAAGCAAACGATTGGGGACAATCGTTCTACATTGCGAAGCAAACGATTGGGGACAATCGTTCTACATTGCGAAGGTCAAACGGTAAACGGGAGAACCGTGGCTAGCGCCAAAACGGCTAACTGCTTACTTGCGGAAAGAGTCGGTCCAGCGTTTATTGACTGAGAAGATTTGTTCAATGACCAGCTTCGTTTCCTCGGGCTCGAAGGGGTCGTGCTCCAACTCATGCTCGAGTAATTCGAGTTTTTTGCGAATCAAGTATCCCTGCATTCTTTGATAAGGTCGGACTTCAAATTTACGGATGTAAGTTCCGACCTCCAGTCGACGGCTCCAATCGTCCCAGATGCCGAGCCAATGCAATGCGTGCTCGATCTGTCCTGACCCGGCGGCGGTCAATGTTTCAGCACGAGCCACACGGATCTCCTCAAGGGCTTCCTCAGGGCCCGGGTAATAGCCGTAACACATCACAATGCTAACAGCGATCAATCCACACAACATGGTCGCGCCAACGACTTGTGGTGAGACAATGCGATCAAAGCCCAACTCAGAATTTGCCGCCACTCGGTTTTCCGCGACAGTGACTTTCTTTTCGGCAATGCCAAAGACTCGCAAGCCAATTCCGGCTAGTAACAAACAGGCAAGTATTGCGAATCCGATCATCTCAGGCAGTGCGACCGACTTGCTGATCAATTCGCTGACCAAACCGAAATCAGCGGGCACGGAGGGGGGGATTGGTGTGGTGTAAATATCGAAGGCGTGGGTATGACCAGCAGGCTCGACACCGGGTGGAATCAACGGTTGATTAATTGCGTAGGCAATTCCCATTACGGTTAAGACAACTGAGACAAACCAAATCGAGACTGGCTTGAATCCATAGTTCACGGCAAACCAAGCGAGAATCCCAAAATTCATGCCGGTTCCTAAAACCAGCAAAACGAAGGCGGCCCCCGGCGAATTGGCGTGCTGGAACATCATCCCCAATTGGCTCATCGCCAACATCGGGGTCGCATAGACGGGAATCGAAACAGCCGTCATGGTGGCTGGAGCCCAAAGATCGTCCTGCTCAACCGCCGATTGCATCGACCCCCAAGGCAAGACGGCCGCTAGCACGATCAGGCCAGATAATGCGATGACGCTCCAAAAGCCAACGGGACCCGCCAATTGACGCATCATGTGAGTAGCCACGGCAAGCAAACGACTCAGTCCAATGATTTCGGAATCGACCTCTGGTTCTGCTCCCGCTGGGCGATTCTCGTTTCTCGCCGCGCGGTCCCAGATCAAACCCACAATGGTAACCACCAACAGCGATCCAAAAGCAAACATCAGGATCACGAGCGGTCTTGAAAGCGTTAAGCCATATAGGAGCGAGAGTGGATTAAATAATGGAGCCGATAGCGCAAAGGCACTGAGAGCACCTGGCTTTACTTTGGCTCGCCGCATCTCGATCAGGATCGGAATCACTCCGATGGAGCAAACGGGAAGCAACATGCCGATGGCCCACGACTGGGGCAAGGCCCGCAGGGACTGGCCCCCGAATAATTGCTGAGTCCCCTTGGTTCTCAGGTAATAGCGCAGCACGGCAGCGATCAATAAGCCGACAAGCAGCGTGGGTGTAGCACTCGCGGCACCCTGCACAAAGCGAATCAAGCCACCATAAATAATGGAAGTTAGCATCTCATTCATGCTGGATCCTGCGAGCTAAAGTCAACTGGTGGAGGAGTTTCAGCGGCCTGCAATAACTCAATTGCTTGGAGAATTTCTTGATGAAAATCACGAATCTCCTTTACTTGTCCAGCTGGCAATTCGCCGGAGCTCCGCTTCAACTTTGCTCGCAGCGATTCACTTTGCTGATAAAGAGGATTCCACTGTTCCTCTGTCAAATCAGTCTCCGCGGCGATTTCAGGAGCCCAGATAATAAGATCTTTCAGCTCGGCAATCGCGTCTGCCTGATCGGCCCCGGAGGCATCGAGGGCCTCAACGCGAATGGCAATTTTCTCTGCCAAGTCATTGATATCGCTGGGCCAATGTGGAGGAACGTAATGGTCCTCATCGAATAGAGTTTTCTTCGATGTCGGTTCTTCAGGCGAGCAGCCAGAAAGCACAGCGAGCAGGCACAAAGCCGTGCCTAGCGAAAACAACTTTGCCACGAACCTCGGCGCCGGGAAGCGGCGTAGAGGTGATGAATCGGCGGTTGCGGGCCGGAAGCGATTGATCATTACTTGTACTCCGGAGCGGGGACCGAGAGCATGATTCTCTGAATCGTGGTTTCAACATCATCACTGATCGTGAGCAACCGCACGGAAAGCACGGCTCGCGAGACTTCGACAACATCCGTGGGAGTCACATAATCGCGTCCGGCGAGCATTGCCCAGGCTTGCGCGGCGCGTTGCCAGTGCAACATCCCGCGGGGGCTGACTCCCAGCTGCACCGCCGCGTCACTGCGAGTTGCTTCGACAAGATCGACTAAGTACTCGCGAATGCGACCATGCACGCTAACTTGAGTCACCTGGTGCTGCAGTTTTTTCAGCTGGTCCAACTCCAGCACCGGTGCGGTTTGCTCGGGCGAGGCGTGCGTCCCTTGGTCGGCAGCTAAGATCTCCAGTTGCGACTGCCGATCGGGGTAGCCGATTTCGAGTTTAAAAGTAAAGCGATCGAGCTGCGCCTCCGGCAACGGATAAGCGCCGTGCGAATCGATTGGATTTTGCGTGGCGATCACAAAAAAAGTATCCGCCAACTTATAAGGCCGCGCGTCAATGGTGACTTGTCGTTCGGCCATTGCTTCGAGCAGCGCGCTCTGCGTCCGCGGAGTTGTGCGGTTGAGTTCGTCGGCGAGCAGAATATCAGCGAAAACGGGACCAGGATGGAATTCGAACTCGCGGGTCTTTTGATTAAACAGATTAAAACCTGTCACGTCCGTTGGCAGCAAATCGGGCGTACACTGAATCCGTCCCATGCGGCCACCGAGGCAGGCAGCCAGCGCCTTGGCCAAAGTCGTCTTGCCAGTGCCCGGCAGGTCATCGAGCAGAAGATGGCCACCCGACAACAGGCAGGCAAGTACTAATTCAATTTG
>CAZHTX010000145.1:0-10442 GCA_964535475.1 uncultured Pirellulaceae bacterium
TTGCCCGTTCGCCCCGCTGACCCATCTGCCTCACTCGCCGCCGTATCACCGTCAGGTTGCCGGAACGAATGGCGTGATTGGTACCCTCGAGTTTGCGGCTGCAAATTGGCCGGCGCTGGCCGGGCATCGAATTCGCTCGGCCGCTGCGGCTCGGTTTGAGCTTCAGAACTGAGCGGCGAGGCGTTAGCCCCCGCAGGTTCCACCGCAGGCCCAACCGCCGTCGGCATTGGTTGCTGATCACCACGAAGATGGCGAGCAAAATTCGGAGGCAAACTTAACGTTTCGACTTCCCGTCGCGGGCCCCGCAAGTCGTCGCTGGAAGCTGTGTTCTCAGCAGTAACGGCAGTTTGGTTACTTGCTTGCACGACACCGCCGGAGGCACCAGCTGCTTCCGAGACAGCCCGAGTCACAACCGGTTGGGTGAGCGGTACATCGAGGCCCGGCAGCAGCTTAACAGCCGGGTCAGAAATCACCACGCCACCAGTGCGGCCCTCGAAACGAGTCACTAGGCTCAGCTGGCGCGCGCTGCCCCCCACTTCGTCCCAGGGAATCCAAACGCTGTAGGAGGGTCCCATATCGGTGTGACTCATGTGGTCGTTGAACTGATCCGCCGTGAAGACGAACTTGCGTTCCGGTTTGGCTGAATTCCGCAACCCGTTGGCGGCATCAAACGCGTAAACCGCCAAGCCGCCGTCGACCATCACCGGTTCGGAGCCACTTCCTTTGTAGAAGTAAATCCTGCCCCCGAAGCCTCGCACGCCGGGCTGCTGAGGTTGGTGCAAAATGGTATCGGACCAGATGACCATCATTCGATCGGGCAGCTGATGCGTTGGTTTGGCGGCGAAAAACGGCTTGGGCCAGGAGCTGGCTTCGGGTGCGAACTGACAACCTAATTGCCCGCCGGTGCAACCCAGCAGAGCCAACAACGCCCAACGTCTGGACCAGATAGTGTGATACATGTTTATTATCTTCCGCTCGGGACGGGGGTGGGAGAGCCGGAATTCGAATTGCCGCGGGGCGCGGGTGGAAGCGCGAAATCGGTGGGGGTGGCGGGGCCGGCCACGACGGGCGGCTGCAGCTTGGCGGGAGGCGTTGGCAGGGCCTCCGAGGTTTGCAAATTTGGCGGCGAGACCGGTCCCAACAGCGGATACTCGGCGGCTTGCTGCGGTGAAATCTTGGTCGCACCGCGGGGATCGACGTGCGGATAGATCACTTGGACCCCTTCATCTTCTTGCGAAAACAACAGCGACGTATCGGCCTCATGGTAGACCTCGCCGTGCAAATCAAACACATCAGCCGCACACCAACTCATGCGGGCCATTTCAATCTGCTTGAGTCGCTCCGCGTCGGCCGGAGTACGCACGATGTGCGGCGTGAGGATAATCAACAATTCGGTCCGCCGGACTGACATTGAATCAAAGCGGAACAGGTGGCGGAGCACCGGAATGTCGCCCAGGTAAGGCACTTTGCGATGCACCTCACGGCGGCTTTTGGTAATCAAGCCTCCCAAGATAATCGTCTCTCCATCTGCAGCGCTGACCGTCGCCTGCGCACTGGTGACGTCCACGCGGGGACTGCGAATGATCGTGCCGTCATTACTGACCGAGACCGGGATACCTTCGATCTCCGGCCCAATACTCGACTTCTCCGCATCAATCTCCATCGTCACGTTGCCCTCCGGAGAAATCCGCGGCGTGACCCCCAAGATCAACCCGACGTTCTCCAGTTCGACCGTGTTCTGTTGACCAATTTGGTTAATCGAGGAACCGGTGATCCGCGGCACTCGCTGGCCCACTTGAATGAAAGCGGGTTGGTTATCGAGCGTTAACACTTGGGGACGACTGAGGATCTCCATCCGCCGCGTTTCTTCTAACGCGCGGAGCAGAACGTTAATGTTTTGACTGCTGGCGGAGAGCACGAGTCCACCAAACCCCAGCTCCGCGTTACCACGTCCGACGGCAAAGTTAGAAATCGCTTGCGGACCCACGGTGCCCGCTGTGGAAAGTGCTCGGTTAGAACCGCTATTGCCCAGCGGATCGGTGTTATTGAAATCAAAACCGGGTTGATTGGTGGCTGCGACAACCTCTTGGTTGGTCACCGTTTGCACGCCGGCGGGCGTGGAGTTCTGCACCGTGTTAGTAACGGTCAACAGGTCTCCCAACAACCCACGATCAAACAACACCGAATCCTGAATCCCCAACTCCACACCAAACTCCTCGGTGTTATCGAGCGCTATCTCAGCAATCAAAGCTTGAATCATCACTTGAGGTGGCTGGGCATCGAGCTTTTCAATCATCTTGCTGATCTCCTCAAAGTACCTCGGTGTGGCACTGACGATCAGCTTGTTGGAGACCGGCTCGGGGACAACGACAACCTCTTTTTCCAACTGTTCATAAGGGTTGATGGTTCCGGGAGAAGCGTTTTCCACCTGCCGCGTGTTGCGGAGGAACTCATTAATCGCCAACGCCACGTCGACGGCCGGTGAGTTCTTTAATTGATAGACCGTATTCTGCCGCTGCATGGTGTCAGTTTCATCGAGCCGCGTGACCAGGGCATCGACAATCGTTAAATCGCCATCGGAACCGGTGGCGATAATGCTGTTGCTGCGAACATCAACCGTAAACCGCAATGGCGCCAGCGACGATTCCCCCGGTGCGCTCGACAACTGAGCCGACGAAACGGGATCACCGCCCGCTTGGCTGGGAAGCAGCGAGCGGAGTGTTTCCACCAAACTGGCCGCGTCGCTGTTGCGGATTGGAAAGATTTTGATTTTGGCAATGCTGCTGGGCGCATCGAGCACATCAATCAAGGCGGCCAACACGTCGAACGCTTCCGCCGGGGCGGAGACAATGAGATTGTTCTTACGCACGTCCACGGTAATCTGAATATTCTCCAGAATCCCCGAGACGATCACTTGTTGGTTCTGGGGATCGTCGAGCAACAGTTCCATCGCGGCCGCTTGACTGGCCGCCGAAGTCGGTTCGACAGTTTCCCGCAAGGTATCAGCCACATCGCTGGCCAGGCCGTTGCGAATGGGAAAAATCCGCGTCCGTTGGACATACCGACCCGACTGCGTATCGAGCTCCTGCACCATCCTTTGCACTTCGGCCATATCGCGTGGGGCGGCGTGCACGATCAAAGTGTTCGTGCGTTGATCGACGGTGGCTTGCACCTGCGGCGCGAGCGCGCCGTCGCGAGCGGAGAAAAAGGTATCAATGGTTTGCTGCAAATCAGCCGCAACCGCATATTTAATGCGAAAGAGCCGAAACTGGGTCTCCGCGGCAAGCGGTTGGTCCAG
The DNA here is from genome assembly GCA_964535475.1 of uncultured Pirellulaceae bacterium. Taxonomy (GTDB): domain Bacteria; phylum Planctomycetota; class Planctomycetia; order Pirellulales; family Pirellulaceae; genus Laterigemmans. Next base: position 3,299 of record CAZHTX010000145.1, read on the forward strand.
TTTGCCGATCAAGGAACGCAGCGTCTCCACCGCTTCGCCCCAACCAATCAGCAGCAACGCGTTGGGTTTGCCCAGCGGCGTCAATTGAGCGCGGCCTTGACGAGTGCCCAGCAAGTCTTGTTGAGTGTCGGCAATCAGCTCAGCGATCTGCGTGGAATCGGTGTGACGCAACCTGACGATTTCGACAGCGGGCTGAGTCTCCCGACTGATTTGCTCCAATTCACGGATGATTTCCGCCAATTGTTGTAAATCTTGATCACGCCCTTTAAGGATGATCGCATCGAGATCAGGCAGCAGTTCGATCTCCACTCCGTCGAGCTGCGGCAGCGCCGGGTTGAGGGGCAGGCGATTGTCGCCAGCTTGGTTACCTTGAGGAACTTGCTCGCCCTGTTGTTGCTCGCCCTGTTGTTGCTCGCCCTGTTGTTGCTCGCCCTGTTGCTGGTCGGCCTGTGGTTGACCGGCAGGTGGTTGCTGAGCGCCTGCCAAGCGAACAATCAAATCGGCACGTTGCCGCAGGGCAGCGGTTGTTTGCCGAGCGCCGCCGTTGAGCCGCATGCCGGCGGTGAGTGCCGAATCCTCTTGTTGGAGCAAGTGCTGCGAAGACTCCAGCAACATTTCCACTTCGGCTTGGACTTCCCGGCGGAGCAACAGCACGCGCTGGGCCTGTCCGCCCGTTTGATCGGCTCGCCGGGGGAGATATTTCTGCGCGACCACGGTCAACAGTTGACTGAATTGATCAATCACGTTGGCGGGGCCATCGAGCAAGACATCTTCGCGAGCCAGATCGAAATCGATTCGCAGTGGGCCATGGGGTGTATTGATACTCCAAGGTAACTTCGGATCGGGGGGGATTCGCAACCGCCCGCCGAGCAATTCCAGTAGATCCCGCCGCATCGCAGTCGCTTTACCGGTCGGCAAATTGACCAACCGCCGCCGCACCTCCACATCGACAGGCCGAACCGGCTCGCCGCGCTGGGAATTGGCCGCGGGACGTGAATCAGCCGTTGGAGACGAATCCTGGGCGGGAGACGAATCTGCGGTGGGGGGTGCGCGGAGCCGCGGTTCCTGCAATTGCGCCGCTGGGATTGGCGGTGGTGTTGATTCCGGCTGGACCGGTTTTGCTTCGCGGTCGACTCGCTGTAAGACCTGTTCAAACAGCTCATGGGCCCAGTCGGGCCCGCTCAGCACGATCCGTTTCTTATCGGCATCGGCGCGCAATTGGACCTCGGGCTCGTTAGCCACCAAGGGCTGAAATACTTGAAGTATTTTTTCCGTACTCTGGTGTCGGAGCGCGTAAGAAACGGTGCTGGGCCCCTCGACGGTTTGCCCAACCAGCCGCTGCGGCATCGGCGTTATTGAACTAAATATTACGCAAAAAGCTGCGATTAACATCACCGGTGAGCGGCGTTGAAGCATCCTAGCAATCCACTTGCGGATGGAAATCGGCGGCGCGACATCCGTGTCACTCCGTGTACAATCCGGGGCGGGATGCTAGGACAACGGGAAACCAGCTGTCAAGCTTCAAAGTGAACGCCCGGTCCAACTGAACCATTTATTCGCCCGTTTTATTTGCTTTTCACATTCGCTCGCTAGAAAAGGGAGCAACCCGTGCAGCTCAGCAGACAAGATCGCCATCAAGCGCGGAACCACATCAATTCCATCTCACTGGCTTTGCAGGTCATTCGCCAACAATGCGAAGCGGGAGATACCGTCGACACGCGTCTGCTGGAGATGGCGTCGGAAGAATTACTGCGATTGGAGCAAATTATTGACGCGCCCGAAGCCAAGCCGAGCGGCGTTTAATGAGCCCGGGAGAAATACAGTTCGACCTTGGGCAAAAATTCAATCCGACATCACTTCACTTAACTCGGCCGCAAAACTGACCAATTGATCCTTCGACTCGAACGCCAGTTTCCGTTTGATGCTCAAGCGGTGCGATTCCACTGTCTTGTCGCTCACAAAAAACTTACGAGCAATTTCTTTCGTCGAATTCCCCCGGCCGAGTTCTAATAAAATTTGCCACTCGCGTTCGCTGAGCCCACACAACAGCGAACCGGGGCGATGATCATGCACGACTTCTCCCACCCAGGGCCGCTCCTCCTCTGTCTGCTGGCAGGCCAATGTCTGCTGGCAGGCCAATTCGCGAATGGCATCAACGAGTACATTGGGAGCTGCCGATTTGTGGATGTATCCGCTAGCTCCCGCTCGGCGGCAAAGCGGCGCGTAGAGTTCGGGGCGGAGTGCTGAGGAGATCAAAAATCGGGTGGGGACCAGCTTGCTCAAGCGAGCAACAAACTTAAAGACATTTCCTTGCCCCAAGTTTAAATCGCAGACGGCAACATCCACCTTTTCGGAGCCGAGGACTTCTTCGGCCGTTTGCAAATCGGCACAAGTCGCCAAACAGTGCAAGTCGGCCTCAAAATCGACTAATTGCCGAACGGCCATGCAGATCAAACCGTGATCGTCGATGATTAAAATATTGGCTGGCATTCAGGGATTTCCTTATAGCATCTTTCCCGAATGGGACCGATAATTACTTGAGTCGCGACGACTTGAGTGGACAGGGGGAGGTTCCGTTCCAAATACATGCCCCATTCGGACCGGACCTCCCCCGTCTGCTACTTCTCTCAACCCAGTTGGTTGCACTTTTTCGCTTGTCAAGCAGATAAGTCATCACCACGGTCATGCGATCTTCGCATGTAGCTCTTGCCTTGGGGGGATCAGTCAACTCCAGCCAAAGCGAGCGGTGTGCTTGACATCCAGGCACTGGTCAAAAGCCTAAGTGACCGGACGAATGGAAGCTAGATGTAAATCGGCTGAATGCGTTAAAAATCAAGCCATCCACCCTAGTGACTAACGATAAACACCCCATCAGGTATCCACACATTGCCCTGAGTGAGTTGGATCGAAGACGATTTGCCATTCCAGCCACTGGGCCAACTCGCATTGCCTTGTCAGCTCGTCATCCCCAAGTACCGCCTGTTGACAAAGATCGACGAATCGCTCGGCATCCCAAAATGCGGCCGGCATTACCGCAGCGGCCTGCGGTTGATCTCGCACCGCTTGAGTCAACGCTGGAAAACAGGCCAGCGAACCGGCTCGGCGAAACCAATATTTGGCGTTGCCATAATCGCCTTCGCGGCGATGCATGACACCATGCCAAAAACTGCCCAAATCAGTATCGAGCGACTGGCTGATCTGATGGGACTGCTCGAGATCACCGGCCAGCAGCCAGAGTGCCGCCATCTGGTCAGGAGTAAATAGCTGGTTGGCGGGTGCGGCGGAAAGTTCCTCGAGCAGGGTGGCGAGTTCGTCGTTGCGTTGGCCCACATCCAGAGCTGGGTAGGGAAGCCCCGCAATCGAGGAAGCGAGTGGGGCTGGGAACAAGGACGGGGGCAAATGTGTCAGGGATGGCATTGATGTTGCGGCCTGGGGAATGCGTAACGGTTATTTCGAGCCTGTCCGAAAACCATTAGCCGCTTTGGCGCTTGCCGGCGGTTGTTTTGGGTTTTCGGATAGGTTCTTAGCCTGAGATTGCGGGAAGAATGCACCTGAAATAGCCGACAACAGCCTATCGATTGCAGAATTGCACTGTTAGACTACGGTGTTACTCGGCATCACCACTTCGGTCGCCATTTCCCTTCGCTTTTCGTTTTGACAGATTGATGAATTCTGGCCAGCCCCCAGCGTCCCAATCCAATTCGGTCCCTTCGACCGATTCGGCAGCCACACCCAGCCAAGAACCGGCGGCAGGTGAAGCCCCCGACGCACCCGCTGCGCGCTCGCCTGCTGAATCTTCATCGACACCGCAATCCGAAACCACAAACGCCGAAAACAACCCTGTGCCTGAGCAACCTTCCGAAAACAACGCGGCCACACCGGCACCCACATCTGCGGCACCCACAACTGCGGCACCCACATCTGCGGCACCTGACTCGCCCACAGCTGCGGCACCTGAACAACAAACAAAGTCAGCCGAGCAGGCTGCTGCTGCTGCCGAGCAGGCTTCCGCTGAACCTACTGCCGCGAGTAGCGGCCCATTGGCACGTTCTGCTGGACCTTTGGCCGCTCGCGGGCTGGGAGTCGCCAAGCCCTCCTCGCCAACCGCCCAGCGGCTGCCCAAAGGGGGCAAATCGGCGAGTGATAAACGGCCAGCCACGAACAAACCGATGGGACCCACTGCTGGACCTTTTCGTCCTCAGGGCGCTACCGCCAGTCAATCGGCTCCGCAGTCGGCTGCTGCCGCAAGCGGGCAAGCTGACGCGGCGGGCCAAGTGGACGCCACTGGCAACGCGGCAGTCGCTGGCGACTCACAACCTCCGCAAGCCCCGTCCGCAGGTGGCGGTGGAGGGTATAAGGAGCGAGTGCAATTGCCAAATTTACGACAGCCCCTGGGTGACGACCTGCAAGCTCAACTCGATGCCGAACTGGCGGAAGCCGATTTAGAAACTTTTCTGAGCGGTTCAGCCGGTTTGGAGAATCGTCAAGGCGGTTTGGAAGAGGGGCAAAAAATCCAAGGCACGGTCCTGAAAATGGACGAAGAAAACGTCTACGTCGCTTTGGGTGGCCCCGACGAGGGGATGGTCAGCCGGCTGCAATTTGAGCCACCACCCGAAATCGGCGCCCGGCTCGATTTGATCGTGCGTGGCTTCAGCCGCGAGGATGGTCTCTACAATTTGGTGCTTCCCGGTCAAGCACTTGATGTCAGCGATTGGGACGATATCGAGGAGGGGACCGTGGTCGAGGCCCATGTGGCGGCTGCCAACACGGGCGGCTTGGAAGCGACCGTGGGCAATATTCGAGGCTTTATTCCGATCAGCCAGATCGCCCAGTACCGCGTCGAGGATGCCAGCGAATTTGTCGGACAACGGCTGATTTGCTTGGTCACCGAATGCAATCCGCGCCGTAAGAATTTAGTGCTCAGCCATCGCGCCATCTTGGAGCGCGAGCGGGAAGAGCAACGCAAGGAACAACTAGAAAAGATTGAACCGGGCGATACGCTGGAAGGGACCGTGCGCAGCTTGAAGGATTTCGGCGCCTTCGTCGACCTGGGCGGATTGGACGGCATGATCCACATCAGTCGCTTGAGCTGGGACAATGTCAAACACCCCAGCGATGTGCTGGAATTAGGTCAGAAAGTCAAAGTCAAAATTGAAAAGGTCGACAAACAGACTGGCAAGATCGCGCTTTCTTATCGCGACCTGCTGGAAAACCCCTGGGACACCGTCGAGGCGCTCGCCCCGATCGGCTCGGTGGTCACCGGCACCGTTTCGCGTCTGACCAACTTTGGTGCTTTTGTTCGCATCGGTGCCGGCATCGAAGGTTTGGTCCATATCTCCGAACTTGCCAGCCACCGCGTTTCCAACGTCAGCTCGGTGATGAAGGAAGGTGAACAAATCCAGGTCAAGGTATTGTCCGTCGAACGCGAGAGCCAGCGGATTGCCCTGTCAGTTAAACAAGCGCAATCGAAAGCGGCGACCAGCGAAAGCAAACAGGTCGAGGAAGAAGACGAACCGCCCCGCGAGTTGGCGGTCCGCCGTCAGCACGAAGGTCCACTCAAGGGGGGTGTTGGCAAAGAGTCGGGGGGCAGCCAGTTCGGACTCAACTGGTAACCTGCTCGCGCCCTGCCGCGAAGGCCCCGCATTCCAGCTATTCCGCCGACCGCAAACGAGCTACGTGCTAGGGGGATTCCCGTAGTTTCTTGCAGCATTCTCTGTTGCTCGTCCTCGTTTTGCGGCCTAACTTTCTTCAGGAAAATAGAGGCGGCGTGCTCTTTGGCGCGGACACTCCGCTCGTCGCCAATGCTGCTGTTATGTTCACTCTAGGCCACATTGCCATGACTCCCACCGTCATTTTGATCGCTCTGGTTTGCCAAATTCTCTTTGCCGCCGTCGGCGGACTGCTCTGGTTTCGCTCCGGCGGTAAACTCGATAAGTCGCTCGATATTCCCGATTTCAACGAGAATCATGCCCAAGCTACCGAAGTCAGCGTTGGGCTGCTGGCGAAAATCTCCGGCTTACTGGTCTCGCATCAAGGTGTGATGGCTGACGTCGAGGCTGGGCATGGTCGGCCGCTGAGCGACAAACAGCGTGCTCAAAGCCGCGCGATCACATGTCAACTCGATGAAAATATCGACCATCTCAGCGAAGTGCTGCTCCCCTACGATGACCTCTACAGCGAAGAACGCTCGCAGCTGAAAGATTACGCCGGACGCGCGGAAAGCTTGGATCGCTTACTGGCTCGGCAAAATCAATCACCCGTTACCGAAGAAAAATTGCTGCAGCTGCTGAAAAAAATGCAGCAAGAAAATGAAGAACTGCGGAGCACCGTGGAGAAATGCGAGTCGGAAATCTCCGATTTGATTGTCCGCGCAATCCGCTCCGATCGCGACGCCCGCATCGATCCGCTGACCCGCTTGCCGAACCGGCGAGCTTGGATCGAACGCAAAGCGTCGCTCGATCCCGCGTTGGCCGATTATGCCATCGCCACGCTCGATCTCGACCACTTCAAAGAGGCTAACGACACATTGGGGCACGCCGCCGGTGACGCAATCCTGCGGCTAGTGGCAAAAATCCTCCGCGAAAGCTTGCATGCCACCGTCTACCGCATCGGCGGCGATGAGTTCGTGCTGCTGGTTAACTGTAAAACGCTCGAGGACGCCCAACGCCGCATCGAGCTGATCCGTGAACGGATCGAGAAAGCTCGGGTTTATCACGAAGGCAAAAATCTTTCGATCACCGCCACCATCGGTGTGGCACAAGCTGTCTCCACCGAACCGATCGATACCACGCTCGAACGTGCCGATCAAGCGCTCTACGAAGCCAAACGAAAAGGCAAAAATTTAGTTGAAGTGGCTGGTTGTTAGTGACTTGAAGATTACTAGCCCGGAGGGCGACAGATGAAATGGATTTAGAGCTGCGGGAAATGTGTCGCCCTCCGGGCTGGGCTTAGCGCTCTGGGTGCACCGTGGCGTGGCCCCCTTATTCCCAGCCCTTCTCCCCCAGAACTGGCCTTAATGAGTTGGTTTTTGCCGAGGAATTTCTTTTTAACACCAGCCCCGGGGGAGAAGGGAGAGAGTCTTTCTGCGGGGCTAACTGCTAACCAGCTAACTGCTAACCAGCTAACTGCTAACCAGCTAGCCTGA
>CAZHTX010000145.1:10542-12079 GCA_964535475.1 uncultured Pirellulaceae bacterium
GCTAACTGCTAACCAGCTAACTGCTAACCAGCTAACTGCTAACCAGCTAGCCTGAGAGTGACCGCGAACGATTGAGGACAATCGTTCTACAATGCCCTCCGGGCTGGGCTTAGCATTGCTCACCACTGGAGCTTTCCTCCGTGGATTTGTGATCATCACCAGCCTTTGGAACGCCCCCAATGTTTCTTTTCACCAGCCCGACCGAGGGGAGTTCGGGTCATGCTGGTTAGGAGGCCTTAAGTTAATTTGGGTAAATTTGCGCTGATCATTTGCTGAATTTACATCACCCCGGTAAGCTACACGAACGTGAGGGGTTTAATGCCCCTGCTACACGTTTTTTTGCTAATATATCCGGAGATTATTTATGAAGCGTTTGAGCACAATGTTTGTCGCGTTGGCCCTCTGCGGCATTTGCGCGATACCAATCATCGCCCAGGAAAAGCTGCCTGCCGCGGTTGGCAACCGGGATCAAGCCTCAGATGAGCTTGCTCCCGACGTGTTGCTGCGGCAGCACGCTCAACTGAACGAGCGGGGCGAACTTGTCGGTTCGCTGAACAACATTTCCGCAAATGGGAAATTGCAAGGACTAGCGAAGTTTCCGATCAGTTTGATTCAAAATGGGCGTTTGCTCGCCCATGCGGTAACTTCGCCTGACGGCGATTTCAAGTTTCCCGGACTGAGTCCTGGGGTCTACACCTTGGCGGCCGCTAACGCCCAGGAACTGGTAGTTCTGCCGATTTTGATCAGCGGCGTATCGTCGCAAGCGACTCCGATTAGTTTGGTGACCGCTAGTTCGATTTCCGCTGATCGCCGTCAAGCCGTGTTGGCGAACCTTTACGGTCCGCAAACCAGCACGTGGCCCAATTGGCGTTTGGGCGGCGGGGCACAGTTCGTCGCTGTCCCGCCCAGCACACCGATCTTCGTCAACCCGGCTGTCAGTCTGCAGCCCAGTGGAGCATTGGTTGGTCGTCTGTCGATGATCGGATGGCAAATCGCGACCGTCGATATGGAAGGCATGATCGTTCGTTTGACACGTGACGGTCAAACGATTGCGGAAGCTGCGGTTGCCGCGGATGGATCCTATGTAATTCCAAATGTTGCCCCCGGATCGGTCAACGTGCTGGTTTTCGGTCCCCAAGGCTTTGCCGCTCTGGGTGTCCAGCTGGTGCCAGCTGTGAGTCAAGCTGAGCGATCACTGACGAATGCTGCGGAAAATTTGGTAGCCGCTCCCCGTGGCCCGTGCGATACGCTCAAAATCGAAATCGCTCAACTCCATGATGTGATGGTGCCAACTCAACTTCCCTGTGATTGCTTCACTGAGCCGCTGATTGCTGAACAACTTAGCCCCTGCGGTTCACCCTGCGGCGGCATCCATGGTGTCGATGGCTTGAGTGGTCTGCCCGGAGGTGGTCTGCCTGGAGGTGGTCTGCCTGGAGGTGGAGGCTTTGGAGGAGGAGGCTTTGGAGGAGGAGGCTTTGGCGGAGGAGGAGGAGGAGGCTTCGGCGGCGGAGGAGGAGGGGGCTTCGGCGGCGGAGGC
>CAZHTX010000146.1:0-1758 GCA_964535475.1 uncultured Pirellulaceae bacterium
AGCGAAGCAACAAAGAATGCCAAGCTGATGATGCGGAAGGACGCCAACAAGGACGGTAGCTTGAGTTTCCAGGAACTGGGAACTCGCATGGCAGACTTCGCCAAAGCAGCCGACTCCGACGGCGACGGCTTGGTCAGCTTCGAGGAATTAAAGGCAAAGCTGGAAGCTGATGAGGCTGAACAGCAGGCGAACGAAGAGGATCAAGCGGAAGCGGATACATCTTCGTAATCAATGCCAGAGTTCCCTCACATATCCGGGCAGCCATATTTCCAACTGTTTCCACGCTCAATCACTACTTTTAGACAGTTATACGATTATGTTCCGCACGACTCTCTTGCTGACACTCGCCGTGATCATCTCAGGACACCAAGCGGTCGCTCTTGACCAGGGTAGCCCTGACGCCACCAAAACTTCAGACCAGCAATCCGCTGCCACAAAGCCCGGGCTGCACGTCTGGTTCAAACTCGACCGCCCCGAAGGCAGCCGATACCGCCGGCCCTACTTGGCGGTTTGGCTGGAGGATGAAGAAGGTTTCCCCGTCAAAACAGCCACCCTGTGGATTCAAACCGAGCAACCCGGCCCACGCTGGCATCGCGATTTGACTCGTTGGTATCGGAACGACCGGATGCGAAAAATCGTCGAGAAAACAGATCTCATCGATGGCATCTCCGGTGCGACTCGCGGACCGGGAGAATATGAAACCCATTTCGACGGCACCGATAACGCCGGCAAACCGCTCCCCACCGGGACCTATACCCTCTGCTTGGAGGTGGCCAGAGAACATGGCACTTATCAACTCATCCGCCAACGACTGGAGTGGGGAGATACGGGAATCGAAAAAACCGATCTCAAGGGAAATTTAGAAATCAGCCAAGCTGCTTTTCTGTTTGTGCCGGCAAAAAAATAGGCTCCTATCTGAGCTAACTCCCGGCAACACCCAACGGAATTCCCTGACGACTGACCAGCAACGTCGACTCGCATGAAATCTCAACCACGCAAACGTGGCACCAGCTTGTTGTATCGCAAAAGCGCGGCCGCGTTTCGCTGGTGCCATATCTACGTGTCCATGCTCTCTTTTTCCGCACTCATGTTTTTCGCCTTCACCGGCATCACGCTCAACCATCCCACTTGGCTCGGAGCCAGCGAACAAGTCGTCGAAGACGAAGCGGGTAAAATCGACGTGGAATTACTCGGTGATGGAATCGATAAACTAGAGATCGCCGAGTCCCTGCGCGAGACCCACGCGCTGAAAGGACGCGTAAAAGAGTTTGAGATCGATGACTTCGAGTGCATGCTGGTTTTCAAAGGCCCCGGCTACGCGGCTGATGTTTTTATCGACCGGGCTTCGGGGAATTACACTCTCACGAAAACCACCAGCAACGCCATGTCGGTAATGAACGACCTACATAAAGGCCGTGATAGCGGCACCGGTTGGTCGTGGCTGATCGATCTGTCCGCAGGTTTGATGATGTTGATGTCAATATCCGGATTCGGCCTGCTGTTCTACCTCAAGAAACGCCGCGTCAGCGGAGTCCTAACCGCGGTCGTGGGAACCGTCGCAATCATTGTGGTGTGGGTTTGGCTGGTACCATAAAGCCATCATCAGCCGCCTCGCGCCAGCGTGCGGTTCCCCCGAACCATCATCAGCCGCAACGCGCCAGCGTGCGGTTCTCAGCCGCAACGCGCCAGCGTGCGGTTCCCGGTGGCGTGTTGTGTTGCGCTATGAAAACCGCAGGCTGGCGCCAAGCGGCTGATCGA
>CAZHTX010000146.1:1858-12025 GCA_964535475.1 uncultured Pirellulaceae bacterium
GCGCCTGCAGGCATCAGCCGCCTCGCGCCAGCGTGCGGTTCCCGATGGCGTGTTGCGCTGTGCTGTGCTGTGCTGTGAAAACCGCAGGCTGGCGCCAGGCGGCTGATGGAGCGACGGCCAACGCGACAGCAAAAATCAGCCGCAACGCGCCAGCGTGCGGTTCCCCCGAACCATGAGCCAACGCTCAGGCGGGCTGTGGATTCACGGCGGGCAAAATATCGCTCCCGCTCACGACCGCGTGCAAACTGACAGTTGCCAAACCGATCGCGCTGAGCACCACGGAAAAGAGGTAAAAGTTTGACAAACAAGCGATCGCGGTAAAGACCACGATGGCCAACATTCCCGCATAGTGCCGCGGCAGCAACCAAAGCGCGGCAAAGCAGCTGGTCTCCATTACAATTACCAGCCGTGAATACCAACAAGCGATGCTCCGCAATTCCGGCTCGGCAAACCAAGCCCGCAACCAGTTGAAGATCCAAAAGTCGCGATCCTGAAAGTAAATCTCATACAGCACGGCCCCCGACCAATACTCGGCCGTCCATTTGCCAATCCCGCCGCCCAACAGGATCATCGCCAAAATGATGTTGGCAAGATATGCGCCTTTGCTCAATAACTCGGCGGTCGAATCGGCGGCGCAGCGATGGATAAACCAAGCACACCACAGCGAGTTCCAAAAAGCGGTGACGAACGTGGCGTCGTTGTAACTGCCTTGATGAATACATAACAGGAAGGCACCGCCGCAACTGATGCTCGCCAACGCCCGCAACTGGTAACGTTGCCGCGTCAACATGGTCAACAAGCTGGCGCTGACAACGGCCAGGTAAGCGAACGCCAAGACGAAATTGGCGCGATCCCAAGCGGGAAAGAAATCATCTTGCAGAGGCAATTGGGCATAGACTTTGAGGAAAGTCCAAAAGTGAGCCGCTTTCCACAACACTGCCAGTAACATGCAACCAACAACCGTTCGATACACCGCGATCGCCTGGGAGCTGAGAACGGTGGCATTCTCCCGCTGGCTCATGGGGTCTCTCCGCTGGCGTTAGTCTTGGTCAAACGGAAACCGCCACCCGGCTCCGGTGTGGCCCGACAAACTGTGGTTAACTGCTGGTTGCGATAACGCGAACGCACCACCAAGTCCAGCGGCTGATGCTGGTGCAGCAACCGATAACGGGTGTCTCCAAAGGTGAGCAAGCGAAGTGGAAAGTGATTCACCAAGCTCGATTCCTCCGCGGTCGCCTGGGGGCCGTTCAACCAGTAGCGATTCTCAAAACTGTACATGGCTGGAATTGGCTGCTGCATCGCCCAACAGAGGAAATTGGAACTCCGCAAATGAAATCTTGCCAGCGTTGCTTGCTGGATTGAACTGGAGAGTGGCAGCGCCATCAACCAGGCGGTGACCCCCAGCACAACGGCGATCATCGCTTTGGTAGCGAGGTCCAAAGGGGGAGATTCTGGTCTGCTGCTTAACCGGTTAGACCGCGCCATATCGCCTGCTCACTAAAGCGTGTGTTTGCCAACCGAGTCGGTGATGGCTGTTAAATGTAGCTCAAAATTTTGTGCGATTTCGCATTATTTGCTTGATTACGCCGACTCACTGAAACTGCTATCTTGGCGTCTGACACCCATCGATCCAGGCTTTTGAGGAGAGCGGAATGATTATCGACCGATTGGAGTTCGCCGATCGCTACGTGGCTTTACACCCCCAGTTCGGAGCGGCATTTCGCTTCCTGCGCCAAATGGACCCCAATGCCTTGCCGGATGGTCGGCTGGAGATCAACGGCAGCGATTTGTTTGCCATTGTTGAGCGAACCACTGGCAAAGGACCTGGAGGTACTCAGGTTGAGCACCATCGCCGCTATCTCGATATCCAATACGTGGTCTCTGGCGAAGAGACGATTGGCTGGATCCCGATCGCCGATTGCGAACAACCCGAAGGTGATTTTGATACCACGACGTTGGTTTTTATGCGGACCAACCAACCAGCTACTTTAAAATCCCCGCAGGTTGCTTTGCCATCTTCCTACCTGAGGATGGCCACGCCCCACTGAACGGTCAAGCGGATGTACACAAAGTGGTCCTCAAGGTATCGCAAAGTCTCGAACAGATCCTCGAGGACCTCCGCGCCGAATTGGCCGCGTCAGATCACCTTGATGCGAACCACGATGCCCGCCTACGTGATTCCATTGCCGACATTCAAGTTGCCATGGACAATCAACAGTCGCCGCCAGATTCCTTTGCCGAAAGGATGCGCGAAGTCGCTCGTGAGCTCGAAGTCACCCACCCACGGCTAACCCATGCAGTGGGACGAGTGGCCGACGCGCTCGCCCAAATCGGCATCTAGCGCTCAACGGCTGATGTAACCGAGAGCTGCATTTGCTCGGACTTTCGCGGAGCGCAGGGCGACTTTAAGCTGAGACTACCGGCCGCGGCGAAACCGCCATGACATAACCGCTCCGCTAAATGCTCAGGCGTGGCACTTACAAGTTTTGTTTGGCCCGCCTCAGCAAAATCGGAGACGGTGGCCAAATGCGTTGCCAATAAGGCTTTGGGCTCTTGATCCTCAGCAGCAGCCACCACCAGTTCGTTCGGATCGCCGTCGTCAGGCCGATCGTCGCTGGCCTGGATCGTGCGGACCACGCGTCCATCTTCCAGCAAGCTCGTCAGAGTCACCCTTTCTTGCTCGCAAAAGCCGGACAGTTCGACCATTACTAAATTCGTACAGCCGAGCATCATTAAGGTGTGCCCCGTTTGCCCAGCGTCGTCAATGAATTCCCACGATTGGGTCGATGCGAAACCGATGGCCCCCAGTTCCTGTTGCCAAAACGCGCGCGTTGCTTTCAACGCCCGCGGCAGCTTGCGAGCTTTCCTCTGTTGAATCACAACCGAATCGCTTGTCGACTGGACATTGGCGCCCGCTCCGCTGTAACTGCGACTGCGAAGATAATTGCTGAGATCATCCTCCGCTTCGCTATTTAAGTCTGCCACGTCACCTTTCCGCAGCATAGAAAACAGCGCCGCGTTAATCATTCCCCAGCCTAAAGCCAACATCAGGAGACTGGCCCAATCACCATAGTTGGTCACGTAAAACTGCAAATCAACCTCGCTGCCCCAACCAGCAGGTGCATGTTCCTCACGAAGCTTGAGCAGCTGCTCGAAATGCTGAGGTGCCGCCAACAGCAGACCAGCGCCCCAGCAGATGGCAGCCCCCATGCCCAAGTAAGCCAACTTCAGCAGCAGCGGAAAATTCGTCTTAAAAACAGGACGGACTAGGCAATTTACAATCCCCAGCGGCAGCAATAACAACGTGCTCAACCACCCGGGTCGACTGCTACAAACAATGATCGCCCCCAAAAACAAGACGACCAAACTGACCAGCAATCGCGGCGCTCCCTCACTGTTCCATAAATCAACCGGCGTTGCGATCGCTCCCTCGGTCAGTTGCAGACGGAGTTCGCCTAAAGTCACCAACGGAGTGCTGCAGAGCCCACCGACGATTGCCAAAGCGCCCAGGATAAAGGGCAGAGAACGACGCTTGTTCGTGCTCGCTACCATGGTAAATCCACAAGTCGAATATGGGAACATTGCCTTGCTTGATAATCTATATCGATAGATTGCTTATTAGAAGTTAGGTCGAAGAATGGCCCCGCGCTGGAGGAATCAGTACTTTTCTAAGGTGCCGCGCTACGCCACATCGAGGGGCGAATGATGTTGATAAAAACGCTTGATCCACTGACGCCCCCCCAGCTTTGCCGCATGCGGTTGCCACCCGAATCGCTCTAAGAGACGATCAGAAATCCGCGTGGTCCCAACGTGAGCAAAAATTGCCAACGCCCGTCGCTGTTGGGCAATTGCATCGAGCACCCGCAGGGCCGCGCGAAATGATGCGTAAGAAGTGCCCGGCCGACAACGGATATATTCCAATGTCAAATACCCAGGGACGCGACGCGTGGCGCGATAATCCAAATAACAATGGTCAGTCCGACTCTGACGGGAACGCGAGTCAAACCAGATTTGCATCGTGCTGGCCATCCCGGGCAGCCACCGCGAATCAATCGCCGTTAACTGGCCACCGCGAATATGAATCCGTCCCCGCAGCGGAATCGATGGCAAGCTCTCAGCAAATGACTCACCAACGACTGGCGATTCAGCAGACGCAAACATTGTCGCATGCATATTGTCGAACGGGTGTCAGCGTGAGCGGGTTTTGGCAATTGACGCCCGGGCAGCGTCCAGCATCGCCGCAACAACCGGCGATCCGCTCAAGCCTAGCCCATGATTGCCTGCTTGATCATTCGCCACACCGCCAACATCACACCCATGATGCACAGCAGGCTGATTAAGATCACCGGCAAAATCGCTCCCAACCCAAAAGCCGGTACGCCGAAATATTCCCACAACCTGGGCCAAAACAGAATGGTTACGACGGTCCCCGCGCACAGATAAGGACCAAACGGTGTGACTCGGTTACGCGTCAACGCAAACTGTACCAAGACAATCAAAATCGCCGTGAACGGAGCCAACACAAAGGCCAACAAACTAGCCTGCCAACCAACAAACGCGCCAATCATGGCCATTAAGGTCACGTCGCCAAACCCCATCGCCTCCTGCCGCATTGCCAACCCGGCAACCAGCCGCACCGACCACACCGTCGCGCCCCCCACTCCCATCCCCACCAACGATGTCAGCAAGCCGCGCCAATGGTTATCACCCAACCAAAACACAAAACCGATCCCGCATAATCCAGTCAGCCAAATCAGTAGCAACAACTTCCAACTCGAATGTCGCACCAAGCCCGCAAAAAAATATTGCACCGCTTTGCCCACACCCCGCCGCAATATCAAACGTCGATCGGCTAAGGCAAAACACCAGATGGAAAACAATCCCAAACCAAGCCACAACCCGGTCGAATTGGACCACTTGTCACCCCAATTCCCCCCCGGCGCAGTGAATAAGACCGGTTCCAACGAGAAGCCAGTGCTGAAGTAAGGCATAAATAACTGATAACCACAGGAGCCCAATCCCAACCCTAGCAAAGTCCCCGGCACGGTAATCCAATCAGGCACCGTCTGCTCATCAAAGTCGATAAACGTGGCGGCAACCATTAACGTGGCCAGCAGCACATGCCCCAGGAAAAGAAAATTCATCCACTGGTCCACCAACAACCTGGCCCCCGGTGCGACGTTGATGCCAGCCACTAAATTTGCCTCCACCAACGACAAATCAAGCACGGCGTAGCGATAATAAGCCACTAACGCCAATGGAAAGAGCAGCTCGATCAACAACGGACGCAGCCAAAACCAGCGACCATGCAAAAAAGCTTCGCGCCGCAAGCCAATCCAACCAAGCAACGGCAAGCGATCATACCAGCGACGTGGCGGCGCTTCCGCCGCGGGGGGCGCCCAAGGGCTTATCGGCCGGGGGAAGTAGGCCAGCGTATAGATGACCCAGTTGGCGAGCCCGGCTAATACGAGCCCGCAGCCAACAATCACCGCGACTCGGATTGCGAGGGGAAGATCCAACCAAAAAGCCATCGCCGTCTCACCTCTCCGAGGATGTCTTACGTCACTCACGCGTCGTGACGTACCGGCGACTAATTTAACCTAGCACCGCTAACCACTCTAGCACAGTGAAAGTGGCGGCGCGACTTTTCCCACTTGTGAGCGGCTAGCCCACTTTTATGATGCCGAAGCCGCTTCCCGCATCCTTCTTTCCTCAGCCGCCTGCTCGATGGCCGGAATCATGTCGTCGAAGATCATGCCAGTCTTATCGTCAAACACGCGGCCAATTAACAGATCGGTCAGATTGCCACGATGCTGAGGATACTTCTGCATGAACCGCCCAAAGCTAAAGTCCTTGCTGTAGAAAGCATGCACCAGTTCCCGCACCCGACTCATCCCCGCCTTAAACTCTGCGGTCCAATTCCCCAGTTGCTCACCCGAGATGTCCTGCTTGCGAATCCCCGCAACGACGGCGTCTCCGGCTCGTACTCCAGTCTCCAAGGCAAAGTAAACACCAGAAGAATAGACGGGATCGATGAATCCAAAAGCATCGCCAACTAACACCCAACCAGGCCCGGCATGCTGCTTGGTGGTGTAAGAAAATTCCTTAGCGACTTTTAAACCGCCCACCCGCTCGGCCATTTTCAGCCTCGGCAACAGTCCAGGACAATTGGCTAACTCCTCCGCAAAGGCCTCTTCCGGTGTCCCCCGCCCTTTCAGTAAATACTCGTGATCCCCCACGCAACCAATGCTGGTGATCCCACGAGCTTGCGGGATAAACCAAAACCAACAGTCTTTCGACTCCGTTTGTAAGATGATCGTTGCTCCGGCGTTCTCGCCCGGATCACGCTCAGCGTCACGATAGTAACCCCAAATGGCAGCCTTTTTCAGTCGCGGATTGATCTCCTTCAAACCCAGCTTGTTGGCGATCACCGACTGTTGCCCGGTGCCGTCAATGACGACTTGGCAAGCGACGTCTCGTTGCTCTCCATCTGGCCCACGCAAGCTCACCCCCACCGCACGCTCGCCGTCAAAGTGGACGTCTAACAACCGCGTGCGATCGCGACAATCGGCTCCCAATTCGGCAGCTCGATCAAACAACAGCTTGTCAAAATCACTCCGTTCCACTTGCCAGGTTTGACTGCTGTCACGATCGTCGTGCTCGCGAAAGAAAAAGGGCTCCGATTCTTTCCCAGTATTGGTGACAAATTGCACGCTGTTCTTGACTTGGAACCCCATCTCGCGGACCCGATCGACCAACCCCAGCCGCTCCAAGGGCCAATACGTTTCCGGCATCAATGATTCACCGACGTGGAACCGCGGAAAAGCCTCACGCTCCACCAGTAAGGTTCGCAAACCGGCCGCCGCTGTGACCCCCGCCGCACTCGCACCGGCAGGTCCTGCTCCCAGGCAAATCACATCGTACTGGTCGTTCATGGGAAAACCTTTTCGAGACATGGACACCGTTCAAATCCTAAACTTGTCACTTGTCAAAGTGTAGGCTGACGGGCAAGTGTTCAGCCAATATGTTTCCATATGTTCACTAACCAGCCAATCTTCTTCGAGGTTTGGCGGTCAGGGTGTGACGATCTCCAACAACTCGATGGCTGGCAAATAGTCACAAAAAATCCGCGCCGTGCGGCCATAAGTAATCTGACCGACGGGAATTTCCAACAGCCGGGCCAAATCGGGTCCAGCGGAAACTTCCCAGAGACCGCACAATTCCACCTCGCGCAACACTTGATGTTTGATTAACACTCGCCCCAAGGGAATTTTCCGGGCACGAATCTCCTCCCACACCGGGGGTGCTAGCAGCGCCACGTTCAAACGCACGATTCCATACTGAACAGGCGTTTGGTCCGATTGGCGATGCAGGGTAATTTCCCGCGCATACCAATCGTCGTTACCCGTCGCTTGCCCGAATCGCGTGCGTGCAACCCGCACGTCGACCGCACAACCATGAAAGGCTTCCACCGTCACGGTCATGTGGGATTCATGGTTCAGCAACTCGCGTTGCGGCTGCGGAATTTGCTCCGCCGATTCACACGCTCGAAAATTTCCCAGCGTGTTATCTTGCGGATAGAACAGCTCCACCAAGTCCATCAAATCGACGGCTGGTGGTTCAGGTTGCGTCTCGTGCACGCGAGGGGTCCTGGGCTGTGGTGATGGCTAGCGATTGCTGGTGATTGGCAAGGTTCCCAACGTAACCACCGTGGGCGTGGTCTCTTCGGAACGTTCCAGCACGGTATCGACCAAGTAGTAAAACAAACGGCGTAAAGCATCGGGCTGCAAGGCATCGGCAACTTCCTCCGCCCGCTGCTGGTGCTTGTCCACCAAGCGATGAGCCGCATCGAAAGCGCCCGATTCTTGATACAATTGCCGCACGCGACGCAGACGGGGAGGAGCCGGGCTGGTGTTCGCCGGGTCGCACAGCATCAGCAGTTCGTCGGCTTCTGCGGGCGAAAGTTTGTCGAGCGCCAAAGCAAACAACAATGTGGGCCGGCCTCCCAACGTGTCACCGCCAGCCGACATCTTGTTGTGGTCGTCCCCATCCCAGTCATTCAAATCGTTGAGAATCTGAAAAGCGACTCCCAAGTTGCGACTAAAGACGCGAATCGGCTCGGTATACTCGGCCACTGGACCGGCCAAGCGAATGCCGGCGTAGAGTGCTGCTTCGAAAGCGGGGGAAGTCTTTAAAGCGTAAACCTTCAAAGCATCGATCGGTCGCAATCGCCGATCGCTCGCATCACGCCACACCAACTCGGCCCCCTGCCCTTCCGCCAACCGCGTGTGGGCGCAGGCCAAGCTGTCGAGAATATCGGCTGTCGCTTCGGGCCCCAGAGCGGCGGCCTCACGCGATACCAAACGATAGCCCATGCCAATCAAGTAATCGCCCACGTTAATGGCCGTCGCGGTGCCGCAACGTCGGTGCATCGCCGGCACGCCGTAACGAAACGCGTCGTCGTCTTCGATGTCGTCGTGGACTAGGCTGGCTTTGTGAAAAGTTTCAATCGACATCGCCGCACGGCACACCGACTCGGGGATTTCCCGCACCGCTTCCACACCTTCGGCGGTCGTGCCCAAATCGCCCTGCAAAGCGTCGTAGGCCGCCAAGGTAATGAAAGGTCGCGAGTGCTTGCCGCCGCGTGAGAGGAAGTCGTAAGCCAACGATTCAGTTGCCGCGATCGGATCAGTGCCGGCCAGCAAACTGGCGCCGTCGAGCGCTTGCGGATCAAGCTGCTTACCGCCTCGCAAACGGGGCACCAATTTCTCCAAGCGATCGGGCTCAAATAAATCGGCAGCGGCACGCATCAAGTGAATATATGTACGCGTTTGCTGACGTGCCGGTTGATAAGGTGTGCGCACCATCGCGTCGACCCAATCCTCGTCAACGCTGGTGTTGCGACAATCACTGCTCAACAAAGGAACCGCCATGCACGGAATCCCAGCCAGCAAAATCTTATCAATCGCTTTCTCGAGTACGTTCAAACAGGCCACGCCGCAAACCGCATCGACATAGCCGCTGACGATGATCTTCATCACGACCGGCGAACCTTCAGCCACCAACACGCGATAGCCCATGTCCTCGGCCACGGTGCGGAAGTCGGCGATCGAACACGCACCACACTGCCGGCAATTCAAACCAAATTGGTCATAGTCGGCCGGGCAACCTTCGGCATGCTTGAGGCAGTGAGGCAGCAAAAAGAGCCGCCGCTCCGGTGGCACCGCGGCCACCGATTCGGCCCAGAACTCAGTGCTCAAGACCACCATGATCCAACCGACATAGCCCTCGGGAAGACCATTCTCTTCCAACAAGGCCCGGGCCACTCGCTCCATCTCGTCTTTGGACAACGGAGTGGCTTTATCAAGCTTAGCTGCCACCTGACGACACCGCTCGCGAAGCTGCTCGCGCATCTCCCGTGTCTCAGGGACTAACTTTAAATGACTGGTTTTGCGACGACGGCTATTCGATTTGGGAGCCGCAGAAGCCTTAGAGGTGGACGGCGTAATGATCGACAACGCGGGGGTCCTTCTCGGTGGCGGAATGCATTTATGATGAACGGACACGATCGAGCGAACTATCCAATGCTCGCTCCGCAGCCCCTAGGGCCGCAGTGGTAAACACCGTCGGGTACAGTCTCTCGTGATACCACAGTTTGGCAAAGTAAAAGCCGATCGGCCACGGGTCGTGATGTTTCGATTGACGCACCGCTCGGCACAAAAATTCGGCCCCGCCTGCTACGGCTGCTCGGATTATAGCCGCTCGGCACCCCGCCGCTCCAGCTGTGATCAAATTTCCGCCTACTTCAGCCCCATTTTTTGCCAGCAAAGCCCCTGCCTCTCCCCCGAACAGCCCATTTTCGACAACTTCTTGACGAACCGCCTCCGCCGCCTGCCCTGCTGCCGCCTCTCGGCCAGTATCTCCTGCCTCTTGCGAAAGTAGCCAAATCGCCAAGCCCTCCACGGCAATCGCCGTCTCTTCCACGCTACTTTCCAATCCTCTGCTCTCTTCAACACTGCCGACATCGTTAGGTTTCGCCACATATTCCATGTCAAAATTCCTTACGATTCCGAGACGGGCAAAGGATGCAGCCCTCGACGGACCGCCCCCCCAGCCACCATCCGCATTCTGCAGGTCCGCCAAATAACCAGCCGCGCACTCCAAAAT
>CAZHTX010000147.1:0-7132 GCA_964535475.1 uncultured Pirellulaceae bacterium
TTATCGCACTTGACGCATTCTGCTCTGCGATTCCACAATCGCATCTGGTATAGATAGCCTTCCACTTCGTTACTCGCGGCCGCGGCCGGAACCATCAGCGCGATGCCTTTTTCTCCAAATCTGGAACATCTGATCCGTCACGACGAGCCGTTGGCTCCCTACACTTGGCTCGGAATTGGTGGACCGGCTCGCTATTTTGCCGAGCCGACCAACCGGGAAGAGTTCTGTGGTCTGGTGCGAACCGCCGCGGAATCGCAGGTGCCGATTCGGCTGTTGGGAGACGGTTCCAACGTGCTGGTGCGTGAGGCTGGCTTTGACGGGCTGGTAATTCACACCTTGGCGGCTTCATTCGCTACTTTGCAAGTCGAAGACAACCGCTTGATCGCCGGCGGGGGGGCAAAACTCTCGCACGCGTTGACGCGTGCGATCGGATGTGGCTTGGGCGGTTTGGAACGTCTCGCTGGGGTGCCTGGGACGGTGGGCGGGGCGGTGGTCGGCAACGCGAGTGCCGGGGGGACTGAAATCGGTGCCACCGTGGCTCGCGTTCAGTGCGTGGAAGCGAGCGGCAGCATCAGCACGCTCGATCGCTCGCAAATCCAATTTGGGCATCGCAAAAGTGATCTTGCCGGTAAATTTTTACTGGAAGTCGAATTTGAGCTGGAACCGGCTGATCCGGTCGAGCTGACGAAAAGGCTGCAAAAGACTTGGATTGTCCGCCGCGCCTCGCGACCGCTCGACTCGCAACGCATCGCCGTCCCGTTCATCGATCCAAACGACATCGACGCGGCCACTTTGATCGATCAAGTTGGTTTGAAAGGGACGCGGCGCGGAAACGTCAGTCTCGATTCAACGAACCCGGCCTACATGATTGCTCATTCCGGTGCGACCAGCGACGATTGCCTGGAATTGCTGGAATCGGTAAGAGAACAAGTGACCAGGCAGTTGGGGATTGATTTGCAACTCAATCTCGTGATTTGGTAGACGGAGCGAATATGACTGAGGCCGAGAGCGAACCGGAAGTCGCCAAGAAAGCCGCCGTGGGAGGGAAAAAGAAAGTTCCCAAGCTCTCCCTGGCGAAGCCGGCTGAACCGCCCCCGAAACACTGGATCACCCGCTTGGTGATGGCTCCCGGTATGCTCGCGGCAATCTGGCCCGTGGCACTCGTGATTGGCGGATATATTGCTTGGAATCAATGGGGGGCCGAACGGATTGGCCAACAGTTTTACGGGCTCGAACAGGTGAATTTAACCGCCACCAAGCCACCTGACTTTTTAAAAAGCGACGTTGTCACCGAAGTTTTCCAAACGCACCAACTGGAGAAAACCAGCCTGCTCGATCGGAAAGCGACGGTGGCCATTGGCGAAGCTTTTCGCACGCATCCCTGGGTCTCCGAAGTTTTGCGCGTGGAAAAGAAAGGGGCCGGCGTGTCGGTGCAATTGCGTTACCGTCATCCTGTGGCGGTTGTGCGAGTCCCCAACAGCCGCCATCCAGAAGTGCGGGGTCCGGGAATTTTCTTTGTCGATGGCCAAGGGGTTCTGCTCCCCTCGCGTGATTTCCAAGAAGTCGACCAGTATCAATTTTTACAAATCGAAATCCAAGATGACACCTATCCCTCGGGCGGCTACGGGGCGCCCTTTGGGGATCAGCGGGTAATCTCAGCGGCCAAGATCGCCGCCTACTTGGCCGCTTACCGCGAACGTCATCGCCTGGTCACAATCCGTTTGACCAACCCCCAGCGAACATTCAACGAGCCATTCATTTATGAAGTGATCCGCGCTGACGGAGAGCGTTTCATTTGGGGTAGTCCTCCGGGAGAGGAATTAGCCGGAGAGCTGCTCGCCCAACAGAAAATTGAACTGCTGAACAAGCCCACCGCGCCGCCGAAAGATTGGCGTTTGGCGGCCAAACCGGCAATCTAACGGTTTAGCGGTTAGCGGGGGCGACAAGAAAGCGGGTGAAGGGAATCGAACCCTCGTATCCAGCTTGGGAAGCTGGTGTTCTACCATTGAACTACACCCGCGGATCGCGCCCGCTCGTTGGGCATTTGCGTAAAATAACTGAGAATCGATCCGAAAACCCAAAAGAACCGCGGCTAGCGCCAAAGCGGCTAATGGTTTTTGGATAGGTTCTCAGTCACGCAAAACCAACCTCACGCCATCAAGATAGCTTGGAAAATTTAGTTTGAGTAGTCCCACAAGCATGAAACGCGCGAACATACCCGCCGCGTTGCTAATCGTTGATTCCTCTTGGACCGGCCGGCAAGTAGCGGGTATGTTGATCAAAAAACCTATCCGAGAACCGCAAAAACGCCCGCGGCTAGCGCAGTCGGCTCGTGCCCGCGGCTAGCGCCGTCGGCTCAGGGTTCTCGAATAGGTTTTAGAAGTCGTTTCTTTCGACGCGGAGCCCGATTGTGAAGCAGATTGTCTATTTGTGCTGGCTGTTACTCGCTGTCCAGCTGCTGCCCGCCGCTTCGGCTGCCGATTGTTTAGTCGTCTGTCCCGAGCAATTTCGCACAGCCATCAAGCCTTGGGTTGATTACCGTCAGCAACAAGGAATCAGCTTGCGGTTAGTCGACTCGGCGGCCAACGCGGCAACTGTGAAACGTTCTTTGTTGGCTGCTGGCTTGAACGAGCAGACTCACTTCGTCGTGTTAGTGGGTGATTGCCGTTTGACCGCTGCTGAGCAGGCCGATCCCAGTCTAGAAGTACCAACTTTCTATCGTGCTTCCGGACCGGCAGCCAAATATGGATCGACCGCCACGTTACCGAGTGATGCGAGTTACACCGATCTGAATGGGGATGGCGTTCCCCAAGTAGCCCTGGGGCGAATGCCAGTCGATACGCCAGAGCAATTGGCGAGTTGGATTAACCGCATTATTGCTTATGAATCCAGCGATAACTTCGAGCTTTGGCGTGACCGGGTGCAGATTACGGCCGGTGTGGGAGGATTCGGCATGTTAGCCGACGCGGCGATTGAATCGGCCACCCGCAGCGTCTTGACCTCGACTTTGCCCGAAGCGGTCAGTTTGGCCGTCACTTATGCCAGCCCCCGCAGCCCCTTTAACCCGGGGGCCATTGATTTCTTTCCAGCCACCTTGCGGCGTTATCGCGAAGGGGGGGCGTTTTGGGTTTACATGGGGCACGGCAATGTCACCGCGCTCGATCGCGTCCCAGGACCAAACGGGACGCGGCGACCGGTCTTAACTTGTGAAGATCTTGATCTGCTGGAAGTCGCTCCTGGCTCCGCGCCAATCGGTTTGTTGCTGGCCTGTTACACGGGTGCTTTTGATGCGTCAGTCGATTGCTTGGCAGAACAAATGGTGCAGTGTCCGGGAGGTCCGATTGCGGTGTTAGCCAGCAGTCGCGTGAGCATGCCTTACGGTAATGCCTTGATCGCCCAGGGGCTGATTCATGCTTGTTATCAGCAGCGAGTTGAACGGCTCGGCAAGGCCTGGTTGATCGCTCAGCAGGAGGTTGCTGAGGATGGACGGCAGAACCCAGAATTAGCCCAGCGACGAAGGCTGGTTGACCTGTTAGCCACGGCGCTCAGCCCCGACGCCGAGCAATTGCCGGCGGAACGCCTCGAACACATTCATTTGTATAATCTGCTGGGAGATCCGATGCTGCGTTTGCAACATCCGCAAACCATTGTGTTGGATGTTCCCAGCGGCGTGTCACCTGGCGAACAGCTCGTTGTCCGCGGTGTCGCGCCCCATGGTGGCAAGTTAACCGTTTCCCTCTGTCATTTTCCCGGCAGCGTGCCGACCAGCCCCGGCTTATCTCCCTCGGAACGATACGAGCAAGCGAACTGCGTCGACGTGCTGCAGACGGAAATTGATGATCACGCGGGGGGGGATTTTGAACTTGCGTTTGTGCCGCCAGCCGGATTGTCAGGTCGTTTCCGCGTTGTGGCTCGTGTGCAAGGGACCGAGGGTTGGTCCACCGGGGCGGCGACCCTGCTGTTGAGACCCTGAGCAAAGCCATTTCAGCCAGCTCCCACGGGAATGGCAGCCGCTCGACTCCCGATGATCGCTCGAGCACGCTAGACTACAGGCTCTGGTATTCATGAGTCGATTGGGAAGCGGGAAGCAAAACATGCCTAAGATTCCTCCGTTGTTGCAGATCAGCCCTCGGATTACGGCCTTGCCAATCATTCACGGCAGTGGTCAATGCGCTTTGATCGTGCGGCGTTGGATGCTGGAGCACAAAGTCGATTGTGTCGCCCTGCCGCTGCCGGAGTCGTTTCGCGAACCAGTCGAGACCGCCGTGCTGGAATTGCCTCGCCCGGCGATCGTCATCCAACCGCCCCGCGAGAAGCCCGACTTTGATATCACGGAATGGAGCGCGGAGAACGAGCAAGAGTTCTACGATAGCGATGAGGGCGACGATGAGGATGAAGACGAGGACGAAGATGACGAGCTCAGGTGGTGGCCGCAGAGCTACGTGCCGATCGATCCTTGCCAGCCAGTGATCATGGGGATCCGCGCGGCGTTGGGTGAGCACGTTCCACGAGCTTACATCGATCTGGAGACCGAGCAATTTCTGCCCGAGTCGTCAGCAATGCCAGATCCTTATGCGCTGCGAACCGTCTCACCAGAACGTTTTGCCGCCGCGTTACTGCCGAGCATCACTCCTCCCGCCCGTTTGCAATCTCAGCGACGGGTCGAATACATGGCAATGCGATTGCGCGAGCTGGAACAACACCATGAGAACATTTTATTAATCTGTTGTGTGTCTCAGTGGCCCTGGATCCGCGCCGCCTACCACGGACATGCTCCGTGGCCAACTCCCGCCTGGGTTCCGCCCCGCCCGCAAGCATCTGACGATCGCGGAAATGCCGACGGCGACGCAGCAAAGCAAAGCCGCGAGCGGGCGGAGGATCAGACCGACGAAAAGGCTGCTAAGGAAGACGCATTTGATAACTACCACATTGACCAGATTATCATTGAACAGCTCAAGTCCATTGGTGAGGACGACGGGTTGGAATACGATTCAGCACTCGATGAAGATGAGGACGGGCTCGATGTCGAACCACCGACAGTTGCCGACATGGAGGAACCGGTTGTCTATCCAGTCGAGCCGCGAACCTTAGTATTTTTGTTCGGCGAGCTACCATTTATTTCAGCGCTGTATGAACGGGCGCGGGCCGAGTTGGAAGAAGATGACAACATTCAGATTGACGGTGTCAAGGAACTCTTGATCGCGGCCCGCGAAGCCTACTATCGTGAGCTGGGAAAACGGGCTCGCCGGATCACCCCGTTCGCCCTCAGCCAAGCACTTAAGTACATCCGCAATTTGTCGCTGCTGGGCAAACGGATGACGCCCGATCTTTATACCATCGTGACCGCCGCCAAACAGATCTTTGGCGATCAGTATGCATTGAGCGTCGTTGAGACGGCGCGCGATTATGCTTACGCGGTGGATGACAACGATGAGCCGGCCGTTGCCTTGGCGATCGATCAAGGCCGCTTGCCAACCGGAGACATTGTCCCCTTAGTCAGCCGGCTGCCTGGCCCGACGGTGCTCTGGCAATCCATTCAGTTAAACCGCCGACCGACCGATGATGAACGGGCTCGTTGGGGATACAAATGGAATCCCTTCGGACAATGTAGCTATCCGCCCGAAGACGAACATATCGAACGCTTTCGCTCACGCGCTTTTGATCGTGCGCGAGCCATCATGGGTGCCGATCTGGCGCGGACGGAAAAGTTTACCACCAGCGTCAAAGATGGGATCGATATCCGTGACACGGTGCGGCATTGGTATGAAAAACAAATCTATGTCAAAGTCATTCCGCCCGATCGCGGCACGCTCGACGCCTGCGTGATGCTGTTTGATTCACCCGCCGACCCGCGAGATTACCCCTGGCGGACGACTTGGTTTGCCGAGCACAACAATGAATCGACGCTAGCTTTCTACGCGACTGATTTTCGCCAAGAGCTGGTGGGACCGGGAATTTGTTTGGCAACGTACGGCGGGGCCATGTTTCTGTTTCCGCCGAAATCGATTCCTGACATTTGGAGTGACCCGCGGCTCGATTTTGTCGAGACCCTCGAAGAACGTTTGATCGCTGCGGCTTGTATGTATTCGCGCAGTCGTCAAGTCGCTTTGCTCAGCTCTCTGCCACCCGGTGGGGGATGGCGCCGGTTGGCACGTCGATTTAAAAAACAGTTGATTCATGTGCCGTTGAGCGGTTTTAGTGAAGCGGAAGTGAGTCAACTGCGAATGGTCCACGTGCTCAACGGCACCGAAGTGCGCAGTTATGCCGAGCACTTTATTCGCAAGTCATAACGCAGCCGAGTCAAAAGACTGCACATTTGCGACATACTACGGTAGAATAGTAGTATGTCGAGGTTACCCCAATCCCGCCTGCTGCCCCATCCCGCCTGGTAATAGTTCGCCTTCATGTCGATGCTCGTTGAAACTCACTATCACCGTTTGTGCACTGTTATCCTGCTGGCAACCGCTGTAATCGTTGCCAACGGAACTTCGTCGACCGCTGTCTCGGCTGCCGATCCCGTGGCCGATGCTGCTGGCGAGTCGAGCCGCGCGGCGGGTGCCGTGGAGCCGGTTGATTTCAACCGTCAGATTCGTCCTTTGCTATCCGACCGCTGCTTCGCTTGCCATGGACCCGATGGGGCACATCGTCAGGGCGGTTTGCGGCTCGACGAAGCCGAGTCGGCCTACGCCCCGGCCGATAGCGGAGAGCGTGCTGTCGTGCCTGGCGACTTGGCAGCCAGCACTTTGGTGGCCAGGATCGAGAGTGATGACACTTACGAAGTCATGCCGCCTCCCGAAGTGCAGAAACCACTAAGCGACGAGGAGAAGAGTCTGCTCAAACGCTGGATTGAGCAAGGTGCGGAGTTTCAACCACACTGGTCATTAGTGCCGCCGCAACGCCACCCCCGACCAATCACTATTGACCAAACCAACACTGTGGAGCAAGCCACTTCTGGGGATGTAGCACAAACCAGCGATCCGCTGGATGCGTTTCTGTTGGAACAAATCGCAGCCGCCGGCTTAACGCCCAACCCGCCAGCTAGCCGCCGGGAATTATTACGCCGCGTGACGTTCGATCTGACCGGCTTGCCTCCGACGCCCGCAGAGCTGCGCGCCTTCGAACAAGACCTGAC
>CAZHTX010000147.1:7142-12018 GCA_964535475.1 uncultured Pirellulaceae bacterium
AGAAAGTTGTCGATCGCTTGTTACAGTCGCCCCATTTCGGCGAACACTTGGGACGATACTGGCTGGACCTCGTGCGTTATGGGGACACGCACGGTTTGCACCTGGATAACTTTCGCGAAATGTGGCCCTATCGCGATTGGGTGATTTCCGCGATCAACAAGAACATGCCCTTTGATGCATTTATCACGGCGCAATTGGCAGGAGATCTGCTGCCGGAAAACACCCTGGAAGACCAGATCGCCAGTGGCTTTAACCGATTAAATGTGACGACCAGCGAAGGGGGATCGATCTATGAGGAAGTCTTCGCCCGCAACGTGATCGACCGCACCGATGCGTTTGGCACCATCTTCCTTGGGCTGACCACCGGCTGTGCGGTCTGCCATGATCATAAATTCGATCCGATCAGCCAGCAGGACTATTACTCGCTGTCGGCTTTCTTCAACAGCTTGGACGGTCGCGCGCTCGATGGCAACGCCAAAGATCATCCGCCGGTGGCGCGGGTCCCGACGGACGAGCATCTCAAACAATTAGCAGACGTTGCCACAATGCGCAGCGACTTGCAGGCGGAGATGAATGGTCCGCTGCCGACGGTCGACGCAGCACAAACTCGCTGGGAACAGGCCGCGCTTGCCAGCAGCGAAAATCCAACGACCTGGCAAATCCTTCAGCCCAGCAGTGCGGAATCGAGCGGCGGTAGCACGATGCAAGTGCTGGACGATGGCTCGGTGGCGGCCGGTGGCGAAGTTCCCGCGAAAGAAACCGTAACCTTGCAAGCGACGCTACCGGCGGGTGGTCCTTATCAGTTGATTCGCTTGGAAGCGCTGGCCGACTCGTCCGACGAGCCTGCCGGACGAAGCGATAACGGTAACGCGGTGCTGAGCGAAATCGAGGTCTTGCTGAAATCAACGGCGACCGGGGGCGAATTCACGCCTGTGAAATTGGTGTATGGTCAAGCCGATCACGAGCAAAGCGACAGCCCCAAATTCACCATTCAGTACGCAATCGACGGGCAAGTCGCCGCCGACGCCGGCTGGGCTATCGGCGGTCACCAACAACCGGGTAGCCGTTCGGCTTGGTTCGTCGCCAGCAGTTTACTGGGCTCCGAAACGGAGACCGCCGAAATCAAAGTGGTGCTCAAATACGAGTCACAGTTTGCCGGTCACAGTTTCAAGCGTGTTCGCATCGCCGTTTCAGACGATCTGCCCCGCGTCGCTCCGGAGCGTCAACTGCAGATCAGCCCCTGGCATTTTGTGGGCCCCTTCGAGGTTGAAAATATCGGTGCGGGGTATTACCAAAACTATGCCTCACAAGATCGAGCGTTTGACCAAGAGGAAACCTTTAAGTTTCGCGATCAGAGCTTGAGTTGGCAAACTGGCACGGCCTTCCAGCCCGCTACGATCAACAGTTTGCCAACCATTCCCGACCGGCCCAGCGTCGTTCTGCTACATCGGCAGATCGTGGCCCCTCAAGCTCAAAAACTGACGCTGTTGCTGGGGACTGAAGATGGCTATCAAGTTTGGCTGGCTGGCAAAAAAGTTGCGGAAGTCAATGCCGATCGCCCCATCAGTCCACTTGGTGAATCTGTCACGCTGGATTTGCAAGCCGGCGTCAATGATTTGTACTTGAAGACCATTAATCATTCCGGACCAGCCGCGTTTGCCGCCGCTTTTCGCTCTCCCGCTGCTCCCGTTCCGGCGGAGATTCTGGAGATCGCCAAGCTGCCGCTGGAACAACGTCAGCCCGCGCAACTGGAGGCAATCAAACACTATTATCGCCGCGTCGCATCGGTGCATCCCGATTGGTTAGTGTTGCAAGATATGGCTGCCGGGTTGGACAAGCGTCGCACCGAAATTCAAAACTCGATGCCCACCACGTTAGTCTGGAAAGAACTGGAGACACCACGTCCCGCTCACATTCTTGAGCGGGGTGAATATGATAAACCGGGCGAGCAAGTCACCCGGCAAGTGCCGCAAGCCTTGCCGCCGCTGGCCGAAGAACTACCTCGCGATCGGCTCGGGTTGGCACGCTGGTTAACCCAGCCCGACCATCCGCTGACCGCCCGGGTAGCCGTGAATCGATATTGGCAACAACTGTTTGGCACCGGGATCGTGAAAACCAGCGAGGACTTCGGAGCACAAGGCAGCCCCCCATCGCATCCGCGGTTGCTCGATACGTTGGCCGTCGACTTTCGCGAGAGCGGCTGGGACGTCAAAGCTTTGTTTAAGCGGCTGGTGATGACCGACGCCTATCGACGATCGAGCCGCAGCCATCAACAAGCGCTCGCCGTCGATCCGGAAAACCGCCTGTTGGCCCGCGGCCCTCGTTTTCGGCTCGATGCCGAGATGATTCGCGATGCAGCGTTGGCAACCAGCGGCCTGTTAGTCGATCAACTGGGAGGCCCCAGCGTGAAACCGCCACAACCAGCCGGATTGTGGTTGGCGGTTGGCTATACCGGCAGCAACACAGCCAACTTTACCGCCGATTCAGGCGCGAAGGTTTACCGCCGCAGCGTCTATACGTTCTGGAAACGGACCAGCGCACCGCCGCAGATGACCACGTTTGATGCTCCCAGCCGGGAGAATTGTGCCGCTCGTCGCGAACGTACCAACACCCCGTTGCAAGCCTTGATGTTAATGAACGAACCGCAATATTTGGCCGCCGCCCGCAGCTTGGTGGAGCGTTCGCAAAGGCTGGTGGGTGAAGACTCCGCGGCGCAGATCGGTTGGATGTTCGAAGCAGTAACCTCGCGACCCCCAAACACCAAGGAACAAGCCGAGTTGATGGCACTTCATCACGATCTCCAGCAACACTACCAAGACAACGATTCCTTGCTGAAACAGTTAGGAGCGTCGAGCGGTGGCGCTGCCGCGGCACTCATGGTCGCTTCCACGATCCTCAACCTCGACGAAGCGATCACCAAGTAGCTCAGCAGCGAATGACGTGAGCTTTACTCGCCACACATCAAACTCAGGTGCTTACAAGATTATGGACCCCATTACTCGCCGTCATTTTTTCTCGCGGACATCGGCCGGCTTGGGCTGCGCCGCGTTGGCTTCGCTGGAAACTTCTGGTCATGCGAGTGCCGCCGCGGTGGGAGCCAGCCGCGGGGGATTACCTGCGCTCCCGCATCACGAACCCAAAGCAAAACGGGCCATCTACCTGTTCATGTCGGGCGCTCCCAGTCAAATGGACATGTGGGATCACAAACCGGCGATGGCCGATTGGTTTGACAAAGATCTGCCCGAGTCGATTCGCCAAGGCCAACGTCTAACGACGATGACCAGCGGGCAGGCGCGGTTTCCGATCGCACCGAGCATTTACAAGTTTGCTCCGCATGGCCAGCAGGGCACCATGGTTTCGGAACTGTTGCCACACACGGCCAAGAAAGTTGATGAAGTGGCGCTCGTCAAATCGATGTGGACCGAGGCGATCAATCATGATCCGGCGATCACGTATATTTGCACCGGCAATCAGTTGCCCGGTAAAGCCAGTTTAGGATCCTGGCTGTCTTACGGGCTGGGAACCGAGAACGAAAATCTGCCGGCATTCATGGTGATGACAGCAACCTGGACCGGCCGTAAAGATGCTCAGGCTCTCTACAACCGGCTCTGGGGCAACGGTTTTTTGCCCAGCAAATATCAAGGCGTGGCTCTGCGGAGCGGTCAAGATCCAGTGTTGTATCTGTCGAACCCCGCGGGTATTGATAGCCGTGTTCGCCGGCGCATGTTGGATTCGCTGTCCAAGCTGAACCAGCAAACTTACGAGCACAGTGGAGACCCCGAAACGGCCGCTCGGATTGCCCAGTATGAGATGGCGTTTCGGATGCAAACTAGCGTGCCTGATTTGAGCAACATAGCCGACGAGCCTCAGCACGTGCTCGACCTCTACGGTCCCGACGTAACCACCCCGGGAACCTTCGCGAACTGCTGCCTGATGGCTCGCCGCATGGCCGAACGGGGAGTACGCTTCACGCAGATCTTTCATCGCGGTTGGGATCAGCACGGCAACTTACCCGGCGATTTACCCAAGCAGTGTCGAGATATCGACCAGCCCTCGGCCGGCTTGCTGACCGATCTCAAACAGCGTGGCATGTTTGATGACACGCTGGTCGTGTGGGGCGGAGAATTCGGCCGTACGATCTATTGCCAAGGCGCACTCAGCAAAACGCAGTACGGCCGCGATCACCATCCCAAATGCTTTTCGATGTGGCTGGCCGGTGCTGGAATTCAAGGCGGGGTTGTGCACGGAGAAACGGACGAATTTTCCTACAATGTCACCAAGGACCCCGTGCATATTCGCGATTTGAATGCGACAATTCTGCACTTGATGGGCATCGATCACGAACGTTTTGTGTATCCGTTCCAGGGACTCGACCAACGCTTGACGGGAGTTGAGCCGGCTAGCCCCATCCACGCCATTTTGAGCTAACACAGCAGAGCTACCATGCCTTATCTGCCTTCTCCGAGTGATCTCGAGTCCTTTCAACGTGACGGCTTCGTGATCGTGCCCGGTTTGCTCGATCAGGACGAAACCCAGCGGCTCGCCGACACAGCTCGCGCTGATCGCGAGATGGAGTCTCAATCAACCGCCCGCAGCGACGCCACGGGAGGCACGACTTTGCTGACCGTACGTGATGCCCTGCGCGATGACATTTATTCGCGGATCGCTCGCAGCCCCAAAATAGTGCCCGCGATGGCTGCTTTTTTGGGTGACGAAGTCTACCATTATCACCACAAACTGATGCTCAAAGAGCCACGCGTGGGTGGTGCCTGGGAATGGCATCAAGATTACGGTTATTGGTATAACTACGGCTGCCTTTATCCACAGATGGGATCGTGCTACATCGCCATTGATCGGGCCACGCGGGCTTACGGTT
>CAZHTX010000148.1:0-11969 GCA_964535475.1 uncultured Pirellulaceae bacterium
CCCCCTTGATGGTCGTCACCTTGGTCCTGATCCAGATGTTATATATCCGCGACACGCTCGGCGACGACGATCCCGGCAGCTTGACTAGCCGGATTTCTTAGCCGGATTTCTTAGCCGGATTTCTTGTAGCTGCCGATCGCACGTGTGGCGGAGAATGGAACATGTTTTGCTCGTATGCATTCTTAGCTAGGCATTTGAAGCCAAGCGTGCGCAACAGAGTGCGCGTCAAAACACTCTTGGCTGCCGGACGAACAAAACCGCGGTGGCAGCTTGCGCGAGGCACAGTAGATGCTGTGATGGGAGTCGATTTCATCTT
This sequence comes from uncultured Pirellulaceae bacterium, assembly GCA_964535475.1. GTDB lineage: Bacteria > Planctomycetota > Planctomycetia > Pirellulales > Pirellulaceae > Laterigemmans. The sequence goes on from CAZHTX010000148.1 coordinate 317, forward strand.
CGCAGAGAAGGAGCAAAATTATGTCACGACTAGTCGGACTCGGGTTCGTGCTTTGTGATATCGCGGCCACGGTATTTTCAATGTTTAACGCTTGCGGCACACTGCTCGTCATTGTGCTGTCCGTATTGACCTCGATCACGATTGGGACATTCTCTTGGATGGTACGATCGACGATCTGGCCCACCTACTTTTGGGATGCGGAAGAACTTGCTGCGCCCCGGAAAGCACCAGTTCGGGCGACTACCGACCGCTTGAGTTGATCGAAAAACGAAGTGGCACTCGAGCATGTCCAAGTTGTCTTGGGAGATTATTTTTAGCGGTTGGGCGCCAATCTGGCGCACGCTCATCTTGGGCACTTTTGCCTACCTCGCGATTGTCGTGATGCTCAGGATCAGCGGCAAACGCACTCTCTCGAAAATGAATGCATTTGATTTCGTTGTCACGGTCGCGCTCGGTTCCACCTTGGCGTCCATCTTGACATCGGCAACGGTTTCACTGGTGCAAGGGGTCATCGCTTTTGGATTGCTGATTCTCTTACAACTCGTAAACACTTTCTTGGCTGTGCGATCGGCCAGTTATAATCGGCTGATCAAGGCACAGCCCGCGTTGTTGTTCTTTAAGGGCAATTTCCTGATGGATGCGTTGCGAGCGGAGCGAGTCACAAAAGATGAGGTGCTAGCCGCAATGCGGGGGCAAGGTTTCACGGAACCTGGGGAAGTTGACGCAGTCGTGATGGAGACCGAGGGTACTTTGGCGGTGCTCAAAGGCGATGCGGCAACGCTTGAAAAATTGAGTCAGCTCGGCGTCAATGTGGAGCGACCGATTGGTGCAAAAACTCCCTTTTCGACATAACGCGGAACTGTGGCGGGACCAGCCTCGAAATTATTTATTGGCATGTTTGGCCTGCCGCTCCGCGTCGGTTGAGGGGATTTCGCCAGCGTGGCGCAAGGCGTAATAAGTGGCCAACGGCCCCAGTAGTTCGAAAACCACGGTTGTGCCCACGATGATGGACAGCACATCAGAGCCACTGCCGGGTTGGCGTTCAGAGACCATCAACGCCAATCCCAGGGCGATGCCCGCTTGCGGTAATAAACACCACCCCGCATGTGTCCGCACGACGCGATCAGCTCCACCAAACAATCCACCTAAATATCCGCCAAAAACGAGTCCGAGAGACCGGGCCACGATGTAGAGGAGGCCGATCAGACCGGCATCCCATAATTTGTTAATTTCAAAATCAAATCCCGCGAGAAGAAAGAACACAATTAAAAACGGTTGTTCGATTTCTTCAATCGCGTGAAACGGGCGTTCATGATGCTTTGCTAAATTTGACACAACAGCTCCCATTGCCATGCATGCCAAAATGTAGGAGAGTTGAAATAGAATCGCTACGCCGCTAACGAAAAAAATAAATCCCACCGATTCGACGATCGTTAACCGACCGGGGCGAATGCGACCACTGAGAAAGGCCATTGGTATTCCCACGCCGACCCCCAAAATTATTCCACCGAACACTTCGCGCAAACCATGCGTGATGATCGATAATGTCTCTCCCGCGCCGGTGAGAAATTGAGTCAGTGCCAGGAGTAGACTGAAGAGGATCACTCCCCAAGCGTCATCGACGGCGACCACGCCCAGCACGGTATCAGTTACTGGTCCCCGCGAATGGCATTGTTGGATAACGTCCCTAGTCGCAGCAGGCGCACTCGCCGGCGCAACGGCTGCTAGTAGCATGGCCAATGAGAAATCACACCCTAAAGCCCAGAGAATTAAAAACACTACCAGCGATGTGATTAGCACTTCCGTGACCGAGACGCTAAAAATTACCTTGCCCGTCTCGCGCAGCTGCTTGCCAAGGAAGCGTTCACCAAGTTGAAAACCGATGATGCTGAGGGCTAATTTGGCAGCTAACGAGAACCAATCTGAAACATCCACGGTGACCAAATCGAAGACACTAGGGCTGGCTAAAAAACCGAGCAACAGCAGTAAAGTTACCCGCGGAATTCGCACTCGCCGCCCAAGCACATGGACGGCAAAACCCACTAATAAGAAAACCCCAACAACGATTAAACCGAAAGCTTCTGCTCGCATGGGAAGGAACCGTGGGGCTGCTTGAAGACGGAAATCGCGGCAAACACAGCGAATCAATCGGACTGTTTCAGTTTTCCCGCAATACTGGCCACATGACGCCCCTGTGCCCGAGCAATTGCCAATTCGTTTTCGCTCATTTGACGTTGGCCTTTACCGCCCGCGATGGTTGTCGCTCCATAGGGCGTTCCGCCGCTAACTTCATCCATGTTTAGCAGCTCTTGCGAACTGTAAGGAACGCCAACAATCACCATGCCTTGGTGGAAGAAGAACGTCGACATTGCCAGCAGAGTCGTTTCTTGGCCTCCGTGTTGGCTGGCCGTCGATGTGAAGGCGCTGCCGACTTTGCCAATCAGCCCCCCCGACATCCATTGCTCGCCGGTTGCATCCAAGAATGCCTGCATTTGAGCGGCTGAGGCACCATAGCGAGTCGGGGAACCCAGGACGATCGCGTCGGCTTCGAGCAGCTTTTTGGGTTCAGCGATGGGAATGTGTGCGAACTCTTGGCGATCCTCCCAGGCACCGATTTTCTCCAAGAGGTCGCGCGGCAGCGTCTCCTTGACTTGCAACACCTCAACTTCGGTATCTGGGACTTCGCGGGCGCCCATGGCAATCCCCTCCGCCAAGCGGTAAACATGACCGTGCGCGCTGTAAAAAATGATCTGGATGTTTGTTGTCATCGTTGAAAAAGCCTGTTTCGAGAATGAAGTCAACATTTCGAGCGTGCAACCAACGCGCCGCGGGCATCGTCTGACTTGTTCACATGGAGGCATTTCGGTAACATGCGTGCATACAACCCGAAGCGGGTGTCCGAGTAAACGGCTCGGCAAAGCCGAGTAAAAGACTCCTGAAAGCTAATATTTGAGTTGTCACCGCGCTCGATATTCGACGAGGTAGACCTCAGCCCGGCTGAACTTAGTCCACTTTGAAGATGTCGCGTGACGTTGCCCCGCGGGGTTGCGCTGCGGCGACAACGCGGCTTTGATGACCGCTCTGGTCACAAACAATTCACGGACTAGCGACGTACCGACCATGACGCGCCCGCTAAGATGTCTCCTTGGGGGGCGTTTAAAGGCGTCATCTTTCTGCACGACCGACTTATGAATTCAGAGAACATGCAAGTAACGGCGACCAGCAATTCAACCGCGCGGTCCACTGGCGATCCCGCCATTGAGGCCCAAAGGCTACGTCGTCGGACCTTCGCAATCATTTCCCACCCCGATGCTGGGAAAACAACCCTTACTGAGAAGATGCTCCTTTTCGGCGGTTCGATTGAAATCGCCGGCGCGGTACGCGGTAGGAAGACTCAGCGAACCGCCACCTCAGACTGGATGGAGCTGGAAAAGCAGCGTGGCATTTCTGTTAGTTCCACCGTGCTAACCTTTGAATTCGGGGGCTGCCAAGTCAATTTGCTGGACACCCCAGGCCACCATGATTTCAGCGAGGATACCTATCGTACCCTGGTCGCCGCCGACGCGGCCGTGATGGTCATTGATATGGCCAAGGGGATTGAAACTCAGACGGAGAAATTGTTTCGAGTTTGCGCGTTGCGGAAAATCCCCGTGATCACCTTCGTGAATAAAGTGGATCGCCCGGGACGATCCCCTTTGGAAATCATTGACGAGATTGAGCGGAAATTCTCGATTGAGCCGCTGCCCCAAAACTGGCCGATTGGCAGCGGTAGTGAGTTTGAAGGCTTTGTCGACCTCGAGGACGACGCCATTCACCTGTTCAGCGATCGCAAAGGGGAACGACGGATCGCCTCCGAGATCACCTCCTGGTCGGACCTTGAAGCCCGTTCTGCCGAAGCGTTAAGGACGGGCGACAGCAGTGCTAGCGGGGCGATTTCCCCTGAGTTACTAGAGCGTACCCAGGAGGAAGTTGAACTGGTTCGGTTCGCCGGAGCGGAACTGGACCGCGAGCGGTTTCTGCGGGGTGAGCAAACACCCGTCTACTTCGGTAGTGCGCTCACGAATTTTGGTGTCGAGCACTTCCTCCGCGGCTTTCTCAAACTATGCCCACCGCCCGGCGATCGGATCAGCAACCGCGGTTTGGTCCCCGGTAGTGATCCTAAGTTTTCCGGTTTCGTGTTCAAAATCCAAGCCAACCTCGATCCACGCCATCGTGATCGCGTGGCTTTTATGCGAGTTTGCACTGGCAAGTTCCAGCGGGATATGGAAGTTACGATCCCACGCAGCGGAAAACGATTAAGGCTGCCGCGAGCGCTCCGCGTCTTCGGCCAAGAGCGGCAAACGATGGAGGAAGCCTATCCCGGTGATATCATCGGTTTGGTTTGCCCCGGCGAATTTCGTCTCGGTGATACGCTTTGCAATGGTGACGCCGTGCAGTACGAACCGTTGCCGCAGTTCTCTCCCGAATTCTTTGCGGTGCTCGATTGCCCCGATACCTCCCGCCGCAAACAGTTTGATCGCGGCCTGGAACAATTGGTCGAAGAGGGGGCCATTCAGGTTTTCCACGACGCTCTCGCTACCCGCCGTGAAATGATCTTGGCGGCGGTGGGAGAATTGCAATTTGACGTGGTGCGTTTTCGCTTGGAGTCTGAATACAACGCGCCCACTTCCCTCAGCTGGCGACCCTACAAAATGGTCCGCTGGTTCAACGCCACTGAAGAGGAACGCCAATCGCTTCGATTGCCCTACGCCGTGAAGTTGGTTCGCGACCAATTCGGGCATGACGCCCTGCTGATTAAGTCCGAGTGGGATGCCAACACCGTGGTTCGTGAGAATCCCAAGATTCAGTTTCACGAGATCCGCGTTTCTTCCTTTGATCAAGCTGCCCAATAAACTTGGCTTCCTAACGCTTGCTTTTTGGGGTTCATGCATGCGGTTTGGGGCTCTTAAAGTGAATTGAGGTTCACGCCAGACGCTCCTCTTGGCGTTACTTTCGCCGTGTGAATACGCATGGTGTCGCTGGCATGGTAGTTGCTCAGATTTTTGCACGTTGCCGCGTGCAATCGTTCAATCAGACTCGGCATCCCTCCGGATTCCGCGCGCCACGATACACCGTGTGTTTTCGGAGTGGGTGAACAGCAACTTCCATTCAAGAGAAGGCTCTCAGGCTTAGCCTAAAATCATAATGCCCTCACCTAAAGACGAACCCTGGTATCACCAGTCACCAGAAGACGTTCTCGGTAAACTTGATGCCAGTCGTGATGGATTGGGGGAGCAGGAAATCCAATCGCGTCTGGAAGAGCACGGTCGAAATACGATTCGAACCGAGCAGCAGGTCAGTGCTTGGCGAGTGCTGATGGATCAGTTTACCAGCCCCATGATCTATGTGTTGCTGGTGGCGCTGGTGGTTACGTTGGTGCTGCAGAGTTGGGGCGACGCGATTGTAATCGGGCTTGTGCTGGTGGTCAATGCAACCATTGGGTTCATCCAGGAATATCGTGCCGAAACGGCGGTGCAAGCACTCATGGAGATGGTCTCTCCGAAGGCCAAAGTGCGACGCGACGGTGAGGAGCAGGAGGTCAAAGGAGAGCAGATTGTTCCGGGTGACATCGTCCTGCTCGAGCAAGGCGAAATGGTCCCTGCTGATTTACGGTTAATCGATTCGCAGGGCTTTCAGGTCAACGAAGCGGCTTTGACCGGGGAGTCGGTTCCCGCCAAGAAAAATGAACCGGCACTGGATGATGCGGAATCTGACCTGCCTCCCGCCGATCAGACGAATATGGCTTTTATGGGCACGGCGGTAACGGCCGGGCGAGCGGTCGGCGTGGTCGTCGCCACGGGGGCCAAGACCGAACTGGGGAAGGTGGCTGAGGATATTCGCGCCGCGGGTGAGATCGATACGCCCTTGCAGCAACGCATGGATCGGTTGGCGAAATGGATTGCAGTCGCGGTCTTGATTCTTGCAGTCATCGCGTTTGGCGTGGGACTGGCGATCGGTCGCGATGTGGAGGAGATGTTTTTGCTGGCGGTGTCACTTTCCGTTGCCGCGATTCCCGCCGGTTTGCCGGTAGTCATGACCGTCGCGTTGGCCGTTGGCGTGCGTCGTATGGCTCGGCGGCACGCGGTGATAAGACATCTTCCGGCGGTTGAGACGCTGGGCAGCACAACCGTAATTGTTTCCGATAAAACGGGTACGCTCACTCAAAATAAAATGACCGTGCAGCAAGTTTACGCTGGTGATGCTTTATATGAAATCGAGGGGGAGCCATTTGCGCTGCAAGGAAAACTTCGCTCCGACGGTGAGGAAAGGGAAGTCAAACAAGGAACGCCGCTTTATCAAACGCTGTTAGTAGGCTTGCTAAATAATGAAGCCGAAATCTCGGCAAGTAAACAACAACAGCAAAGTCACGATCGGGAAGAGCAAAAACAAAATAATGGCGAGTCCACTGAATCTGGAGACAATGACAGCCAGAAATCCAGCGGCGATGATGAGGATCAGCAAGACCCGAAGCGTGACCAGCAAGATGATTTCGGCAAAGGCGATCCGATGGAGATTGCGCTTTTGATTTCAGCCGCCAAAGCCGGCTTGAGTCGTGAGGAAATCGAAAAACGCTACCCCCAAGTCGACAGTATACCGTTCCAGACAGAGCGACGATTTTCGGCGACCATTCATGATGTCTCGGATGACGAAGAAGGCCCCCTGGTGCTGGTGAAAGGCGCGCCGGAAGTGATCGCGGAGATGTCGCGCAACAAGTTGACCGATGCGGCTGAGCATGTTGAGCTTGATAAAGCAGAGATCGAAAAGAAAAACGAACAGCTTGCCAGCCAAGGCCTGCGAGTGCTGGGGATGGCAATCGGTCGCGGCGAAGAGGCTGTCAAGTCGATCAAGAGTGAGCAGCCCGAGGGGTTCACGTTTGTCGGTATGCAGGGCCTGCTCGACCCACCACGTCCGGAGGCAATCGAGGCGGTCGATGACTGTCACCGCGCCGGCATTCGCGTGCTGATGGTGACCGGCGACCACGCTCAAACTGCGGCTGCCATCGCCCACAAAGTGCACGTCGATCGCCCGGTCGGCAACGGTCAGCAACACGGGGAGCAACCTTCAGAGCAAAGCGATGGAGATTCCGAGGTTGCCGAAGATTCCGGCGAGGCGACAGAGCACCCGCAGGCGACACTCCCCGAGGCGCACATCGGGCGACGCTTCGGAGATCTTTCCGACAAAGAACTTGACGATCTGCTTCGCGATCAAAACGTTTACGCCCGCGTTAAACCGGAGCACAAGGTCCGCATCGTCAATCGGCTGAAAGCAAATCAGCATGTGGTTGCGGTAACGGGAGACGGGGTTAACGACGCGCCCGCTTTAAAGGCCGCCCACCTGGGTGCCGCCATGGGGGAGACCGGTACCGATGTCGCCAAAGAAGCGAGCGACATGGTGATCACCGATGACAATTTTGCCAGCGTTTACTCAGCCGTCGAGGAAGGTCGCACCGCTTTCCGTAACATTCGTATGGCGACGTTTTTTCTGCTCAGCACCGGTGCTGCGGATATTCTCATTATCTTAACGGCACTGGTCATTGGCTGGCCTCTGCCCTTGTTACCAGCACAAATTCTTTGGTGCAATGTTGTCACCAACGGTATTGCCGATGTGGCTCTGGGATTTGAACCAGGTGAAGAAGCCCTCTTCCGACGTGCCCCGCGCCCGATCAGCGAGGGTGTTCTCGACCGCGTGCTCATCGAACGCTTGGTGATTATCGGTATCTGGTTGTCAGTGGGCACGTTGGGGGTTTTCTATTGGGTCGCCAGTCAAGCCAGCCTCGAGTTGGCTCGCGTTTCCGCCTTGACGACACTCGTCCTCTTTCAGATGTTCCACGTTTTCAATTGTCGCAGCGAAGATGTTTCGATTTTCAAGAAAAGCCTTTGGGGTAATAAGGTCTTGCTGATTGGAGTCGCGGTTTCTTTAGCGGTTCACATCGTCGCCCTTTATCTGCCATGGACACAGCAGTTATTCGATTTTCAGCCTTTGCCCTGGCAGGTCTGGCTCGTGGCGATCTGCGTGGCTGCCACCGCGATTATCGTAAATGAAGGGCATAAAGCGCTGCGGCCACGGGAGCGAGTGAATCGGGAATCTTGGCAATCTGTGATCAGCAAATGGAAACAGAGCGAGAACGCTTAATTCCGGCGGGCGCCGCGGGCACGAGGCCAATTGCACGGGCAGAAAGCTGCTGGGGTACAAAAAGGCTTGCCGCCTATGCACAATAACCCAAAGCTTCACTTCGGAGCTCCTGCCGGCGACTCGGGGGATAGGGATCCGAATCGCGTCCGCTGGTGGTAAGCAAGAAAACGTTCCCGTAGTAAACTTGGGTGGCAATGAACGAATTGACTCGAGGCGAACTGGACCGCATCATCATGATGGCTTGGGAAGATCGTACTAGCTTCGAAGCGATACGGACGCAATTCGGCTTGAATCCGGGCGAAGTGATCAAGTTGATGCGGCGTGAATTGTCGGTTGGGTCTTTCAAGCTGTGGCGGAAACGCACCCATGGGCGAAGCACAAAGCATGAACAAAAATTTGCTCGTGGTAAGCCTGTCACGCCACTGCGATTTCGAGCCAAATCTCAGCGTGGGTGAATACTTCCGGGCGTCGATGCACGTTGACGAACTCATTAACTTGTGGAAATAAAATGAAAGAACGCGCGGTACTCGCTGGTGGTTGTTTTTGGGGTATGCAGGATCTGATCCGTAAATTACCAGGTGTCGAGAAAACACGTGTGGGATACACCGGTGGTGAAGTTCCCCAGGCGACTTATCGGAATCATGGAAATCATGCCGAGGGGATCGAAATCATTTTCGATCCCGCCCAAATAAGCTACCGGAGGTTATTGGAGTTCTTCTTCCAAATTCATGATCCGACCACGCCGAACCGCCAGGGAAACGATCGCGGCCCATCGTATCGCTCGGCAATATATTTTGAGAATGAGCAACAGAGACAAATCGCGATCGATACAATCGCTGACGTCGACGCTTCTGGGCTGTGGCCTGGTAAAGTCGTCACCGAGGTTGAACCCGTGGGCGATTTTTGGGAAGCTGAGCCAGAGCATCAAGACTATCTGGAACGTTTGCCAAATGGCTATACGTGTCACTTTCCTCGGCCCGAGTGGGTCTTGCCCAAGCGGCGAAAGGGTTTGCCATCGGAGAGTGCTCCGGCAAGTGATGCCAGCGGCGAGTGAGTTTGGTAGTTCAACTCGCGTTGTCAATCGCTGGCAATATTTCAATACAGCATCAGGAACCTGAAATTGATCACGCGATGGCAGATTTTAGTGAGCTCCCTTTGTGCGGCGGGCTCGCTGGCCATGAGTTTGGCGGGCCAGTCGCTCCAGGCAAATCCGCCCAACATTATCATCGTTTACGCTGACGATTTGGGCTACGGCGATCTCTCTTGCTACAACCAAGCATGCGCCTATCAGACGCCTCGCTTAGACGAGATGGCTCTCCAGGGGATACGCTTCACCGACGCGCATAGTCCATCGACTATCTGCTCGCCCTCGCGTTATGGGTTGTATTCTGGCCAGCAGATTTATCGCTCCACAGGCCGCGGTGGTGGCGCTTTCGAAGGGCCTGGTGGGCCAAGCTATTTAAAGCCCGGCACGCTCACCATTGCTGAGACGTTACGAGAACAAGGTTACCGGACTGGCGTTTTCGGCAAGTGGCACGTTGGGTTGACGTGGTTCGATAAAGACAATCAAGTCCTCGGTGGCGGCTTTGAAAATTCGCTGCTGATTGACTACGAAAAAAGTACACCCTTAATCGATGGCCCAAATCAGCGAGGTTTCGATCAATCTTTCATTACTCCCAATTGTCCCAACACCGATCCGTTGTATGTCTATATTGAAAATGGCATGATCGAAGTTCCCGCCAGTCAGCGACACTCTCGGGAGAGTCTACCGAACCCTGGCGGGAAATGGCGTTGGGACAATGATGAAGGTTGGATGGCCCCTGGATACGATTTTATCAATGCTGATTTACTGTTTTATGAGAAGACAAAAGCGTTCATAACGGAGCACCGTGAACAGTACCCGGAACAGCCATTTTTTGCCGTGCTTTCGACACAGATCGCCCATGCCCCGGTGTTACCTGCCGATGAGTTTATCGGAGCGACCAATGCGGGTCCTCGTGGCGACTTTGTGGCGGAGCTGGACACGCTGGTGGGACGGTTGCTTGATCTCATCAAAGAGTTTGGGATTGATAGCAACACGCTGATTTTGTTCAACTCCGACAATGGGCCGGAGACAGTGCACGTTGATTGGATGCGACGCGATCACAATCATGATGCCGCTGGTGCTTGGCGAGGCATGAAACGTGACGGTTGGGAGGGAGGACACCGTGTGCCCTTTATCGCTCGCTGGCCAGGCAAGATCCCGGCTGGCCTGGTGTCGGATCAACTCACGAACACCACCGACATTTTCGCCACGTTGGCTTCGGTCGTCGGCTATCAGTTACCCGACGATGTGGCCGTTGATAGTTTCGATATGTTACCCGCGATGCTCGGGCAAGAACCATTGGAAAAGTCAATTCGACCTCATATGCTGACGCAGAGCTTTCGGGGTGAATTTCAGCTGCGACAGGGGAATTGGAAATATCTCGACCACCAAGGTTCGGGAGGAAACAACTACGGGCAAGGTTTCCTCGCGAGCTATGCGCTTCCCGATACCGCGCCTGACGCGGCCGGCCAGCTCTACAATTTGGAGGACGATCCCGGGGAAACAACCAATTTGTATTTTACCGAAGTCGCGAAGCGAAAAGAGATGCAGGCCTTGCTTCGCCAGTTGAAAGAGTCCGGGCGTAGCGCACCACGAAATCGCCAGCCACTGTTGAAGTAGCCCTTTTAATACCGCTTCGCTGACAGCACTCACACCGTTGTTGGATGGACTGCAGTGCTCGTGATTATTGGGTGGCTGCTAGGCGACGAGATCGAGCGAGTTTCCGCGTGGTCTCGCTTCCTCAGCCGCTCGTCCATGCTCAGTTGAGTTTGCGTCTTCTGGCGAGCTTTCATCAAGTTGCTGCTGAGACTTTTCCGCGCGAGCTTGCATTTCCATCTGGGTGGCGGCGGCGGCCACTGCGTGGTCTTGCGAAGATGGCTCTGCGGGAGCAAGTGCCGCAGCTTTGACAACCCGTGCTTTGCGGATCGTTGCTTCCGGATCGCCGGAGACGGGGGAGGTGTCAATCTGCACTTCGCCGCCAACCGCATAGTTTCGACCGTCGGGCCCTTCTTGGTAGCTGTAGGTCGGGCCACCTAACGCATACGGGCCCGCGGCAGCGACGTGAGCTTGCTCGTGAGTCCGCACTTCACGGTCTCGGTCGGCAAGTTTCTTGACCTGTTCCTGCTCTTCGGGGGTGAGATCGCTCGCACCCTTGGGCGACAGTGGCGAGGACTCTGCAGCCTCGTCGGCGGCTTCATCAGCAGCTTGATTTTCCTGAGTACCGGCGGAGCTCTCAGTCGCCGCTGCATCGCTTGAACTGTCCGCATAGGGCAAGCGACTTAACATCTCTTTGGCGGCGGGAGAAAGGCTCAGCTCGTCGGCGCCCAAGCCAACTACTGTTTTGTTGGCGATCTTTTCCGGCAGAGTCGCGATCTTATCCGCTGGCACTCGTCCGTA
>CAZHTX010000149.1:0-11964 GCA_964535475.1 uncultured Pirellulaceae bacterium
AAACATCAAAGTGGAGACTACAAGAGAAACAAATCGAGGCTACGCCAGCCCTGAAAACCGAACGCAAAGCCTGACCCTGGCGAAGCCCTCAGCCGGTCGTCCATGCCCGCCGTGCCTTCGGCCCCCGGTTCTTTCCCGGTTGCCAGCGGAAACATTCTTTACGCTGCCAGCCGCACTCATCCCATTGGAAGGTCAACTCACATTCCGCCGGGCGTTGAACGTCTTCTCCTTCGGCAACATCGATTCGCCCGGCGGTGCATCCTGCCAAGATTGCGGTGGCATCGTGCCGCCACCGCGTTATCGCTCGCCTTCGCTCACATCGATTGTCGCGAGGTCAGTAATTACATCTGGATGTGGCCCTGCGGAATCTCTGGTACATACTCCGCATCATCCGGAATGCACCAGCTGTTATTCTCCATGTGTTCGATGAATTCACTTGGCAACGCCAAATGGTATTCCTTGACGTAATACGCAAGAGACAGCGGCCAAATCCACACGCCATCAGATTTCAAAAGGACTTCGCCTATCGCCTTTGATGGATCAGCTAGTACATCGTGCTCAATCATCATTACCGCTCCCGAGTCAATTCCTGATTCGAGGTAGCCAACGATCTTGCACTCATCTACCGCCGCCTCCTCCTGTCGTAAGGCAGTGAGCTTCGCTCGTCGCTCGTCGTCGGCGAGCTCATGGAAATATCCAGCTTTTCTGTAACGCATTTATCGAACTCCTGGAATGAGGTCACGCCACACTGTGCCAGCCGGTGCGGACGACTCAAAGGGGTCAGGCCTCTTTGATGGGACTGTTGCACATCAAAGAGGCCTGACCCCTTTGTTTTCAAAGAGGCCTAGTATCTACCAGACGGCTTCATTCAGCCCTGTTTTCAGTTACATTCGTCGACTGGAAACTGGAGATTCCAAACGTTTTGTAGATCGGATAGGCCTTGGCACTCTGATGCCGTGGGTCAGCGTGATCGCAAGACGTTCATCTATCAGCCCGAACCGTCGCATGAACTGCATCAACTGCAAGTTCGAATTTACTAGGATGGGATTTTGATGAGTAAAAAGAACGAAACCTGTTTCGTCGGAGTTGACGTTTCCAAAGCGAAGCTTGATGTATATCGGCCCGATACCAAAGTATTCAGTCAACTAAACAACACCGAAGAGGATATCAAAAATTTTGTAAAATCACTCAAACGCAAACGACAACGAACGATCGTCGTCATGGAGGCGACGGGCGGATACGAGAAGATGCTTCTGCATCAACTTCAGCAGTTCAAATTGGAGGCCGCAGTAGTCAACCCACGCCGAGTGCGTGACTTCGCCAAAGGTATCGGAATCGACGCCAAAACCGATCCGATCGACGCCGCAGTGATCTCACGCTACGGCCAGGTCGTGCAGCCGCCTCCGGTGGCCTGTAAGTCGGATCATGATAAGAAACACCGCGCGCTGGTGGACCGTCGTAATCAGCTACTTGGCTTGATCAACCAAGAAAAGAACCGGCTGAAGCAAACCTGGGATGAGGACGCCAAGGAGAGCATCCGAGTTGTGCTGGAGTGCTTAAAAAAGCAGCAAAAACAGATTGATTCGGAGCTGGCGAAGATGCTTATGGTTGATGAAGAAAACAAACGCTTCATCGAGATCCTGAGCTCGATCAAGTGTGTCGGTCCGGTGCTCATTTCAACGTTGCTGACGTCGCTACCAGAACTCGGCAAGCTGAATCGCGAGCAGATCGCCAAGCTGGTTGGTGTCGCTCCGATCAACCGAGACTCGGGTAGTAAGTCAGGTAAACGTTTCATCGGCGGAGGCCGTGGCAATGTCCGCCGGGTGCTCTACATGGCAGCGGTCGTCGGCATTCGCCACAACCCGGTGCTCAAAGCGTACTACGTTCACCTAAAAAGCAAAGGCAAAGAGTCCAAAGTGGCGATTGTTGCTTGCATGCGAAAGTTATTAAGCATCATGAATATGATGGTACGGAAAGATGAAACCTGGCGTGAGATGTCAAAAGGCGGTGCCTCATGAGCCGCTTAAATTTCGCCACGAGACACCGCACTGGCATGTCGTTATCGACGCACCATCGACTCGGCTATCCCTTAACAGGTTGGTTCTCACCAGAGCCTGTCTCCGTTTCACCGAGCCTTCAAATTTTACAGAATGTCACATCGAACACCACTCGCCATGCCTCAAAAAATCTCGGGGGTTTGGGGGCTGGCCCCCAAGCAGACTGGGCTTTACGGAAAGGGATTCGGAAATCTTTTTCCGAATCGATATTGACCAAAAGTAAGACCGTCGCTGACCCCTTTGTTTTCAGACCCCTTTGTTTTCACGCAGAGGCTTGCTGATCGCCGGATTCGATCTGGGACAGGATGCGGGTGACGTCGTTCATGGACAATAGAATAACCGAAAAACTTCAGACCGCCATTCATGGGATTACGGCAGTGCGGGAAACACCTGCACCCCCAGCCTTTGCACTCGCAACCGCACCAACTGGATCCCCGTCCGGTTCTGGATTCCGTCATTCCAGCGCCAGTACAAGGCCAGCACATGCTTTTTCATCTGGTCAGATCCCACGCCATTCGCACTCGAACATCCCCCGCGCCGGCTCAGCCATCTTCCCCGGTGCGCAAATTCCTGTTCCTCCAAAAACCTCAGGGTGCGTTGGCCGCTTGTGCTTGTCGCGTCCAGAAATCGCGTGCCGCTCGCACGTAAGGAACGTGCGGTTGGATTTGCTCGGCGGACAACTGCAACAGCATCGCCTCACGCTCTTGCAGCCAAGCTTGAAAGAACTCGACAGCCCGTTTACTGACTCGTGTTTCGCCGTCGATTTCGAGATACCAGGGCGCCGTAATGGCAGCTCGATAATGCTCTTCGTATTTCGTCATCACCCGCATCACCACCCAGCCGCTTTGGTCGAATTCGAGTGCCGGCATGCGACCTCCTTGCCGAGCGTAGTCATCCAAGCGAGCGCTATAGACAATCCGGCCGTTGTATAAGATTTCCAAATAATCGACCGGATCACGAATGGCCAACTGCAACTCGGGCTCGAGCGTGATTGGTTGGCCGCTGGTCATTTGAAACGTGTGACCGGGGGGAAAGCCAGCCAGCTTTGGCCTCAGCAGCGGGCCGTTGGTCACCGTGCTGCGACCGGCCCACAGACCTCGCCACCAATCGGCTTGACGGCCAGCGGTGGGGGGGGCTTGCGGATCGAAAAAAACGTAAGTGCGATTGTAACCAACAGCATTCCCCACACGCCCCGCTCCGCTGGTACCGACCGGTGGAATTCGCAAGCCCGCCTCGAGGACTTGCAGATAAATCTTCTCGGCCCATTTGCCTAAGCCGACTGGCCCGCCGAGTTCGAGGTCGGTGGTGCTGCGGGAGTCGGGCCAAGCCGTGACGCGACGATCTTCCTGCAAGAACTCGCCCAACACCGTGATGCCGTCCACTTTGCCGCTGGCCAACCAGATCGGCAGGTCCCAGGCGAACGGGTTCAGCACTAGCAACCGCGGACGCTGCTCGAGGCCGTCGAATTCCCCCGCACCTTCCCCAGTTCCCGCACCCGTCGCCGCACCCGCGTTGACCAAGAGTCGAATGAATTCGCTCGATGGACCTTGGCCGATTTTCTCCAGCAAACTATCCAGCGGGAAGTCTGCTTCCAGCGAGTCGGGTTGCAAGCCGATCACCGCCAGCCCCTTTGCCGCTTCGACACCGGCAATGACATCGTCGCGAATCGCCAACTGCGTCGCTCCATCAGCGGGTGGTTCGTCGCGGGGCGTGGCCGTTGAGGGCGCCGTGCGAAATAGATTACCGGCAACGGTCATCGCCTCGGCTCGCATCCGCAACGGCAGTTGCCTGGAGGGCACATCGACAACGGGATCACCGGCGACCCAACCCTCCGCTTGCATGTCGACAATCCGTTTAAGACGCAAAGTTTGGATATCTTCGGAAGTGCGCTCGAGCGCAAAGTTACCCAGCAGGGGGCGATACTCCGGCCCTCGGCTGAGTTCAAATTGATAAGCCGCGGTGGGCAGACGCAGCAGCAGTTCACCATCGATCGCCGTGCCCCGCCCGGCTGACACACCGCCGCGAAGGGGAGCTCGACCACCGTCGGCGCGGTTCAACTGCATGCGGACGGCCAATGGTTGGCCACTGGCATCATCAACGAACTGCAACAGCAGTTCCCCCGCGTGCCCTTGCTGGGCAGTCAGATTCAACAAACCAGTCAGATTCAGCAACACAGTCAGATTCAGCAACACCATCAGGGGCAGGCCCCGCCACCATGGCAGCGACTGGGGGGCAGACTGGCGGCAACTGGCAGACTGGCGGCAGCTGGTGGCTGGCGAAAAGGAGAGAAGACGGTTCACGCTGCAAACTTCCCTGGGCACGTTGGGGCGGTTGTCGTTAGAATAGAATAGATCAAAAATCCCACTCGTGTTTTGGAGATTGAACTGCCATGCTTCGCTCAAATTCCCCGCTAGCGGCTCGATGGGGTGGTTTCGGTCTTGCTGCCGCAATCGCACTTGGTTTGCTGTTGCTCGGCAAGTACGCCGGTACGACCACCGCGCTCACAACCGCCGCGGAGCCAATTGCCGCTGCGGAGCAGCCCAATTCCGGTCAGCCGCCGGAGACCGACGCTGAAGAGCCGAAAAAGCTGGAAATCGCGACCCTCGGCGGGGGCTGTTTCTGGTGTGTTGAAGGAGCCATGGAGATTCTCAAGGGAGTCGACAAGGTGGTTTCGGGTTACGAAGGGGGCTTCGTCAAAAACCCTACCTACGAACAAGTATGC
The DNA here is from genome assembly GCA_964535475.1 of uncultured Pirellulaceae bacterium. Taxonomy (GTDB): domain Bacteria; phylum Planctomycetota; class Planctomycetia; order Pirellulales; family Pirellulaceae; genus Laterigemmans. The sequence goes on from CAZHTX010000149.1 coordinate 4,780, forward strand.
AGTAAGCGAACCGGGCACGTGGAAGTCTGTCAAATTCATTTTGACCCAGAGGTCATCAGCTTTGACGATCTACTCGAAGTCTTCTTTAAGATCCACGATCCGACCACCAAGAACCGCCAAGGCAACGACGTGGGGCCGCAGTACCGGAGCGTGATTTTTTATCACAGCGAATCGCAGCAGAAGCAGGCCCTGCAGTTCATCGCCAAACTCAACGAGTCGGGGGTTTACGGCCGCAGCAAGATCGTCACCGACGTGGAGCCGACCAAGGTCTTTTACGAGGCCGAAGCCTATCACCAAGACTACTTTGCCAAGAATCCCTTTGCCGGCTATTGCCAAGCGATCGTCAAGCCCAAGGTCGACAAAGTCAACAAAGAGTTCAGCGACAAAGTCAAGCGGGATTAGCCCGAGGGCCGAAACGAAGGCCCGCACTCGATTGCTCAGCGCAGCGGCGAGCAGGCTGCTCGCCGCCTCGGTTCGTCGGACCGCGAGGCCTGCCAGGCTGGCACACGGCACCTCCCGACGCTTCTTTGCCACCGCGCCTGATTGCATTTAAACCGTTGCCAGCAAGCTACTTGCGACTTGAAAAAAAATGTCTGGCACGCAGCTTGCTGAGAGAACAATGCCAACGGGGAAGGCTGTCAAAACAGTCGGCGATCGGTTTATGCGTTCGTCACCGTTGCCTGAAATGCACAAGCGTTAACCGTCCTCCGTTGGCGGTACATTGGTTCAAAGTAGATTCGAAACAACTTAGGAGAGACACGACGTGGCAAAGCAGATCGTGTTCGATGACGACGCTCGCGGCCCCCTGTTGGCCGGCGTAAGCAAGCTAGCCAGGGCTGTTCGCAGCACATTGGGACCTCGCGGTCGCAATGCGGTGCTGGACAAAGGGTGGGGTTCCCCCAAGGTAACGAAAGACGGTGTGACCGTTGCCGAAGACATCGATTTGGATGATCCCTTCGAGAATTTGGGCGCCCAATTGGTCAAAGAAGCGGCCAGCAAGACCAATGACGTGGCTGGTGACGGCACGACCACCGCGACGGTGCTCAGCGAAGCTATCTTTCGCGAAGGCTTGAAGATGGTCGCCAGCGGTGGTGATCCGATGGCGCTGACCCGCGGGATTGCCAAGGCAGTCGACGCGGTGAGTGCTGAGATTGCCAAGTTGGCAACTCCGATTCACGAGAATAACAAGAACGAGATTCGCCAAGTTGCCACGATTGCCGGTAACAACGATCCCGAAATTGGCAAAGTCTTGGCCGACGCTTTCAGCAAAGTTGGTAAAGATGGCGTGATCACCGTCGAAGAAGGTCGCTCCAGCGAAACCTACGTCGACGTGGTCGAGGGGATGCAGTTCGATCGTGGCTTCTTGTCACCGCACTTCGTCACCAACCAAGACGACGTCAGCGTGGAACTCGAAGATTGCTACGTGTTACTGTTTGAGGAGAAGGTCAGCAGCAACAAGAAGATGATTCCGCTGCTCGAAGCGGTCAGCAAGGCCAAGAAGCCGTTGTTGATTGTTGCCGAAGATGTTGAAGGCGAAGCACTGGCGACGCTGGTTGTCAACAAAATGCGCGGTATCCTCAGCTGCTGTGCGGTCAAGGCTCCTGGCTACGGCGATCGCCGCAAAGCCATGTTGGGCGACATCGCCACGTTGGCTGGTGGCAAAGCGATTTTCAAAGACTTGGGAATCGACTTGGAGAGTGTCAAGTTGACCGACTTGGGTCGTATCAAAAAGGTGCGGATTACTAGCGATAGCACCACCATGGTTGGCGGCGCCGGCAGTAAGAAAGACATTGCCGCTCGCGTGGATGTCATTCGCCGCGAGATCGATAATACCGACAGCGACTATGATCGCGAGAAGCTGCAAGAGCGACTGGCCAAGTTGGCCGGTGGTGTAGCCCAAATCAACGTGGGTGCGGCAACCGAGTCGGAAATGAAAGAGCGGAAAGCGTTGATCGATGACGCTCGCGCCGCAACGCACGCTGCTTTGGAAGAGGGCATTGTCCCCGGTGGTGGCGTGGCTCTGATTCGCTGCTCCAAGGCGGTCACCAAGTTGATGTCGGAGCTCGAAGGTGATATTCGCCTGGGAGCTCAGATTATTCTCAACGTGCTCGACCAACCATTGCGGGCGATCGCCGCCAATGCCGGACTCGACGGCCCCGTTGTCGTCAATCGCGTTCGTCAGCTGAAGGGCAAGAACGATGGCTACGATGCGAACGCCGATAAGTACGGTGACATGATCGCTGCCGGCATCATTGACCCTGCCAAAGTGGTTCGCACCGCGCTAACCAACGCTGCCAGCGTCGCTTCCTTGTTGCTCACCACCGAATCGTTGATAACGGAAATTCCCACCGAAGAAGAAGAAGGTGGCGGAGATCATCATGACCACGGCATGGGTGGCATGGGAGGAATGGGCGGCATGGACATGGGAGGCATGGGTGGCATGGGTGGCATGGGTGGCATGGGCGGCATGGGCGGCATGATGTAAGCCGTCGCCACTTGGGCCGAACTTCATTCACAACATAATCTACGCATTACAAATCAACATTTTTGGAGAAAGAACAGATGGCAAAAATCAGCATTCGTCCTTTGGACGACCGAGTCGTTGTGCAGCCTGCGGAAGCGGAAGAGACCACAGCGGGCGGGATCGTGCTCCCTGATTCGGCACGTGAAAAGCCTCAGCGCGGCACGATCATGGCCGTTGGCCCCGGCAGGATGCTCGACAGCGGTAACCGCGGCGAGTTGACCGTGGCTGTTGGCGACGTGGTGATTTACGGTCGTTACGGTGGCAGCGAAATCGAAGTGGATGGTCAAGAGATGAAGATTCTGCGTGAATCGGACATCCTGGCCAAGGTGCTCTAGTTCGTTCACCTCCCTTTAAATGTCTATTAGATTAAGGATCCATTTCAGTGCCTAAGCAATTGCTTTTTGACGACCACGCACGGGCGCGGATGTTGGCCGGTGTTGACAAGTTGGCGAACGCCGTCGCTGTCACCATGGGGCCCACGGGGCGCAACGTGATTATTGATAAATCGTTCGGCGGGCCGACTGTCACCAAAGATGGTGTGACGGTTGCCAAGGAAATCGAACTGGAAGATCGCTTCGAGAACATGGGCGCCAAGCTCGTCATCGAAGTGGCGCAAAAGACCAGCGATTTAGCTGGCGACGGGACCACCACGGCGACCGTGTTGGCCCGTGCGATTTTCCGCGAAGGTTTGCGTAATATTGTCGCTGGCAGCAATCCATCGGCCATCCGCCGCGGGATTGAGCGAGCGGTGGCGGCGGCTTCCGAGCAACTCAGCCAGCTTGGCCGACCGGTCAGCGGCAAGCACGAAGTTGCCCACGTCGGCGCGATCAGTGCGAACAACGACAACTCGATTGGCGAGCTGTTGGCGGACGCTCTGGAGCGCGTTGGTAAAGACGGTGTGATCACCGTCGAAGAAGGCAAGACGCGGGATACCACGGTCGAGTATGTCGATGGCATGCAGTTCGACAAAGGTTTCGTGTCACCTTACTTCGTCAATGACACCACCTCGATGGAAGCTGTGCTGGAAAACGCACTGGTTCTGTTGTATGAGAAGAAGATCAGCAACATTCGCGACTTGGTGCCGTTGCTGGAGAAGACGGCTCAAAGTGGTCAGCCCTTGTTGATCATTGCCGAAGACGTGGACGCGGAAGCGTTGACGTTGTTGGTAGTCAACAAGCTGCGTGGGACGTTGAATGTTTGTGCTGTGAAGGCACCAGGATTCGGCGATCGCCGCAAAGCCATGCTCGGTGACATTGCCACTCTGACTGGCGGCACGTTGATCAGCGAAGACTTGGGCATCCAGCTCGAGAACGTCTCGCTTGAGCAACTCGGCCGCGCCAAGAAGGTGGTTGTTGACAAGAATTCGACCACAGTCGTCGAAGGAGCTGGCGAGCGAGCGGACATCGACAAGCGAGTCAGTCAAATTCGCACTCAGATCGAGCAGACTGACAGCGAATACGACAAGGAAAAGTACCAAGAGCGGCTGGCCAAGTTGGCTGGTGGCGTGGCTGTGATCAGCGTCGGTGCGGAGACCGAAGCCGAGATGAAGCAAACCAAGGCGCGAATTGAAGACGCTTTGCATGCCACTCGGGCTGCCATCGAAGAGGGCATTCTGCCCGGCGGTGGCGTGGCTTTGGTTCGCTGTCGCGAAGCAGTGGAAGCGGCCAAGAAGGGTGCCAAGGGTGATGAGAAGATCGGTGTCGAGATCGTGTTGCACGCACTCGACGCGCCGATGCGTCAAATCGCCGACAACGGTGGCATCGACGGCAGCGTGATTGTGGACGAAGCTTCTCAAAAGGAAGTAAATATCGGCTACAACGCACACACTTGCGAGTTCGTCGATATGTTCAAGGCGGGTATCGTGGACCCGGTTAAGGTCGTGCGGACCGCGCTGACCAACGCCGGTAGCATTGCCGGTCTGATGCTCACCACCGAAGCGATGGTGACCAACTATGATAAGGAAGATAAGGAAAAGAGCCAGATTGAAGGGGCGATAGCCTAATCAGTCAACGGTCTGACTTCCGGCAACGGATGTCACCTTCTTTCCTCGCGTGATACGGCCGGGCCACTTTCGCCAAGTACGAAGGTGGCCCGGTTTCGTGGGGACTTTTCATTGCCCCCGAGCTTTTGAGATTCATGGCCGAGAAACGCTGTTATTACGAAGTATTGCAAGTCGAACGGACTGCGACTCGATCCGAAATTGACCGTGCCTACCGCAAGCTGGCTCTGCGTTTCCATCCCGACAGCAATCGTGGAAACGAAGAAACCGCGGAAAAATTCAAAGAAGCGAGCGAGGCCTATGACGTGTTGCGCGACGCTGAAAAGCGTGCGAGATACGACCAATATGGTCACGCCGGAGTCGGTGCCGGTGGTCAGTTCCATGAGGTTGAGGACATTTTCGAAGCTTTCGGCGACCTGTTCGGTGGCGGGATGTTCGGCGATTTGTTCGGAGGCGGTGGTGGACGAGGGGGCAGTCGCGGTCGACGAACACGACGTGGTGGTGATGTCCGCTGCGACCTGACGCTGACTTTGGAAGAAGCGGCCGCCGGTGTCCAACGCGAAGTCTCCTTCCGACGCCGTCGCCCCTGCGAAACGTGCACCGGTAGCGGGGCCGCACCGGGCAGTAAACCGGAGACTTGCGGCCAATGTGGTGGCCGTGGGCAAGTGATCCAGTCCGCCGGAATTCTCCGCGTGCAAACCAACTGCCCCCGCTGCGGCGGCGCCGGCAAAACCATCTCGGAACCTTGCCGGAATTGCGGCGGCAGCGGCCTGGAGAGCGTCAAGGAAACAGAAGTCGTCAACATTCCCGCGGGGATTGACGATGGCATGCGAGTTCGCATCGACGGTAAGGGGGAAGCCAGCCCCGACGGTGGCCGCCCGGGCGATCTATATTGCTTCGTGACCGTAAAACCACACAACCTCTTCCAGCGAGATGGCAGCAATCTGGTACTCCGGTTGCCAATCGCTTATTCCCAGGCCGTGCTGGGGGCTGATATAGAAGTACCGACGCTCTCTGGACCCCATATCCTGCGAGTCGAACCGGGAACACAGAGCGGGACGGTGCACAAGTTGCGAGGACAGGGACTGGAAGACCCACTCGGCGGACGACACGGCGATCTGCTAATTCAAACCTTTATCGAAGTTCCCAAGAAAGTCTCCGCCGAACAAGCTCGTGTGTTGCGAGAATTGGCCGAACTCGAGAACGAGACGGTGCTCCCGGAGCGCAAGTCCTTTCTCGACAAGCTGCGTAAGTTTTTTGAGCCCGAAGAGTCGACAAACGATCCTGCGGGCTAACCTTTCACTTCACCGATACGCTGCGTCTCGATTCGCGAAACTTGATCAACGATGAATAATCAAGAAGAACACCAACAGCCCGGCGCTGACCATCAATCTGCTGCTCGTGACCAATCTGCGGCTCATGATCAATCAAGCGCTCATGATCCGCACGCTGCGGCAAATCATGATTCAGCTAACGCCGATTTTGATGCCGATTCCGTGTTTCAAATGAACGAAGCGGGAGAGGCGGAGAACGATCGGGACGGCGACGATGGCTTTGAAACGGACGCCCAGCGGGCGGAGCGTCTGGAACAGGAATTGGCCGATGCGAATCGTCGTCTGCTGCTGGCGCACGCCGATGTCGACAACACTCGTAAACGCCTGCGCCGCGACTTCGAAGACCAACTTCGCTACGCCAACCTGCCGCTGATTCGCGACACGCTGACCGTACTCGACAATTTGCAGCGGGCGCTCGCCGCCGCTCAAGGTAACGAGGCGGCCAGCGGGCTGATTCAAGGGGTCGCGATGGTCGCCAAGCAGCTTGAGGAAACACTGGCCAAACACAACTGCAAACCGATCCCGGCCGAGGGTGAATTATTTGACCCCAATTACCATGAAGCGATTACGCAGATCCCCAGTGAACAGCACGCCGCAGGCGTGATCGCACAGGTGGCCGTGCCCGGCTATCAGCTGCACGAACGAGTCGTCAGACCCAGCCAAGTGATCGTTAGCACTGGGCCAGGTCACGCTGGCGGCTAAGGAACCGGCAACGCGGACGCGTCGCCGATCGCGTGGGGAAGACAGCCGTATGATGTGGTTTTTGTGAAGCTTGGCGGGCGAGGTTTTGTTTAGTTTGCCGCGCTGCAGGCAGCATTGTTAGCAGGCGTCGCTGGTATTGAAACTTTCGGCGGAGCGAAAGGCGACTTTGCTCCCGCCTGTTTTTGAAATTCAAGTTACTTCCATTTTCGCTTTCCTGTGAGAACCAATCGTGCCCACGTATGATTATGAGTGCGATGCCTGCGGTCACACCGAAGAAATTTTTCAGGGGATCAACGATCCTATTCTGACCAAGTGCCCAGCATGTAAGAAGAAAAAGTATCGTCGCCTATTTGGCGCCGGTGCTGCAATTGTTTTTAAAGGCTCCGGGTTCTATCAAACCGATTATCGCAGCGACGGCTATAAGAAAGCAGCTGCCGCCGATAAACCGGCGAGTGATAGTTCCAAAGACAAGAAATCGGGTGGTGACAAGAAGAGTGGTGGCGAAGCCAAGACAGCCAGCGCCGAGCCCAAGAAAAAGTCGCCCGATAAAAGTTGACCGCTCAGCTCACGGTTCAGATCAGCCGCAGAGCGCCAGCTCACGGTTGTATCAGCCGCAGAGCGCCAGC
>CAZHTX010000150.1:0-11938 GCA_964535475.1 uncultured Pirellulaceae bacterium
CTAACTCATAAAAAATACTCAATCTTGCACCGGGGGAAAGATGGGTGGCGGAATTCGATGCCAGTCGATCCCCGTTTCCGGAGCAGCACCGCCCCCTATTGGTTTGCGCGGAGAGCCGCCACTGCCGCCTGCTCCCGGTTGTTCGACCAGTCCCACGCGGCGGATCAGGCAGTGTCGCATGACGCTCGTTTGGCTCTCGCCCTGCAACTTCAGGGAGTCCTTATCTTCCGGTGCGCTTCAGGCAATGGAAATCCTACCACCGTTACCGATGAATTGCAAAATGCTTGACGTGCCTGCAACGTTGCTCCCTCGCGTCACGATTCGCTCACCGCCGCAGCGGTCCGTCGCCACTTTCAGGACCGCTGGTAGACCAGGCGTATAGCCGCTGGGGGAGTTTTTCAAATTCTTGCCAAGTTATCCGCGGCGGGCATTTTTTTTCCGGCTGTGGTCTAAGAACCTATCCAAAAACTGTGAGCCGACGGCGCTAGCCGCGGGCCTTTTTTATGGCTTTCGGATAGGTTCTAAACTCTGCCTCGAGGTCCCAGCCGACCAAACATCCGGTCCAATTCGTCGCGGCTGAAAAATAAAGCGGTGGGACGACCATGCGGACAATGATGCGTGTCGTGATACAAGTCTCGCTGCTCCAACAAACTGGTGATCTCCTCGGGCGTCAAGCGATCGCCAGCTTTGATCGCCGCTTTGCAGGCGATCGAGTGCAACAAATGGTCGAGCAAGTCGCGAATGTCAGGATCCTTGCCGGCAGTCAGTAAAGTGTCGAGCGCCTGCCGCAGCATCTCGGCTGGTGGCAAATTGGAGAGCATCGCCGGATAAGTACGCACCAACACGCTGTCACCACCAAAGGCTTCGATCTCGATCCCCACCTTGGCCATCATGTCGGCCGCTTCGATTGCCGCTTCCCGCTCCGCCGGTGTCAAGGAAACGGGCTCCGGGACGAGCAGACGCTGTGTTTCCAACGTGCCTCCCAACACCTTCTCGCGAATCCGCTCGTACAGAATCCGCTCGTGCAACGCGTGCTGATCAACGACGACCATGCCACCCTCGTCTTGAGTCACCAAATAACGATTATGAACCTGATAACCAAGGTGATAGTGGCCGGGCGCGTGCGCTCGATCTAGACGACCAACCTGCACTGGATCGACGGTAGCCCCATCCATTGCTCCTCCCGCCGGACCTCCCACTGCTGCGACTGGTTCGCCCGCCGCCGCAGCATCCCCCACTGGGCTCGCGGCAGACTCGGTTGAGCCGGTCATGCCCGCTGGCAGAGGACTCGAGCCAAAGGGGCGGAAGGCTGGTAAACCGTGCCGTTCACCGCCCAGATTGTTGCCGCCCAGATTATTGCCACTTGAGCTTTCGCCGCTGAAACCGTTGCTGGCGAGTTCTTGTCCGGCGAGTTCTTGGCCGGCTGCTGGCGAGGAGCCTCCGCGCGCCCACTCGATGACGCTTTGCCGGTAGGGATCGTCGGTTGCGGCTTGCAGGCCCAGTTCGTTTTCGACAGCGGTGGGTGCAAGCGGTTGCTGCCCTGCATCACCCGCAGTAGCTCCGCTCGCAGTATTTCCGCCCGCTGTAACTCCACCCGCAGGACTTCCGCCCGCGGGCTGGCTGGGCCCGACTCGCATGGTCAAGTCGGAGGTCAAGAATTTTTGCCTCAGCGTTTGCAGGATCCTGGCGTAAATCCGTCCGCTGTCGGTGAATCGCACTTCGAGTTTCGTGGGATGGACGTTGACGTCGACCATCTCCGGGGGGATCTCGAGTTTTAGAAAACAGATCGGATTGCGGCCGGTCATCAACAGTCCCCGGTAAGCTTCGGAGAGGGCGTGTTGCAGGGATCGATCGCGAATATGGCGGCCGTTGAGGATCAGATATTGCATCCGCGTGTTGCCACGGCTGACCGATGGATCACAGACATACCCACGGATCCGAATTTGACCATCGTCGCTGTCCACGGCGATCAATGAGTCCGAGACTTCTCCACCAAAAAAAGCAGTGATTCGTTCTGCCCAGTGGGTGGTGGGAGTCAGGTCGTACAGCTCACGATTGCCGCTCCGCAGCGTCATGTGAATTTGCGGGTTGGCCAAGGCCAAGCGGGTGAAAGCTTCGACGATGTGCCCCATTTCCGTTTGTGGCGTCCGCATAAATTTGCGGCGCACCGGCGTGTTGAAAAACAAATTGCGGATTTCCATCACGGTGCCCACCGGACAGCCGCAGGGACTGGGCCCGTTGATCACGCCACCTCGTACTTCCAGCTCCGAGCCGCCTTCGTTATCGGGCGTGCGACTGCGGATTAACAAGTGGCAGACCGAGCCGATCGAAGCCAGTGCTTCACCGCGAAAGCCCAACGTTTGCACGCGAAACAAAGCTTCGTCGTCGGGCAGTTTGCTGGTCGCGTGACTGGCGATCGCCAAGGGCAATTGTTCGGCTGTCATGCCGCAGCCGTCGTCGCTGATGCGAATTAAATCAGAGCCCCCTTTCTCAACAATCACTTCGATCCGCCGCGAACCGGCGTCGACGCTGTTTTCCAGCAGCTCCTTGACGATCGAAGCGGGACGCTCGATCACCTCGCCGGCGGCGATCTGGTTGATCAAGTTTTGCGGTAATTGACGGATTTCAGGCATGGCGAGCACAACAGCGGGCTAAGAGTCAGAACCGAGCCAATCAGGCAGCAGCCGAATGACGTGTCCAAGGCCTCACCTTAACACTTTCTCGCCAACTTGATCACGTGGGGGCAGCGCGCAGAAAAAAACCTCGCCTGGAAAATGTCCCTGCGAGGTATCGCTGTGCAGTCCACTGTCGCTAACGAAAATTAGCGAACGGTAACTAGCGAACGATTGTGCGTCCGAAGCGGGTGATAACCACTTCGACACACTCGCCACAGGAAAACTTGTAGGTCAAAACCTTGCGACCAAAAAAGCCTTTCCGCCAACCGGTCATGCAGGGGATCTCTGCGGCGCAGCAAGCTGGCAAGCAGGCCGCCACGGGATAGCTGCAGCCGGTGCAAGGATCCACGGCGCAGAACCGCACGGTGACGGGCGGTGGAGGGCAGCAAACAGGTGCCGGTGCACAGCAGTTAACTGCCGGCACTGCGCAGTCGCAGGCCGAGGCGCTGCTGGGGACCGCGATGCTGGCGACGGCGGCGAACAGGCAAGCAAAGAATGTGTTGCGAATCATTGAAGTCACTCCTGAGTGGTTGAGAATTGGTATGCGGGAAATCGTTATATTTACCCAGCTTGGCAAATCTTAGCACTAAACTAAGTGCGATTGGAAATTTTAGGCTAAAAAAGATTAAAAACCCCACGAAAACAGGCCCCGCTTGCCGTCCATCATGACTTGTCACGGGCGCACGGGGGTTACAACTCATGATTCGACTCACGGGATTCATAGCATGTGATTTTGAGCGCACGCTGTATTAACGTTTCGCCGCTCGCTGCAAGCGGTCCATCAGCCCGCGGCCGAGCCCCTCAAGACCCACCCGTTGGCAAAAAATGGTTTCCACCCCAGCCCGGTCCGCTTGGTGAAAACAAGCAAACAACTCGCGCGCATATCGCTCGACGTCAGGCCAACAATGATGAGCCAAAAAATCGGCTGCTTGCGGGTGTGGTTGCAGGCCCAAATAGATCGCCGTCGCCTCCGCAATGGCTTCTTCCGGACGGTTCACCAGCACGACGCGAGCGGCCGGCGCGTAATGCCGATGCCGCAATCCAGGACTGGGCAAGGGACGCCCAGCAGTTGGTTGCGAACCGCCGCGGGCAAGCTCGTCAAGTTCGTCAAGAGTGCGTACGTCGGGCGCGAGTTGGCGGAGTTGTTCCAGCGTGATCGCGCCGGGGCGAAGCAGGCGTGGCGGTTGCTGGCAACAGTCGACGACGGTCGATTCGATGCCGACGCGAGCTGGCGGGCCAACCAGCACCCCATCAATTAGCCCATCGAGTTCATCGCGAGCGGCTTGCCAAGTCGTGGGGCTGGGCCGTCCCGAGCGATTCGCCGATGGGGCGACCAAGGGCACGCCCAGCCTGCTGAGCACTTGCTGGAACAATTCACTGGCCGGGATCCGCACGGCCACGCTGGCGAGCCCCGCGGTGATCCACTCCGACACCGATTGACGCCGAGGCACGGTGACCGTCAGTGGCCCTGGGGCGAATTGTGCGAGCAGGCGAAGGGCGATCTCCGGCAGCGGCTCGCCCAACTGTTCCAGCCACTGGATGTCGGCCACGTGCACGATTAACGGGTTGTCGGCTGGGCGCTGTTTCGCGGCGAAGATGCTCGCGATCGCGGACGGGTTGTCAAAGCGAGCTGCCAAGCCATAAACCGTTTCGCTGGGGACGGCTACCAACCCGCCGGTTCGCAATATATCGGCCGCCTCGCCGGGATCATGAAGGATAGCGGTGCGCATGGCTTTCAGGGCAAACCGGTGGGGATATTTGTCGATTCGATTATTCTAAGCGGCGTATTCTACGCGGAGGACTGCGGGAGATAGAATGGGACGGCGCGTGGGTGAATGCCGCGCCGGATGGTCGTTGGTGGATTATTGGTGTTCTATATTTCGAGCGACGAGCGATGTCACAGCAACCGGCGAATTGGTTTCTGCATGATGGCCAGCAAGAGCTGGGGCCGCTGACAGAGTACGCTCTCCGCACCCGGTTGGTCGAGCTTGGCGATGCGGCATTGCCCGAGTATCGCGTGCGGCAAGGGACCAGCGATTGGTTTCCCGCCCCCACGGTGCTCAGCCGCTTTCGCGATCTGGCCGAAAACGGCGTCTTCATTCAACGCCCCCGCGAGACCGATATCGAAGGCCCGTTCACGATTCCCCGCGCCCTGGAAATTGTCGCCGCCGCTGCCGGCAAAACCGACGATTGGAAGATCAAAGTCGGTCGCAACGAAGCTTGGCGAACAATCGACAGTTTTTTGCAGTGGCAAAAAACACGTCAGCCGCAACCACCTTCACAACCTCAGTCCAGCTCCGCCCCCGGCGGATTGGTGCCGGCAATTTTGATCGACGAGGAACCCGCAGAGCGCGAAGTTCCGCCGCCGACTGGCGCTCCGAGGTTGCCCGCCGGTGAAATATTTGTGGCCGCGCTGGTGGATGAAACTGTGGACGATCCTCTGGACGCAACCGTTGCTGGCACAGCCGCACAGTCCGCCCCGGCAACGGGCCCGCCTCCCGTACCGCCAGCTTATCGCCCCGTGCTGACGGGCGTTTCCAAGCGATCTCTCGAGCGCGAACGACGTAACACAAAATTGTTAATCGCCGGCGCTCTGACGTTGGCGATCGGCTTGCCGCTGACGATCGCGGCGGCGATCTGGTGGTTGGCAGGCGATAACCTGACGGCGAGCAAAACCGTGATTACCCCACCTGCCGAATTTGTGCCGCTGAATCCGGCCGGCAGTGGTGGAGTTGGCAGTGGTGGAGTCGGGAGTGGTGATCCGTTTGCCGGCGGTGGGGAAATTGCCGGCGGTGGGGGGAGTTTGGATGACCCGTTTTCAGACCCATTTACAGTGTCGGACAACAAGCCGCCGGTTGTACCTCCCGGTTCGCTGTTCCGACCCGATTTTTTCACCACCGCCGGGCCTGTGCGAGCCGGTACCGCCTTCGCCGCGCGGCTCCGCGGCTCCGAGTACCCGTTGATTCTCAGCTCGCTGCATTTACTCGGACCCGCTGGCGGGCTGCCCGATGATCTGCCCGCCGAGCAAGTTCCCCAGCTGTGGAATGGGCTCGATTTGAGTGATTGCGTGAGTGGTCAGAGCATCAAACGGCTAGCGGGCAAAGGGTTGTTGATCGCGGAGGCAAAGCCATTTCCGGAAGCTTCGCCGCGGGGCGATGTGATCGCTTACCAACCCAGCTCGGTAATGAACTTCCGCCCTTTCCCGTTGGCCAACAGCGTGCCGCGGGCGGGCGAGACGGTGTGGCTGGTTTCGGAAGTGATCGGCAGTCAGTCGCTCACCCACCGCGCAACGGTGCGAGGTATCGAGCGTGGTTGGTTGGCGTATGAGTTTGCCGAGGGGACGTTGGAGCTGCGCGCGACCAGCGGCGCCCCGGTGCTGAACACGGCGGGCGAAGTCGTGGCGATCAACGCGGGAGGTCGTCAAGGCAACGGTGTGACAATCGGCATGGGTTCGCCGGTCGACCGATTTTACGAGCCGCTGCAGCGAGCAGCCAAGCTGAGGTGAGGGAGCGAGCCGGGGCGATCGCACCATCAAGTTTTGTCGGTGAAACCTTTTAGCTTTTGTTAGTTGCAAGTTGGAGGTGATGATCTGCCGCTGACAGGTTACCGCTGAGTGGTTTAGAATCGGCACGCCAGCCCACGGTGTGGATTCGTTGACCGTGGGGGGCTGTGGCCCGTTGGGCCGTTCGTGTGCTTGTGCAAGGGGATTTCAGGTGACGCAGGGTATTTCGACCGAATCACGTGAAGTTGCGCATCGGACGGATTGGCACGCTCGCGATATTGAAGAGGTGTTTTCGCACCTCCATTCGCAACGCACGGGGCTCAGCGAACAAGAGGCTGCCAGGCGGCTTGAGGAGTTCGGCCCCAATCAGTTGCCGCAAGCGCCTGCGCCGACGCTCATGCAAATTCTGTTGCGGCAATTCAAGAGTCCGCTGATTTATATTCTCTTGATCGCTGCTGTCATTGCGATGGCGATCGGTGACTTTACCGATGCGATTTTTGTCGGGGTGGTGTTGCTGGTAAATGCGCTGATCGGCGGCTATCAGGAATGGCGTGCGGAGCAGAGTAGCCGAGCTTTGCAGAAGTTACTGCAGATTCGCGCTTCGGTGCTCCGTGATGACGAGACGAGCGAGTTGGATGCTGATCAAGTCGTGCCGGGTGATATCGTTTGGCTGGAGTCGGGAGGTCGCGTACCGGCTGACGTGAGATTATTGAATGCTCATGGGCTGGAGGTAGACGAATCGCTTTTGACGGGGGAATCGGTCGCCGTACATAAAGATTCAGCCTGGGCGGGGACGCCTGACGCGGTAGTCAGTGAGCGGCTGAACATGGCCTACGCTGGAGCAATCGTAATTCGTGGCCGCGGTCTGGGGGTGGTTGTCGATACTGGCTCGCGGACCGTGGTGGGAAAATTGGCCGTTGATGTTATCGGGGCCACGGGCGGCGTGCCGCCACTGATGGAGCGGTTGGATAAGTTCAGCAAAATGGTGGCGCTCGGTGTATTGGTCGCGGCGCTCTTGGTGGGAACGTTCGGCGTGGTCGTTTACCAATATTCGGTCACTGGGATGGTGATGTTTGGTATCGCCCTGGCTGTCGCCGCGATCCCCGAAGGGCTGCCGATCACGATTACAGTCGCCTTGGCTATTGCCACCCGCCGAATGGCGCGGCGCGGTGTCGTCGTGCGTCGTCTGGCTGCCGTGGAGGGATTAGGCAGCTGCACGATGATTGCCAGCGATAAGACGGGTACCTTGACGTGCAACGAATTGACTGTTCGCCGCATCTACTTGGCTGGCGGCGAATCGCTTGAAGTTACCGGAGAAGGGTTTGCTCCCGTGGGTACGGTGCTGCAACATGATCAACCGGTCGATGTGGATCAATCGGTTGGCTTGCAACAGCTTGTAAACATAGCGGTGCTGTGTAACGAGGGAGACTTGCACCATCATCAAGAGGGGTGGACTTGGCGCGGCGATCCCACAGACATAGCGCTGCTCTCAATGGCTCATAAGCTGGGCAGAAAGCGAGAATTTTTTCTTTCGAACAATCCGCAGGTGAATGAGATTCCATTTGAGGCGGAGCATCAATTTGCCGCTACTTATAATCGCACGGGCGAAGGCGTAAGAGTTTTCGTCAAGGGCGCGCCGGAGCGAGTGCTGGAGATGTGCGCGCTTGAGCGCGCGGAATCGTCAGTGGAGGAACTTTTGGAGGTCGCTCGCAGTTTGGCGGAGCAGGGTTACCGAGTGCTTGCCTTGGCATCGGGCCAAACTGCTGACGAGCTGGACGCAGCGTCCAGTCCGCCCGAACCTGCCAATCTTGAATTTGCCGGCTTCGTCGGCATGATCGATCCATTGCGAGCGGGGGTACGCGACGCCGTGGCCGCTTGCCATCGCGCTGGTATCTCGGTCTGCATGGTTACCGGAGATCACCCCGTTACGGCTTTAGCGATTTCTCGCGACTTGGGTTTAGTTGATGATAGCGCGAACGATGAGCAAAATCGCACGGTAACCGGTCGTGAATTGGAGCAGCTGTCGCCCGAGGAATTAGGTCAGCTAGTCCAGCATGTGCGCGTGTTCGCTCGCGTTGCCCCACGTCAGAAACTGCAGTTAGTCGAAGCCGCTCGCGCGGCGGGGCATTATGTGGCTGTCACCGGTGATGGTGTTAATGATGCCCCCGCGCTGCGTAGCGCCAATATCGGCGTGGCAATGGGGAAATCGGGCACGGACGTGGCTCGGGAAGCGGCGGAATTGGTGATCAGCGACGACAATTTCGCGACCATTGTTGCTGGCGTTGAGGAAGGTCGCGTGGCCTACGACAACATTCGCAAAGTCATTTTTCTGTTGGTTTCCACTGGTGCCGCTGAAGTGGTTTTGTTGTCCGTGGCCATCATTACCGGCGTCCCCTTGCCGTTACTGCCGGCGCAAATTCTGTGGCTCAACCTAGTCACCAGCGGCATCCAAGACAAACCGCTCGCTCTGGAGCCTGCGGAGGGAGATATTTTGAATCGGGCGCCTCGGTCTCCTCAAGAACCGATCTTTGATAGATTAATGATTGAGCGGACGTTGGTGGTCGCGGTGGTGATGGCGGCCGTTGGCTACGGTGTGTTTCTCTGGATATTGGGTGACAATCAAGATGACCCTGAGAGGCAAGCTTACGCGCGAAACGCATTGCTCTTGTTCCTCGTGCTGGCGAAGACTTTCCACCTTGGCGCGGCCCGGTCTGAGACCCGTTACACCTTGAAAATGTCGCCTTGGAAAAGTCCCCTGTTGGTTGCTTGCGCAATCGGGGCAGTCTTGATTCATATTGCCGCGATGTATTTCCCTTGGACTCAACAAGTGTTGCAGTTGAACCTGGTCGACTGGACATTGTTTGTCATTCTCGGCGGGTTGGGGCTGTCGGTGTTCGCGGCCATGGAAATTCATAAATGGACTTGGCAACTGAGGCTGAGGAAATCAGAAGGTTGAGCTCTAGAACCTATCCGAAAACCCAAAATAACCGCGGCTAGCGCCAAAGCGGCCAGAACCGCGGCTAACGCCAAAGCGGCTATAACCGCGGCTAGCGCCAAAGCGGCTAACGGTTTTCGGATAGGTTTTTAAACGAACGTTTTTTCATATCCCTGCTAGAATAGAGAGAATCATGAGCGAAAGAATCATCATGCGAACCGGCGAATGCCTCATTGCGGGCGGACCGCCCTTTACGGCGGCTGAACCCGAGGTTGTGATCGGTGAGCTAGATGGTCCGGTCGGTACAGCCATTGCCACGCTGACTGGAAACCAATCCGCCGGGCACTCCAAAGTCTTTGCGATCATGGATACCGATATCCAAGTCCGGCCGGTGACGTTAATGGTCAGCAAAGTCACGGTGAAGAGCTCGGCCTATACCAATATCCTCATGGGGACGGTCCAAGCTGCGATCGCCAACGGCGTGTTGGATGCTGTCCGTGCGGGAGATATTCCCAAAGAGCGGGCCAATGATTTAGGTATTATTTGCTCGGTTTGGTTGAACCCCGGAGCGGCTGAGGACAAGGACCTCGATCACGAAGCTTTGTTCGATATTCATCGGCGGGCGATGGCACAAGCGATTCACAAAGCAATGAACAATGAACCTTCGATCGATTGGCTGCTGGAAAACCAAGACAAGGTGACTCATAAGTACTATCAGCGTGCTTTGGACGCTAAACAAGCGAAGGGCTAGCTTTCGCTTTTTGCGCGGCGGTTTGGTTGGTGGTAGCTGCCAGTCGTTGATTCCGCCGGGGCGAGCCCGGAGCGGAGATCGATCCTACTTTAAGAAATGAATGGCAAGCGCTTGTTGCGGTGGTAGCTGCCAGTTGTCGCTCCGCCGGGGCAAGCCCGGAGCGGAAGCGAATGCGGGTAGGTTTGGCGGTGGTAGCTGCCAGTCGTTGATTCCGCCGGGGCAAGCCCGGAGCGGAGATCGATCCTAGTTTTAAGAAATAAATGGCAATCGATTATTGCAATGGTAGCTGCCAGTTGTCGCTCCGCCGGGGCGAGCCCGGAGCGGAGATCGATCCTAGTTTTAAGAAATGAATGGCAATCGATTGTTGCGATGGTAGCTGCCAGTTGTCGCTCCGCTGGGGCGAGCCCGGAGCGGAAGCGTGTGCGGGTAGGTTTGGCGGGTTTGGTGGGTGCAAGCGATTGGGGACAATCGCTTTACAATGGGACAATCGCTTTACAATGGGGGCAATCGCTTTACATTACTCAGCGTTTTGCGTCCGGTGGCAGCTCGATTAACAACAGCGGCAGGAGCGTTAGGTTGGCGACGCTACCGCTGAGCAACGCGGCGGTGACTAAGACTCCAAACGTTACCGTTGGTATGAACGCGCTGGTCGCCAGCACGCTGAAGCCCAGCCCCAACGCGAGCGTTGCCAACAACACCGGCATGCCCACGCGACGCTGGGCGTGCAGCACCGCTCGCGTTGGCGAACTGCCTCGCCTTCGCGCTTGACGGCAGCCGACCGCAAAGTGAATCGAGCCGTCGATCGTCAGCCCAATCGAGACCGCCGCGATCATCGCCGCTCCCATGTTCACGCGGATGCCCAGCAGTCCCATCATGCCCAGCACGGCCAGCACCGGCAGCAAGTTGGGGACCATGCATACCGCCGCTAACCTGAGCGAACGAAAAGCGATCGCGATCATCAAGAAGACCGCCATCGCGGCCAGCGCCAAGCATAACCACTGGTCGGCCAGCAGGCTTTCAATCAAGCGGGCTAACAACACGTAGTATCCAGTGACTTGCCCCGCCACATCGCGATCTTCGGCAAACATCACTCGCCATGCGGGTGTGCTGGTGTGTTGCTCGACTTGCCGGTTGACGGCGGAAATCAATGCCAATTTGGCCGCCGATGACAACCGCTCGGGGCTCCGCAGCATGATTCGCAAAAATCGCGGCTCGTCGCCTTGCCGGGGCGTCAGCAGCGCATCGGAAAAGGCCGGCATGGCGGCTCGCATGCCAGCAATCCGCACTTCGGGAGAAGCGATTCTCAGCAGCGGCGAACTGGCTGCCGTGGCGTCCGCATCCGCCATGCTGAGCACTTTGGTTAAACCAATCGCTGGGACACTTTCCGCCGCCGCGGTCCCAGGCTCCAGCTCGTTTGGCCGAGGTGTTTGGCCGTTGGCCGTGACGCGAATCTGGCGGAGCTTTGCTTCCAGGAATCGTACGCTGCTGAGATATTCCTTCGAGAGTCGCTCTGGGGCCGGTAGCACAATATCCCAAACCCCCGCACCGCCGAACTCCGTTTCCACCATCGCGTAAGCTTGTGCAAGTTCACTCGACGCGCGAAAGTTGCGAATAAAATTAGTTTCCGTGCGGAGCCGATTCAGACCCACGCCGGTCAATGCTGAAAGTACCAAAACCGTAATCCCGACCGCTCGCCGGTGCCCGCTCAGTGCGATCACCATCCGCACTAAATGGCGTCGAATCCAGCGATCCCCAGGTGCAAGTCGGGTGTGAAATCGGTGGACGGGAATCATCATCCAGAAAGGCAGCAGCAACACCAACGCAACCAACACCATGCCGGTGCCGAGGGTCATCATCAAGCCAAAATCGCGGACCGGACCAACTTCTGAAATCGTGAGCGCAAAGAAACCGGCGGCGTCGGTCGCGCAAGCCCAAAAGATTGGCGGCAGCACCATGGCTAACGTTCGCATCGTGGCCTCTCGCTGCGTGTCGCCGCGAATCCTCCGCGTGGCAAAGCCGACTCCGATGTGAATCACCGAAGCGACCGCGATCACCGAGACAATCGCCGTTAACAT
>CAZHTX010000151.1:0-11934 GCA_964535475.1 uncultured Pirellulaceae bacterium
GGCATGAAATCGTGCCCGACAACACGTGCCCGTCAACTAACAAATCGCCAATCCTCCCCTTCCCAACACCGAACACAAAGCCTGACCCCGGCGAAGCCCTCTCCGACTCTTGCGAAAACTTCCTGATGAAGAGCCTGCCTACGAGGCCGCATCTCATGCAACTCGTTGGGACACGCTGCAGAAAATGGCCACAAGATGGACAGAGAGGCCGGACACCTTCCTCAAGGTTGAGCTGTATTTTTGAATTAGACCCCATTGTCTAGGGCAAATAATTAAGTGTTGAACCAGAGTCCTTAAAGAGCCCGTTTCTGGACACTGCCCGCTTCGCGCGGGCCTGCTTTACGCCAACATTACCCGCATCGATATGTTTCGTATCACACAAGCCGAAATCGACGAGATGCGTGCTTCGCAGTACGACCGTTCCGTCCTCGCCGATGCCGAACCTTGGCTCGCTTTTACGAAACGTGCAGACAGGTTAATCGCTGAAATTGAAACCGCATTTGCTGGCGTCAGACTTGGTGACGGCATTGGACTACTGGAGGCAAGTGGATTAGATGACTATGCGCCGGGATCTGATCTGTCAGATCTCCGAGAGCTTGACGAAAAGACAGATTGGCGGCGCATTGATGACAATGCACTATCGCGGGCCAATGCCGCCAACAAGGGAGAAAGTGGTCCACCCTGCTTCGTGCCTTCGGTACATGGGTGGAATTCGGTATCCGACAACACGCCGGCTCGCAGATATCTACCGATCAGATGAGGACCGCCCCTCCCACTAATCAACGCTAATCTCCGCTGACACGAGTGCCTCACGATGGCTGGCAGCTGCGGAATCCCTGCTTAACATTGAAAACCTCTGTGCGCACAGGTATCATCTGTTTTGCTAACGCGCACGCGGTTGGTTTTGGTACAATTCTGGGCAAATGGTGGAGGGATCCAGCCTCTGCTCTTCAGTGTCATGAATGCGATAATGGACCTGTATTTTCTGCGTTTTTGTTGCCGAAGATGGTCAGAATTGCCGGCGAACAGATAAGCCAACCATCGGCTGGGAGTAATCCAAAATGAAGATATTTGCCGAGAAATTAATACCTGATGTTTTCTCGCGTAATGTTCGTGCTTGGTTTTGATTTCACACTGGATGACGAAAAGCGAGTTGTAGATACTGAACTTGTAGTATGTCGAGGACTTAAATGACGGTACGAACTCCCCTTGAAGTTTCAAGCGATATGCAAGCACCCTACGCACCCCCTCAGGCCGATATCGTGACACCGCGGCCTAGCGATCGCAAACACTGGCTGTTGCGTGCTTTTTTGTCACTCGTTATTTGCGTAGCACACTTGTTGATGGTGATCGGATTTTTGTGGTTGTCGACGGGACCCGTTCTTCCTGCTCTCGGGATGACTGAGTTTAGTAGATTCATGATATATTATGGTTTTACTGGAATATTGGCTTTGCTGGCGTTCGACGTCGTCATGTGGTTCGTCCTTCGGGACCGCTGGAAATGGTTTCTCGTATGTACACTCGCGATCCCTACCATCACGCTCTTGACTTGGCTTGTCTTGGGACCCTCCCTACGAAACACTTACGCTTTTTACTCACTGCCAGTGAATAACGAACGGAAAGACAGTACCGCCTTTCCCTCCGGGCCTGTAGGATTACAGGGGCTTTTGCGGAACGAGCGTAGTACTCCACAGACTTTCGCGGAGCGAAAGGCGACTAGCGTGGCGATGCCAACCTGAAGGACTGACTAATGCGGAGAGCCGTCAAAGTTGCACTGGGAGTTTTGAACTGTGGTGCCTTGTTCGCGGCAGCGTTCGTCATTGAGGCAAGTGTGAGAAGTTGTTACGGAGGCCAAATGACAATTAGCGGCCTGCCTGTTACGAATGCTCGCGTAACTGGAGCGTGGACACCTGATTTTTTCTGCGTTGGAAAAGCGTGGACGATCAAGGTGCAATCCAAACAAGGTGTTGAAATCATCCTTGATGGCAGCCCCTACCGAATTCCCCCGGGTTCGCACGAACTCTATTCAAATCACAACCAAACTAACACTGGGCAGTTCGGCAACCAAGATTTCTGGGGCTATCCGGAGGAAGTGAAAGTCCGTTCGGTTGCAAAACATCCGTAGTCGAGTGGTGAGCCGCCTTTATCAACGTTAGGCTATGTGGAGGATGGCTACCCAGCGACGGACTGATTACTCCCGCCGATGTTTTCTCCGGACATGATGAACATGCAGTTTTCGATACGCACATGCATGATAGCACTAACTGCCGTCGCATTCTGCACGGCATTGGCAGGAAGGGTCAACAAAAGCGGGTCGCTGGTCGTCAATCAGCACGACCTACCGTACGTTGAAACCGTATTAGCTGAGCACCGAATTACCGATTGGACTTGCCGATCATCCCTCGGTGGAAGCTTGGTAACATTCCACAGTCCAATCGCCCTTACCTCCGTTGACCAGTACCTGATCCAAGATGCGGAAGTCCGAGAGTATTACCTCGAAATTCGATACAACGCGATTATACCCCTGCTAAGTTCGACAAGAATCGTTAACCCGGAAACTGGGATCAGGGCGACCAGTGCGGGGCGGCTTAATCGCAGCATCAAGCCGATTTGCGATGACCGTTAAATCGACAATTGAACGAGCCAATATTGAGATGGCGGCTGGGCGGCATTGGCGAGCCAAGGAAATTTTAGCCAGTAGCCTGCAAACGTATGGATACTCGCGCGAGATCTTTTACGCTTATGCCAATATTCTCCTCGCTTTGGGTGACGACCTCGAAGCTGGCCGTTTCTACTTGCTATCGGTGGATGAACCTGATGCGGCTCAAAGCCGGGTCATGGAGCTATTCTTGACACGCTATCGGAATGGGGGCTGGCAACTGCTGCGATCCCGTTTTCCACGATCCGCGAGATTAAAAAAACTGGCAGACTACCCGAGTGTTCTGCGCAGTCAACTTGAGAGGCTGGGCGCCCCAGAAACGATGCTACCGGAACAAGCAATCGCGCATCACGCGGGTAAATCGTCCTCCTGGGTGATACCTGCCGGATGCATTATCGCTATGGCCGCACTCGCTACGTGTGCAGTCATCGGAGCGTATACAATAGCAAGGTGGATTACGAGGGTTTAGCCAACGTTTGTCGAACCACGGTGACAACCAGGGCTATGGAACTTTAAGGAAGGTAATTTGCACATCATCATACGCCACCTCCCGCTTTTGGGTGTCGCCACAGCGATTGCTCTGCTGGCGATTTCAACTTTCCGATATACCGGAGATGTTCACTGGACGCGTGTGACAGTATCCATGTTGTGTGCGCCCGAGTTGGTCGATGGCGAGGCAAATCCTGGACGCGGACTCGCCATCCTAGGTTTGCTGCTATTATGCGTTAGCATGTCATTACTTTTTGAGTTGACCTCACGCCTTGCGGATACGCGAAGAAGCCGAGGAACGATTCAAATCTCGGGCATCGGCGCAATGGTATACGCACTTCTTACGGCAACTCCAATGCACAACTTTATGGTATCGATTTCGTTATCTTTCTTCGTGGTAGCGGTTGCCTCGATCATCAGTATGCTACACGTTAAGCACTGCAACCTGCTTGCCTTGGCTGGAATCATTTGCCTTGGATTTAAACTGGCAAGCGCTTCGCTGTACTATTTGAACGGTTTCTCAGAGATCTGGGGGACATTGCAGAAATTGACTTTTCTTCTGACAACAGCTTGGCTATTCGCCGTACACTTGATCGTAGGGAAAGGTAGGGATAAGGTGCAGCCAAATGATTTATCTGGCAACGACCTGGCTGCGGTTTCTAGTAGCACGATTGCCGCGTCGGGCGGGTCTTGATTCCAGGCGTTTGTTGTTAGCGAAAACGGGAATGTACGGTGCGAAAATCGTTTATAATCATGCTCTTGTTATTCGCTGTTGCCGCGGCGTTCCTCGCGCCCTTGGCGGAGATATACAATGGCAAGCCGTCACAGGGGCTGAGCAGTTTTATCTTCTTTCCGACGAAGTATCCGGATGGAAACTGGAGTCCCCAAGGTCTCACCTATGTTGATACCTATTTTAAGTCAGAGGATGAAACCGTTCTTCATGGTTGGTATTGCCCTTGCGAAGCGCCCACCGCTCATGTGTTAATTTTGCATGGCAATGCGGGAAACGTTTCGACGCGATGGGCGCTGTTGCGTTTATTGCAGCAAGCGAATATTACCGCCTTCATTTTTGATTATCGAGGTTATGGTCGCAGCAGCGGCACTCCGTCAATTGATGGAGTGTTGCAGGACGCGAAGGCTGCTCGCGAGAAGTTCAGCGAGATCGCCAATGTGCCTCAAGCGGAGATGTTTCTGCTTGGCGAATCACTTGGTGGAGCTTTTGCGACTACGCTGACGGTCGATATCCAACCGCGTGCTTTGATTTTGCAGAGCACTTTTTCCTCGTTACGGGAGTTGGCCGATTTGCACTATTCCGTTTTTTCTTCGCTTGTGTCGCCAGATCTGTTGAACTCGAGGGAAGCGCTCAGCGATTACGAGGGACCTTTGCTGCTGGCGCACGGAAAAAATGATCCCATCGTCCCGCACTCACAAGCAGTCGCGATGTTTGCCGCGGCAAGTGAGCCGAAGCAATTTGTTTCGCTGAACGACGCTGGTCATAACATTTCCGCGAACGGCATCTACCAGGCTGCGTTATTGAGATTCATCGAAGGTCACTCAAAACGAGAAGCTGGAGTCGCTGGAGCGGAATAAGCGGAGCGGTGAAGATTGTCAGGCCTGCCAGGCAACAGCGGGGCCGTGTAAGGAAACTTAACAAATTCGCACGCGTCTTCATGGGGGGTGGGTATTTGGCGGTGAGAGGGTAAACTGGATTGGTGTTATTGATTGTTGGCACGATGCCGTGAAGTTAGTCAGGCTCCATAAGGCTGAGAATTTCGCCCCATGTCATCACAAGACCGAACAAGGCCGGACATCACAGACTCGCTCGGGTCGCAGCATGCCGCTGAGATTGACGAATTGGTCGTCGGACTGTGGGAGCGTCAGTTGGCAGGCGAGACGATCGATATCGAGACGATTGTTAGCCAGCATCCTGCCGAATGGGCGGCCGCGATCAGAGAGGTTTGGTCAGCCTATGAGTTGCTGGAGCAGGTCAACAAGCCAGACATTGCCTTACAGATCACCGACTACGAGATCGTCCGTGAATTGGGACGCGGGGGGATGGGGATTGTATACGAGGCGGTGCAAACTCGTTTGAATCGCCGCGTGGCGATCAAGGTGCTGCCTGCGGAACGTCTGGAGACGAAGAGTGCGGTAGCCCGTTTTCAGATCGAAGCCAAGGCGGCGGCCTCGTTGCATCATAGTAACATTGTGCCGATTTTCGAAGCTGGTGAGGTCAATGGTGTTGCGTTTTACGCGATGCAATTGATTGATGGTTGGGGGCTGGATCGCATTCGCGACAAGATTCGCGATTCTCGATCTAGGCAAGTGGCAACACGGCGGTCGGCAGCTGATTCGCGAAGGGAGCAGGCGGAGTCGGGGGTTGCACCGCATGCCGGTCTGCAAAGCACGCAAGCCCTGGGAACGACGGCCGGCGAGAAAACAGGCGACTTTCATTTGTCTGGTGACGCGGAGGGAGATACAGCATTACTCAATGCTGACCAATCCAAGGGCATGTGTGGCGAGAAGGTCGCGGAAGACATCGCGGACAAGACGGCCGAGGGTGGTTCAGCCCCATGGCGTTCGTTGCCCGCTGCCGGTGATGCGCACTGGCGTTTTGTTGCTGAGACTGGAATTCAGATTGCGTCGGCGCTGCACTATGCGCATCAACGGGGCATTGTCCATCGTGACGTGAAACCGGCTAACATTATCCTTGATCGGGAGCAGGTCGCTTGGCTGGCTGATTTTGGGCTAGCCAAGAGTGGCGATTTGGGATTGACCGGAAGTTTGGAGGCTCCCGGCACATTGCGTTACATGGCACCCGAGCGATTCACGGGAGAAACTTCACCGGCTGCTGATACGTATGCCCTGGGAATGACTCTCTATGAACTTTTGTCGTTGGAACCGCCCTTTTCGGCCAGCGACAGATGGGAAATGATGGAACAGATCCGGGATGGGAAGCTGATTCCAATCAAGCAATTCGACGCCAGTATCCCGAGAGATTTGGAAACGATCATCACCAAGTCGGTAGCACACCGGTCGGCTGATCGTTACGCCACAGCGGCGGAGATGGAAGAGGATTTGAGGCGTTTCCTCGAAGGGCGACCGATTCTCGCACGGCCCATCACCAGCATCGAGCGACTGTACCGTTGGAGTCGTCGCAATACTGCGTTAGCAAGTTCCTTAGCCGCATTGCTGATGTTGCTGTGCGGCGTGGTGTTGGCGTCGACTTGGGCAGCTTTTTCGTTCAGCGCTTTAGCACGTAACGAAGCAGAGCAACGCAGGCAGGCAGATGTTGCCCGCGCTGCGGCTGAGGAAGCTGCTGACCGGGAACTAGTCGCGCGGCTTGATGAACAACGTCAACGAAAGTTTGCCGAATCAATCGCGGAGTTTGTCAATCAAGATATTTTGGCATTGACCAGCGTCGAGGGGCAAATGCGATTCCTACCCGACCAGTGGGAAAGTTTGGGAAGGGATGCGACGCTCAGCACGTTGATGATGCGAGCGGCACGCAGCTTGGAACAGCGCGACGATTTATCACCCGAGATTGAGGCCGAATTGGCTTGGATGATCGGCATTAGCCTGCGCGCGACCTCAAAATTCAAAGACAGCATCCGCATGCTGGAGTTGGCCGTGCAAAGGAGACGGGAGATCTATGGCGAAAATGCGGAACCAACGATCATGGCGGAGAACAGTTTGGCTGTCGCCTACCGAGCGGCAACGCGGGAAGACGAGGCCATTGAACTGTTCCGCCAGCTGATTGGCAAGCATGAGGAGCTATATGGCAAGGACAGCCGGGAGACTTTGCTGGCCCGCAAGCAATATGAAGTTGCCCGAATCGAAACGCTTCCCGTCGATGAGGCGGTTTCAAATATGCAAACGCTAGTCGCGGAAATGCAACCAACGATCGGCGAAAGCGACTGGGAAACGCTGCAAGCTGAGAGTTTTGTCGCCGAAAGCTTTTATAACGCGGGAAAGTTTGCCGAAGCGCTCGAAGTAAATACTAAGGTGATGGCTGCCGCTGAAGCAACCTTCGACACGGGCGATTATTTGAATCTCAATGCTCGGCACCGCCAAGCAATGATCTTACAGCAACTGGGGCAATTCGACGAAGCGGTAAAGCTGGCCAACGAAACGTATGCGACCACGCTGCGGACCATGGGGCCAGACGGTCCTTTTACGATTGGTCAACGGGGCACGCTTGGTACGATCTTGAGAAGAGCGGGCAAGATTAAAGAGGCGATTCCATGTGTTGAGGGGGCATTGCAGTCGGCTCGGCAGCTCTGGGGCGACGAACATACTCAAACGTTGGGTTTGATGCTTAGCTTATCCGACTGCTATCGAGACCAAGGCCGTGATCAGGAAGCGCTAACGCTCAACGAAACGGCTCTGGCAACGCTTCGTGAAAAGCTAGGGCCGAGCCACCGCACGACGTTGACCGCGGAAATCGAGCGCATAAACCTGCTGAAGCGAGTTGGCCGGCGGCGTGAAAGTTATGAACTATGTCAAGCAACCCTACCGTTGGCCGCCGAAGCCTGGGGCGACACACATCCTCAAACGATCACCTGCAAAATGCATTTGGCTGCCGCCTACGAAGATATGCGGAATTTTTCAGCAGCGGCCGAAATTTACGAACAGGCTCTTGAGCTGAGCCTGGCAAACGGTTCAACCATCAACACAGCGACTACGTCAAACGATTTGGCGGCCGTTTACCTAAATTTGAATCGTACCGGAGAGGCAATGCAACTGTGGGAGAAAGCCGTGGCAAGTTTGACGGCATCTCTCGGCTCGGATCACATCGTGACGCTGCGAACTCGCGTTGGGCAAGCAACGGGGTACGAACGACAAGGCCAAACGGAACTGGCTGTGCAAGCGTGGCAAGAAATCCTCGCGGAGCAGCGGCAGCAATTAGGGGACGAACATCCCGACACCTTGACCACGGCCAACAATGTCGGTTTCGGGCTCTTACGACTGGGCGATGCGAAGCAAGCAATTAGCGTGTTCGAATCAATTATTGAACCCAATCGAACGGTGCTTGGTGACCAGCACCCGGCTACGCTCAGGGCGATGGGCAATCTAGCGGCAGCCTACAGCAGCGCGGAACAGCATGAACAAGCGGACGCGTTGTGGCGATCGACGATCGCGGTTTTGAGGGAGACGCTGGGAACCATTCATCCAGATACCCAACAAATGATGCGGAGCTTTGGCGTCAGCTTATATCGCCGAGAAAAATACGATCAGGCTATCGAAGTCTTTGCTGTGGCGACCGCCGCGTGCCGTGAAGAACAGGGAGATCAACACCCGCAGACCTTGCGAATGGCTGGTAATCTGGGGGTAAACTATTGGAAAAATAAGCAGCCACAATTGGCTGTGGATACCTTACTTGCCGTTGAACAGGCGAGCCGCGTTAACCCTTCGCTGCAGTTTGTGCGGGGAAGTCTACTGCCAGCCGCTGCCGAGATTGGCGACCAATCGACCGTGATGGATGTGGCGCGACAAGAGTTGGCAAGGGTTCGCAGCGAGTTTGCTGATAAACCGATAGAACTAGCAGAACGAATCATCGATATCGCTGAATTACTGTGTCGCGTGCAAGCTTACAAAATGGCGAAACCACTTGTCGATGAATACTGGGTGCTCAGCAAAAGCAGCGCCACGGAAATATCATCCGTCTGGCGAACTTGCTTGGCACAATCCCTCGAAGGGCAAATCGCAATCGCCAACGATGACTTGGAATCTGCCCTTCAGTACCTCAGCGACGCGCGAGATGGGCTTGTCACATCAGTTGATCCAATACCGGAATCTCGAAGGCGGATAATGTTCCGCGAGTGCCTACGGGCGGGATGTGATGTACTGGGTCGAATGGATCGTGACGATGCCTTGGCGGAGTGGCAGGAGCAGCTTGATGCATGGGCAGCCGAGCCCTGTCGCTGAAGTGGGCAAGGACAGGACGCCGGAACAGAGTGCGCAGGGACAGGTCGCGCTGATTTGTCTCGAGCAGGCCCGGGGATCGGCAACATCCAACACGCTGATTCCTGACCCTACGCGGTTTCAGGACTCGCTGATGTGTCGCGTGTAGGCCCGCAGCTTTACCTGCCCACGCAACCCCCCCCTTTTTGCGGATGCCACCTCTCTTGCGCATTTCGCCACCAGGTATCCACATCAGTACCTGTCCCCGTCGGTTTTCCGATCGGTCTTCGGGATAAACGCTTCCAGCCAGTCATTATCGTCGCTCATCGCCAACGCAGATGCTATTTCAACATTGCTACCGGGCGGCCAGCCGGGTACCCTACGCGCCCGCTCTTGATTGGACTCCGTCTGAAAACCGTTCCCGCATGGATGCGAGGTACCGCATGTCGGCTGCTGCCGCTCGTTCGCTTGCGAACCAACCCGAACCGAATGGCCTGACTGCCTTGGAGCGGTTGCGTTTGGCTCGTGAAGTCCTGTTGGCCGAATCGACGGCGATCGAAGAACTTGCGGCAACAGCCAGTCAGGCCGTCGTTACCGCTGCCGAACAGATTGCCGCTTGCCGCGGTGCAGTGGTCGTCACTGGGATTGGCAAGGCGGGCTTGATCGGGCAGAAAGTGGTCGCCACCTTGGCCAGTACCGGTTCACCCGCACATTTCCTCCATCCTGCCGAGGCGATTCACGGCGATTTGGGACGCGTGGGGCCGCAAGATCTGGTTTGGGTGTTCTCTTATAGCGGGCGGAGCGAAGAGGTGCTGCGTTTGCTGCCGGTGCTGAAATCACTCGCTGCGGGCACCTTGGCTACGACGAGCTCGAACGCGAATCCGCTCGGCAGTTGGGCCGACACGGTAATCCCCATTGGTCAAGTTCACGAAGCCTGCTCGTTGGGATTAGCCCCCAGCACCAGTACGACCCTAATGCTGGCCAGTGGCGATGCCGTGGCATTGCTTGCCAGTCGCCTCAAAGGCTTCACCGCTAAGGACTTCGCGCGGTTTCATCCCGGCGGCACGCTGGGGCGGAAATTGTCGCCCGTGGAACATTGGATGCGACCACGCTCCCAGTGCCGGATCGCCAGTGAGCAAGCAACCGTTCGCGACGTATTCAGTAATTCAGACAGCGGTGGACGACGCAGCGGAGCGGTGATGCTGATCGACGAACACGGTCAGCTCAGCGGCTTGTTCACCGATAGCGACTTGGCACGCTTGATGGAATCCCGTCGTTATCAAGCATTCGATCAACCAATCGCTGAGGTGATGACGCGGCAAGTGCAGACAATCCAGGCCGGCAGCCTGCTGGCTACAGCAATCGACATCCTCGCCGAACGAAAAATCAGCGAGTTGCCGGTGCTCGATTCGCAGCGACGTCCCATCGGGTTGTTGGATATCACCGATATCGTCGCCATCGACGAGCCACCACCGGCGATTCTACCGCTCCACACGCCCACAACCTAAAACACGGCCACAACCTAAAACCGCCCCGCCTTGAACTGCTGACCATTAAGCTGCTGACCATTAAGCTGCTGACCTTTGAAAACGTCTCCTCAGAAAGCGATCGCCGGCAATGGCACATGACGATCAAATTGCTCGCCCAATACGTGTTCTGCTGTCTGATGTGGATGGCGTGATGACTGATGGACGGATCATCTACGATAATCGCGGCAACGAGACCAAGTGTTTTCACGTGCGCGATGGACTCGGTATCAAACTTTGGCAAAAAGCCGGCTACCACTTTGCAATCATCACCAGCCGAACCAGCGAAGTGGTGCGGATTCGCGCGGCTGAACTGGGCGTTGAACACGTTCGCCAGGGCGTGCCGAACAAATGGGCTGCCGCGATCGAAGTGATGCGGTCGTTGGGGGTGACTGCCGAAGAGACAGCTTACATCGGAGATGATCTTCCCGACTTGGCCGTGATGCGGCAAGTCGCTTTGCCGATTGCCGTCGCCGATGCGGCCGACGATGTGCGGCGTGACGCACGCTGGACGACGCGACTCGCCGGGGGACATGGCGCGGTTCGGGAAGCGATTGAACGAATACTAAAGGCCAAAGCCCAATGGGAAGACTTTGCCAATGTCCCGACCCATCATTGATTATTGCATCGCCTTGGCAATCTGCTTGGCGGCTGCGGGCGGTTATCGCCTGACGGTCGTCCCGTGGTTGACACCGGAAAGGACGCCCACGGTCGCTGTTCGCGATCAGGAGGATGTCTCGAAAGGGCCCGAGCTGACTGGCATTTTTCCGCCCGGTTCGTGGCAACTTGATGAGCCCAAGACGCTGCGGGCCGAGTGGGGAACTTTGCTCTTCCAGTCTTGGAGTCAGGATCGTCCCGATCAAATGCAGGTCGCGCCGGTTACCGTGATCTTGCGTGGCAATCGCGGCGGCAATGGTGCCGAGTCAAGCGGCCCGATCATCATGGAAGCGCCTGAGGGAGCCGTGATCGAATTCATCGAAGCCCCCAGCATGCTCTCGGGAAGTAATCCCGAGGTCAAAGGAGGACAGCTGATCGGTGACGTCCATATCTATAGCCTGCCCGGCACCCTGGCTGCGCATCCCAACGGTGAAAGCTCGGCTTGGCAGCCACCTCAGGATCGCCAGCTCCCTTACGACCCGCAACGAGACGCCATCGATCTGCGGACCAGCAACGTGCGAATCGACAATCGTCAAATTCGCAGCGCCGATGCTGTTGATCTACAACTCGGCGGCGCCCGACTGCGGGGCCGTGACTTGACGATCCACTTGGCTGGTGGGGAAACCATCAGCCCCCACGCCGACACCCCGCTGGCCGTGCTCGACTCCTTGGAACTGATCTACCTCGACGAACTCTCGATCC
>CAZHTX010000152.1:0-11928 GCA_964535475.1 uncultured Pirellulaceae bacterium
TGCTGGTGTCCCGGCTTTAGCCGGCCAATCGCAACTCGGGATCGCCTAAAGGCTAGACACCAGCGCATGCTGGTGTCCCGGCTTTAGCCGGCCAAGCGCAACCGAATCGTATCGCCAATAGGCCAACAACTTGCGAAGCAAAGGTTTCAGGCATTTGATTGCTTTTGGTAGGGTGGTACCCTCCGCTGGATCATACAATAACTCGATCAGGCGAATGATGTAGGTTTAACTGAGGCAGAGTACGGCAGAGGGGCTGTAAACTGAAGCAGACGCCATCGCTGGCCTGATCCCTCGTAGATACTCGATGAAAAGAGGTTTAACATGCGAATCGGGTTGATCGCGCTGAGTGGAATCCGCGTCTGCGATGAAGAGCTGATGCGACTTGGTATGACGTTGCCCGGTTTCGTTGAGCGCAGCAAAACCATTGCCTCATTGCCCAGCTTGGGCTTGTTGACCCTTGCCGGTATGACACCCCCGCGGCACCAGGTGACCTATCTTGAGGTCGATCAATTGAAGGATGTGCAGCAGTGGCCCGAGTTCGATCTGGTGGCCCTTTCCACGTTTACCGCTCAGGCTCGTGACGCCTACCATATCGCCGATCAATATCGAGCGGCCGGGTCTGCGGTGGTCATGGGTGGGTTGCATGTGACGGCGCTCCCCGAGGAGGCGGCCGCGCATGCCGATGCCGTGATGATCGGCGAGGGTGAGCTCTGCTGGTTGTATATCCTAGCCGATGCCGAAGCGGGAAGGCTGCAGCCGATCTACCGCAGCCAACCACGTGAATTTGATTTGGCCGAAGCGCCGATGCCCGCTTTCGAGCTGCTCGATATGCAGCGATATAACCGCATTACCATTCAAGTCACCCGCGGCTGTCCTTGGCGATGCACCTTTTGTGCCAGCTCGATCCTGTTGACTCAGCGATACAAGCATAAGCCTGCCGAAAGAGTGTTGGCGGAGATTGATCGCGTGCGTGAATTGTGGCCACGACCCTTTCTCGAATTCGCTGACGACAACAGCTTTGTGAATCGAAATTATTGGAAGGGCTTGCTGCCGCGGCTGGCCGAACGACGGCTGCGGTGGTTTACCGAATCAGACATTTCCGTCGCCAACGATCCGGAGTTGCTGACGTTGATGCGGAAAGCGGGTTGTGTCGAAGTTTTAATTGGTCTGGAAAGTCCCATCGCCACCGGACTGGAGGGGTTGGAAATTCGCCGCGATTGGAAATATCAACAACTGGACCGTTACCAAGAGGCGATCCATCGCATTCAGTCGCACGGAATACGCGTCAATGGTTGCTTTATTCTAGGACTCGACGGCCAGACTCCAGACATCTTTGATCGTGTTTACGAATTCACCGAACAACTGGAACTCTACGACGTGCAAATTACGCTGCAAACTCCTTTCCCCGGCACGCCTCTCTATGAAACACTCCGCCGCGAAGGGCGATTATTTGAGCCCGCTGCTTGGCACCGCTGCACCCTGTTTGATCTGACTTATGAACCGACTCCCATGAGTCGCGAAGAGTTGGTTGATGGATTTCGTGATCTGGCCCGCAGATTGTACTGCGATTCGTTCACCACGTGGCGACGGGAGAATTTTCGCAGCAAATACTTGCGACCGGCTCGCAACTTAAAACCTATCCGAGAACCTTAAAAATGCCCGCGGCTAGCGCCGTCGGCTCAGGGTTCTCGGAAAGGTTCTTATAGTCGCTTTTCCTCCTCCCACAGTGACTTCTGGTAAGAATGCGGCTAACGGATGCTGGCAAGGGAAGGTTAGTGAAAACCGCAGTTAGTTGCTTGTCGTCGCTGTAACGCTTAAATTAAGGAGTTGCCTACCTTTGATTCCCTCCCCAGGCCCCGCCCAGTTTTTCAATGTGCAAGCACCCTATCCGCTGCTTGACCCGACTGTGGGTCATCCCGACTCTTTGTCTATTCGGCTGTTGCAGTCCGCTGACATTCGTGATCGCCGGCCAGCCAGTGAAAACGGGGGTAAGCGGGGAAGATATCGGTCCGGATGATTTGTATTTTGAAAAGCATGTGCGGCCGATTTTGAAAACGCACTGTTTCCAATGTCACGGCGAAGAGCCCGAGCTGGCTGGGGAATTGGATGTGCGGCTGGTCCAGCTGATGCTCGAAGGTGGCGATTCAGGGCCTGCGATTGTGGCTGGCAGTGAGGCTGAATCTTTGCTGCTGGATCGCATCGAAGCGGACGAGATGCCTCCCGGTGCGACGAAGTTGGGCCCACAGGACAAACAATTGATTCGAGGTTGGATTCGTGGTGGAGCCGTTACCGCCCGGCCCGAACCCGAGCATCCCGATGAGGTTAAATTTACCGAGGAGGAATTGAGTCACTGGGCTTTCCAGCCTGTCAGAATTCCCGCTCCGCCGGTCGCCACTATTTCCGCGGAGATGGCGACCGGGAATCAGCCAATCACTCAGCTCGATACCTTTGTAGCGGCCCGTTTGCAGGCTGCTGGCCTCGATTTCTCAGTAGCCGCCGATCGCCGGACTCTGATTCGTCGGCTGACGTTCGACTTGCATGGTTTGCCACCAACGCCGCGCGACATCGCCGCTTTTCTGGCCGATGATAAGCCTAATGCCTACGAGCGTTTGGTAGATCGTCTATTGGCATCACCCCGTTACGGCGTGCGTTGGGCGCGGCATTGGTTGGATGTGGTTGGTTACGCCGAGAGTGATGGGAATTTGATGAGAGATCAACCGCGTCCCCACGCATGGCACTATCGCGACTATGTAATCGGCGCCTTTAATCATGATAAACCTTATGACGAATTTGTCATTGAGCAAATGGCCGGAGACGAGCTGATTGCGGGCGTGCCCGATGGAAATAACCCTCAGCACGTGAGTTTGCTGGCAGCCACGGGTATGCTGCGAATGGCACCCGATGTCACGCAAACCGACGATACATTGCTTGATCGTAACCAGGCGGTTGCTGACGTGATCGACGTGGTGGGAACCTCAATTCTGGGATTGACCGTCGGTTGCGCGCAGTGCCATGACCATCGTTATGATCCGATCGCCATTGAAGACTATTATCGAATGCGAGCCGTGTTCGATCCCGCTTTTCCTCTGCAGCAGTGGAAGAAGCCCCAACAGCGGCTCGTCGATCTGACAGATGATGCCACACGCGAGCAAGCTGCCGAGATCGAAGCCCGGGCAGTGGCCTTGCAAGAGGACATCACACGTCGTCGGCGCGAACATTGTCAGACGATTCAAGATCGAGAAATCGAACAGGTTCCCGAGGAATTTCGCGAGGCGACACGAAACGCCGTGTTGACCAAGCCGGCCGAACAGACTGCGGAACAAAAAGCATTGCTGGAGCGGTTTCCTAAGGTGCGGACTATCGATTGGATCGTCGGCCAGTTGATTGAGTACGACATGCCTGCCTATCGGGGGTTTCAGGAAGAAGAGAAAAAAGTGGCCGAGATTCGCAAAACGAAACCACTGCAACGATTGATTATGGCTGTGCAAGAATCTCGCGAGACGATTCCAGAGAGTCGCGTCTTTTTTCGCGGCAGTCCCGAATCACCAACCGACGTGGTGCAGCCGGGAGAGTTGGCCGTGTTGGTGTCGCAGCGTGCGAGAGATAAGCCTCTCGCTGATGAGTCGCCGACATCATTTACGACCGGTCGCCGTCTGGCCTACGCCCGGCAATTGACCGATGGTACGCATCCCACCGTCGCTCGCGTGATGGTGAATCGGATTTGGATGCATCACTTTGGTCGTGGCTTGGTGGCAACGCCGGGTGATTTTGGGCTCAACGGCGAGCTTCCCTCACACCCGCAATTGTTAGATTGGCTGGCTAGTGAATTTGTCGCCGGGGACTGGAGCATCAAGCGGTTGCAGAAGCGGATCGTGATGTCGCGAACCTATCGACAAGCTGCCGCTACGCAAGCCAGCGACTCGATGGGGGATGATCCCGACAACACGTTGCTGAGTCACATGAATTTGCGACGTCTAGAAGCGGAGTCGGTGCGGGACGCCATTCTGTTAATCAGCGGGCAATTGAACGATCAAATGGATGGCCCCAGCGCGCCGGTTGCCGAAGATGCGGAAGGCAAAGCGGTGATCGGCAATCGTCTGCTCCGCGATGGTCTCTTTGCGGGGATTGAAGAGGTTGGTGGTCAAGCCAATCGGCGTAGCATTTATATATCGAATCACCGATCGATGCCGCTCAATATTTTGCAGACTTTTGATCTTCCCGAGATGAAGCCCAATTGTCAGCGTCGTGATGCTTCTACCGTGGCGCCTCAAGCACTGCTGTTTATGAATGATCCTTTCATTGTTGCTTCGACGGAAGCCATGGCGGAACAACTATGGGGCCAATCGTCGTCGGTCACCGCACGCATCGAAGCCGCCTTTGAAGCTTGTTTTGCCGCACCGCCAACTCGGCAAGAATTAGCCGACTGCGAGGCATTTCTGGAAAAGCAGGCAGATGTCTTGCGGGCTGATGCTACAGCCGCATGGCAAACCAAGCTGAAAGAAAATCCTGCCGCTGCTGACATGCGCGCGCTTGCCAGTTTATGTCAAGTGTTCATCTCTTCCAACCGATTCCTGTACATTCAGTAATTGCCCCGTCGTCTGGAGCGAACTATGAATCAACGACCCACACATCATTCAGGCCGCCCAGCTATGGGACTCTGTTCGCGACGTCACTTGATCCAGTCCAGTAGCTATGGACTCGGCGCGCTCGGAGCCGCTTGGTTACTCAACCAAGATGGATTGTTGGCCGCCGATCCGCCTCCCAAGCCTTTGCTGGAACCGGAGGTTCACGATTTGTTGCCTAAGCAGCCACCGCGGCCGCCGCGGGCCACCGCAATGATTTCGATGTTTATGATGGGAGGTCCCAGTCAAATCGATTTGTTTGACCCTAAGCAGGAGCTGACGAAACGCAACGGCGAACAATTCGAGGGTGATATCAAATTTGATAACGCAGCGCAAGCGAGTCGGCAGATCATGGGCCCTCAGTGGACGTTTCGTCCTCGGGGCGAATGTGGGATGGAGATTTCTGATTTGTTGCCGAGCCTGGGCATGGTGGCGGATGATATTACCTTGATTCGCTCGATGCATTCGGCCGTCAATAATCACTTTCCCGGATTCTATGCGATGAACTCAGGGGCCGGAGTTGGCGGCCGCGCAACCCTCGGCAGTTGGCTGACCTATGCGCTGGGAAGCGAGTCTCAGAATCTGCCAGCTTATGTCGCGTTGACGCACCCTTGGGGGTTGCCGATTGTCGGTGGTGATAGTTGGACCAACGGTGGCCTACCCTCGCTTTACCAAGGTACCGTAGTCCGGCCGCAAGAACCGCGGATGTTTAACTTGGAGCCGCCGGTGCATCTCAAAGGGGCTGCTCAGCAGAACCAGCTCGAGCTGCTCGAGCAATTCAATCGCAGTCACTCGGAGCAATTTCCGGGCGAAGACGAACTTTTGGCGCGGATGGCTACCTATGGGCTGGCTGCTAAAATGCAATCTTCCGCCCGCGAGGCATTCGATATCTCGGGTGAAACGGCCGAAACCCAACGGATGTACGGCATTGATCAGGATGTCACTCGCGATTACGGCACCCGCTGCTTGATCGCCCGGCGATTGGTGGAGCGGGGAGTGCGTTTTGTGCAGATTTTTAATAATGGGCAAAGTTGGGATCATCACTCTTCGATCACCACCGAGCTGCCAAAGCGTTGTCAAGAGATTGATCGTCCCGCAGCGGCGCTCGTCCAGGATCTCAAACGCCGAGGGTTATTGGATACGACGCTGGTCCATTGGGGTGGGGAAATGGGCCGTTTACCAACGATTCAAGTTCCCGTTGGCACCGACGGCACCGAGCGGGTTGGTCGCGATCACAATACTTATGGTTTCAGCATGTGGGTTGCTGGCGGCGGGATCAAGCAAGGTTATGTGCATGGTGAAACCGACGAATTTTCCCATCACGCAGTGACCGACGTGGTCACGAATCATGATTGGCTAGCCACGGTGTTGCATTTGTTTGGACTGGATCACCAGCAATTAAACTATCGCGTCGGCAGTCGCTCGTTGGCACTCGTGGAAAATCCACAAGCCCAAGTTGTTAATAAGATACTGGCGTAAGGGCAGGGCCCGGGGCGCGATGGCGGGGCGAAGGATCGTCCCCATTTGCTGCCCC
This sequence comes from uncultured Pirellulaceae bacterium, assembly GCA_964535475.1. Classification (GTDB taxonomy): domain Bacteria; phylum Planctomycetota; class Planctomycetia; order Pirellulales; family Pirellulaceae; genus Laterigemmans. The sequence continues at coordinate 6,157 of CAZHTX010000152.1, forward strand.
AACATTCGCTTTTTATCCGCATCAGCTTGTCACTCTTTCCTTGCATAGTCTTGGGAGCATCCGTTGAATTCGCCAGTTACCGAGGCGCATCGTGAACAGTACCTGCGCGATGGATATTTCGTCTTAGAGTCGGTGATTCCGGAAAATCATCTTGAACTGTTGCGCGGCACTTGCGATCAGGCGATCCGTTCGATGGATGCCAAGATGGACGCGGAAGGGACTGATGTGCTCGGCATTAATCATCGCGGTAAACGATATTTTGTCGGCCAGAGCTATGCCGACTTTCCCCAGTTGGGACAGTTTCTATTCAGTGATTTGATGGCCGAAGTCTGTCGCAAGACATTGGGTGGCGACGCATTTCTGCACAGCGATCAGTATGTGGTCAAGTGTGGTCAGACAGGGATGAGTTTCGCTTGGCACCAAGATGGCGCTTACGTGGCGGCGCGGATCGGAGATCATCCCGAGTGTATTACCTGTTGGTGCACGCTGGACGCAGTTAATGAGGAGAATGGCACGGTCTATATTTTGCCCGCTGGACGGTTTGGGAAACGTGAGCTTGTTGAGCATCGACGCGATCCGGAAACCAACGATCGCATTGGATACTGGGGGGATGATCCGGGCGACCCGGTGATCGCGCCGGCCGGCAGCATTGCTGTTTTTTCCAGCTTGGTCTTTCATCGCAGCGGGGCCAATCCGTCGGGAAAATCGCGACGGGTTTATTTGGCTCAATACGCGCCCGAGCCGATTCAGAATGCCCCGGGAGTTTGGCCGCAATATTTCGCGGAACCCTTCATGCGGGAAGGGGTGCTGCTGGAGCGGCAAGCTGAGGCCTAGGCAATCAAATCATGCACGACTCGCCCGTGCACGTCGGTCAATCGAAAGTCTCGACCGGCATAACGATAGGTGAGCCGTTCGTGGTCGAATCCCAGCAAGTGTAGAATCGTGGCGTGCAGATCGTGCACATGGACACGATTCTCAACCGCTTGGAAACCAAACTCGTCGGTCGCACCGTGGACGTATCCTCCTTTGACGCCGCCACCGGCCAACCACATGGTAAAGCCATAATGATTATGGTCGCGACCGCTGATGGTGCCGGCGTTAGCACCCGCTTTGGGCAGTTCGACGGTGGGTGTGCGACCGAACTCACCCCCCCAGACCACGAGGGTGTCTTCCAGTAAGCCACGTTGTTTGAGATCTTTCAGCAGCGCCCCGATCGCTTGTGAGCATTCGCCCGCCAGCCGGCGATGGTTCTTTTCAATATGGTCGTGGCTATCCCAAGGCTGACCGCCACCGTGCCATAGCTGAATATAGCGAACGCCCCGTTCAACCAACCGGCGGGCGATTAGTATCTGTTTTGCCTGAGCCGTGTCTCCATACATTTCCCGAATCGACTGTGGCTCTTGGGCAATATCGAACGCATCACTGGCCTCCATTTGCATTCGGTAGGCCAGTTCAAAGCTCTGCACTCGTGATTCCAGTTGAGCTTCTTGTTGGCGAACCTCTTGGTGCTGCTGATTGATTTTCTTTAATAAATCTAACTGGCGACGTTGATTTTGTTTCCCCAGTCCCGCCGTGTTGCGGATGTTGGCAATCAGTTTTTCAATTTCCTGATGCTTAGTATTGATATAGGTTCCCTGATAGGCTCCTGGAAGGAAACCGGCTTGCCAGTTTTCCGCGCCTTTGATTGGGTAGCCACTGGGAGACATGGCGATGAAACCGGGGAGATTTTGATTCTCGCTTCCCAAGCCATAAGTAACCCAAGAACCGACCGCTGGTCGCACAAACTGGGAATCTCCACAGTTCATCAGCATGAGGGAGGGTTCGTGGTTAGGAACATTCGCATGCATCGAGCGAATCACGCAGACATCGTCAATCATCTCACCCACGTGAGAGAAAAGCTCGCTGACCTCAATCCCGCTTTCCCCGTAACGGCTAAATTTAAAGGGAGAGCGGTAGGCGGCGCCGGTTTCTCTTTCGGTCCTGAGGTTGAGCGGAATCGGTTGACCGTGGTATTTATCGAGCGCGGGCTTCGGATCAAAGGTATCGACTTGCGAAGGTCCACCATTGAGAAATATATGAATGACAGATTTTGCCCGCGGCGCGAAATGGGGTGCTTTGGGGCGCATCGGATTGGAGTTCGAGTTCGCCTGAGCTTGACTTGATTCGTCGGCAAACAGTCCGGCGAGTCCCAGTGTGCCGAGACCAATTCCGCTGCGGCGCAGAAACTCTCGGCGGGACGCTGGCAGGCGGTTCAAATTGCCAATTTGCGTGGCGAGATGTTGTGAATCTTGAGAGTGCATCGGTTTGACTTTCAGCTTGAGCAATTGATAGGCGGGGCGTCATGCGGCGGATCAGTCAACGAAGGCGAATTCGTTGCAGAGCAGCAAGACCTGAGCTAATTGGACCCAAGGGTCAAGGGGCGGTTTGGAAGCATCATCGTCCGTGTCGCTGCCAAGGTGTTCATTGACAAACGCTAGTGCATCGTCAAGTTCGTTTGGTTGGGGGTCTCGCGCCAGGGCAAATCGATAAAGAGCACGAACTCTATCGGCGTTGGGAGCTGATTCGGACGGCGCGTTGTTGGCTTCTTGCGACTGAGCACTTCGAGCCGATAACGCGCGCGCTTGTTCGATCACGAACGGCGAATTCATAAGATACAGTGCTTGTTGCGGGACGGTGGTTTCCGCGCGGATGGCTTGGCTGGCATCGGGGCTGGGCAAATCAAAGCTGGCCAGCAGGCTGGGAATATCCTCGCGATCGACGTAGGCGTAGAGGCCACGTCGTTTTGCTCCCTGGTGGATCATCACCGAACGGCCGCCGATATGCGCATCTAAGGTGCCGGCGGCGAACAACAGGCGATCTCGCAGTGGCTCGAATTCCAACCGCCGGCGGGGCATGTGCCAGAGCAAGCGGTTTTCGGGATCGACCTGTAATGCGTTGTCTCGCAAGTCGCTGGCCTGTTGCCATGTGGCAGACAGCATGAGGCGTCTTTGCAGGCGCTTAATTGACCAGCCATCGCGAATAAATTCATCAGCCAGATAGTCAAGCAATTCGGGGTGGGTAGGCGCCTCGCCTCGCGTGCCAAAGTCGCTTGCCGTGCGAACTAGCCCCGCGCCGAACTGGTGCTGCCAGACGCGGTTGACGATCACCCGCGCGGTAAGTGGGTTATCGGGATGAGCGATCGCCTGGGCTAACTCCAAGCGGCCACTACCATGCTTAAACGGTTCCCCTCCATCGACATGCGAAAGGACTTGAGGAAAGCGGCGAGGGACTCGGTCGCCCCGGTTGCCCGGTTGGCCGCGGCGAAAGATTACCGGTTCATGCGGAGTGCTCTTGTTGACCAATACCATGCCCCGCGACGGTGCGCCGGGATGGGTCACTTCGATCCCTTTCACTTGATTCGTTAACGAGTTGTATTTGTTTCGCTCCGCTTGATCCAAATGGGCGATGCTTTGATTTTGATCAAGCGTGGTTGGCGCATTGGCGAGTAGGAGGTGCTGACGCAAAGCTTCGGCAGCTTCGTCGGCCAGTTGGTCGATTGATTGATCGGCCTCTTTGGCTTGCTTCCATTCCGTCCAGACCGCTTCAAACTCATTGCCAATTCGCTCGGCAACTTCGACGATGCTTTGAGGCGGATTGTTCTTGAGCGCCGATGCGATTCGCGGGTTCAGGGATTTCAGCAGGGGATGATTGCTAGCATCAACTGATGCCAACGTTTCCCAGAGTTGCTTGGACTGCGTGGGGAAATCGTCGGCAGGCAGGGTCGCCAAGTGGTGCAGCAAATGCCAAACGGCCGGAGTGGACTCTACGGGTTTCGCTAAATATTGTTGCCAACGTTGCACGGCTGGTCTTCTCAGCGCTCCTCGTTTGCCTACTAATTTAACATCTTCTTTTGGGTACTGAGGTAACGTGCGAGCAATGTAGACTAAGTAATCGGCGACCCGTGATCGCAATTCCTCCGCCGTGCTGTGGCTTCTTTCCTCCACCCACTTGTCAACGACGGCTTGCTGTTTTGCCTGTTCGGCCAGGAACTGTTCGTATTCTGTCGAAGGGGTTGGCGAGCCCAGCAGCGGAAGCTCGCCGGGCTCTTCGGAGCTGGCGAAAACCCCATACAGTGAATAATAGTCCGCAGTGGGAATGGGGTCATACTTATGATCGTGACAGCGGGCGCACGTCACCGTCATGCCTAAGAATCCACGCGTCACCACATCGATGCGATCATCGATGATGTCATGTTGGCGATTCATAAAGCGGCGACCCACAGTGAGGAATCCCATCGCTGCCAACGCTTGTTTATTATCGTCTGGTAATTCCAGTTGATCGGCCGCAAGCTGTTCAATGATAAACTCATTGAAAGGTTTGTCGGAGTTGAATGCATTGATGAGATAGTCGCGGTAGGTAAACGCGTACGGGTAACGCGTCTCGCGGTTGCCTGGTTGGTAGCCGGTGGTCTCGGCAAAGCGAGCGATATCCATCCAGTGCCTCGCCCATCGTTCACCGTAATGAGGGCTGTCTAACAAGCGATCTATCAACTTGGCAAAGGCATCGGGAGATTCGTCCGCAATAAAGGCTTGTACTTCTTCGTAACTGGGGGGCAAACCGAGCAGGGTAAAGTGCGCTCGATGGATCAAGCTGCGACGATCGGCGGGGGCGCTGGGTGTTAAACCTGAATCCCGCAGTTTCGACAGGATAAAGCGATCAATCGGTCGGGTTTGCGATTCGTCCCCGACTGCGGTTTCGCTGTTTGCGCCGGGTGGCTCGTTGATCTCGGGTGGCTGCGTCGCCGCGATGGGGCGGTATGCCCAGTGCGATTCACGCATTTCAGCAATTTGCTCGGCCGGCGATTTCGGCGACACTTTGGCGGCGGAGTCGGCTTCCTCCGGCCAATAAGCGCCACTTTCGACCCATTTTGTCAAAATGGCAATTGCTTCATCGGAAAGTTTGCCGTCTGGCGGCATTTGCAACGAAAGATCTGCATAACCGATCGCACGAATCAAGTTGCTGTCCGCTGGTTTGCCGGCGACAACGACTGGCCCCGACCCTCCGCCGCTGGTAAAGCCGGCGTGGTGATCAAGTCGCAATTCGCCATCTTGTTCGTCGGCACCATGGCAGTCTATGCAGTGCTCCACGAGCAGCGGGCGGACTTTTGCCTCAAAGAACTCCTCTTGCTCGGCGTTGTCCAGAGGCCCGGCGAGTGCCGCTGAACTATCCAGCGAGTGGGCCAATAACAACAGCAGCAAGCAGCAGGGCAGTACCAGAGTTTGTTCCGCGAACAAAGTCATTGCCGCGAGTGGCGTATCCTCGGTAGATCGATGTCTATCGGGCATTGGAGGATTATCTCTTATTCGGTGGGCGGGATAGGCTGGTGGGTAGCGGCTGCGAGTGCTTTCGGGGGTATCGCGAAGCCATCGAATACCGTGGCGGGGTTCTTATATCTTATCCGACAGGGCAATCTTGCGGAAATGCTTTTTGCTGCGATCTACCGGTCTTGATGGTCTAAATGGGTGGGATGTCCTGCCAGGATCAGGCCAGACGGGGTTCCGGTCAGGCCAAAATATCGTGCACCACCTCTGCTGGTCGGCCCGCCGTAATGATTTGTTGTTGGCCATTGTGATGGAAGATCAGCTCGTTGTGATCGAGCCCGAAAAGACGTAGCAGTGTGGCCTGGTAGTCGTTGGGGGTGACTACGTTTTCAACGGCTTTGTGTCCAAATTCGTCAGTCGCCTAGCGACCGGCCGCCACCGCACGGCGCCGAAGGGATACAATCGACACATG
>CAZHTX010000153.1:0-11836 GCA_964535475.1 uncultured Pirellulaceae bacterium
CATCAGCCGCAACGCGCCAGCGTGCGGTTCCATCAGCCGCAACGCGCCAGCGTGCGGTTTCATCAGCCGCAACGCGCTAGCGTGCGGTTTCCAGGAACCGCGAGCTGGCGCTCAGCGGCTGATAGAACCGCAGGCTGGCGCTCAGCGGCTGATAGAACCGCAGGCTGGCGCTCAGCGGCTGATAGAACCGCAGGCTGGCGCTCAACGGCTGATGGAACCGCAGGCTGGCGCTCAGCGGCTGATCGGAGCGAAAGACTTTCGCTAACTCTCCGGCTGCATTGAAACCTGCTGCTGATAGGCGGGAGATTCGTTGCGGGTTGAATGACCAGTTACGTGCGCGACAATCTTGTCCACATGCTCATGACAGTTTTCCAAAAAGGTCTTGTAGCGGCTCGTCTGCGTGCCGGCGACCGCCGTTCCCGCCACATAGATCCCCGGCACATCGCTCTCCATCGTCGCCTCATTAAATTGCGGACGCTGGTTCTCGCCAATTAACTCAATCCCGGCGGTGCGAAACAAATCCTTGTTCTGCTCATATCCGATCAGACTCAACACCTGCTCCGCCTCGACAACGGTTTCCCGCAGTGATATTTCTTGCTGGGCAAGTTCACCAGCCGTGGCAACAGCGGCCGAAGGAACGTTAGTCAAATAAACGCGATCGGGGGTGATACGTGTGGGGCAGGTACCCAAATAAGAAGTGATCCGTCCGCTGGCGAGCAGGCTGCGAATCTCGGGCAACATCCAGTACTTAATACCATTTTCCGGCAGACTCGCACCACGGTAGCTGAGGCTGACGTGCGCCCCGGCGTGGTGCAACCGCAGAGCCGCTTCCACGGCGCTGTTGCGCCCGCCGATGATTAACACGCGACGCCCCCAATACCGATGAGGCTCACGCAAATAACCATCCACATGCGGCAGCGTCTCGCCGGGTATGTTCAACCGCTTTGGCCGGTCGGTGCCGCCGATCGCCAGCACAATCTTGCCACATTCGTACTTGCGGCCAGTCTGCGGATCGCCCGTCACCAGCGTAAATCGACCAAACCGACCGGTATGCGCACGAATATCAACCACCGGTTCAAAGCACCGCACGCTCAGCTTGAATTGCTCGGCGACTCCCCGCAAATAGGTCAAATATTGCTCGCGAGTCGCTTTGGTTTGATCGACCGTGAGGAGTGGCACACCAGCGATCGAAATCCGCTCGTTACTGCTGAACCAACGCGTTTGCGGCGCCCACCAAGTCATCGTTTGCCCCAGCGCGCCCGCTTCCAAAACCTCACAAGCGATGCCCGCCCGCTGAAAAGCAACGGCCATTTCGATCCCAATCGGACCAGCCCCAACGATGACCACCTCGGTCTGCAAGGGGGACGCTGCGCTGCTTACATTCATTGTTGTGCCATCAATCGTTTTAGCGCTCCGGTTAGGTTACGAGAGAATTTGTCGAATAAGATGTCCTTCGACATTCGTCAGGCGTCTTTCAATTCCATTGTGCTGGAAGGTCAACCGCTCATGATCGAGTCCCAGCAAATGCAGAATGGTGGCGTTGAAATCATACAACGGATGCACGTCCTCCACGGCTCTGCGGCCCAGCTCATCGGTCACACCATGACTGATCCCGGGGCGCACACCGGCTCCCGTCAACCAGCAGGTAAAGCCATCCGGGTTATGGTCGCGTCCCTCGGCGCCAGCCTGAAACATTGGCATGCGACCAAATTCAGTACACCAGACGACCAGCGTATCTTGCAACATTCCCCGCTGTTTTAAATCACGGATCAAACCCGCAACCGGTTGATCGAGAATCGCCGCGTGTCGATCGTATTGTTCCTTGAGCTTATTGTGACCATCCCAGTTCAACTCACCACCACTGGCGTAGGCCCCGTTAAACAATTGCACAAAACGCACTCCGCGTTCCACTAACCTCCTGGCCAGAATACAATTTTTGGCAAAGGCAGCTTTCGTTGGATTGGTCGTGTCGTCCGCTCCATACAACTTCATAATGTGGGCCGGTTCGGCTGCCAAATCACCCACATCGGGAACGCTTAATTGCATCTTGGCGGCCAGTTCGTAACTGGCAATACGGGCAGCCAGCTTGCTGTCACCCGCGCTGGCTTCCAGATGCTGTTGATTCATCCGCATCAACAAATCGCGTGTCGCGCGATCCTTCAGCGGAGAAATATCACCGGCCTGCAAATGTCGAATCGGGCGACTGGCACTCATCGTCGTCCCCTGGAAAGCGGCGGGCAAAAAGCCGGGCCCCCAATTGTTCGAGCCATTTTGCGGCACTCCCCGGGGATCGGGGATCGCGATGTAAGCTGGCAAATTTTGGTTCTCACTGCCCAGCGCGTAAGTCACCCAAGCACCCAGGCTGGGAAAACCATCGAGCACCGAACCGCTGGACAGAAAATTTTCCGCCGGTCCATGCGTGTTACTTTCGCTGGTCAAAGAATGCACAAAGGCAAATTCATCAGTCAATTCCGCCAAGTGGGGAATCATCTCTGATACCATTTTGCCAGTCTCACCACGCGGCCGAAAATTATATTGCGGCCGTGCTAGATTCCCCGCTGGACCTTGAAAGGTGACCGCCGGTCCACCCTCGAGCGGCTTGCCATCAAACTTAATTAACTCCGGCTTATAGTCCCAGGTTTCCAATTGGCTCACAGCACCGGCGCAAAAAACAACGATGACGTTTTTGGCTCGCGCGGGGAAATGCCCGGGCCGCGGTGCATAAGGCCGGGTTGGATCCACCCGCGGACTTTCACCAGCCAATAGACCTTCGCCGTTTAGCAAATTGAGCAGGGCAATCGCTCCCAGCCCATTGACTGTGTTGTTAAAAAAACTGCGGCGATCTAACAACATTCGCCGCTGCGAACTGCCGCCGGAGAGTCGCTGCAGGGGATCGTCTCGCAGTAGCGACTCAAGCTCGCCCCGCTGGTTTTCAGCCATATCACACCCGCTAGCCCGGAAATTATATTGATGTTAACAAGCCTAGGGAATAAACAAAAACTCATTACAGTTAAACAACGCTCGGCACAAAGCGTCCAAACCGTGATCGGTTACCACTGGCAACGCGATGGCAATTTCCTCCGCCGTCGGCGTTCGCCCCACTGCCAACTCGTAGGCAACGCGAATTTGCGCCGCCGGCTCGATTCCCGCATCGCGCAACACGCGCTCCGCAAAATCCTGGGAGTGGTCGATCACGAAACGACTGTTAAATAAATTCAAGGCTTGCAAGGGTGTCGTCGACTCTCGCCGCTGGGCCGTGCTCTGTCCCGCGTCGGGACAATCAAAAGCTCCAAACACGGCATCCCGCTCGCGACGCACTCGATGCGCATAAATCATGCGTTTGTGTCCGTCAGCAGCAAATTGCTCCACTGGCACAAACCCCGACAGGCCACCACGCTGATTGAACAAACTATAACCAGGACCACCCTTGGCAAGATTTAATTTGCCACTGACCATCAAGATCGAATCGCGGATCGCCTCGCCGGAAAGCCGTCGCGGGGAGAAACGCCACAAAAACCGATTGTCCGCGTCGATTCGCAGCCCCTCCGGCCTGGGCAAACTCGCTTGTTGATAGGTCGCCGAGAGCACGATCAAGCGGTGCAAATGCTTCAGTGACCAGCCGCCATTGATAAACTCGATGGCCAACCAATCTAATAATTCTGGATGACTGGGGGACGTGCCGTTGCGTCCGAAATCGTTGGGCGTATCGACCAAGCCGACGCCGAAATGCCCCTGCCAAACACGGTTGACCATCACGCGAGCGGTGAGCGGATTTTCGGGACTGGCAATCCACTCAGCCAAAGCAAAACGACGCTCCTGCTCGGCGGCCCCCTCCGCTAAATCCAACCTGCCAATCGCTGCCGGCACCGCAGGAGAGACCAGCTCTTGGGGTTGCTCGGGATCGCCACGTCGTAGCAAGCGAATCTCGTCGGGAGTGCGAAATTTACCTGCGAAGACCAGTTTTTCCTGAGTCGCTTCGCTGACCGCCCGCTGCAATCGCTGCTGCTCATTGATTAACTCCCGATACTGCGTCGCTTGGTCTTCGGTTAACCCATCGGTGGTCCACTGAAGTGGCTCGGCGGAGGCGCCACCGAGCGGTTGGCGATCGCCGCTACTGGCCACCAACTGCCAACCGCCTTCGGGGGTGGCTATCTCAATTTCGTAGGCCGTGGCCAGCCGATCCGCATACGTTCCCTCGCGATCACGCCCCCAGATCACGCGATCGATTGTCTCGGCTTTGGCAAATTGAATTTCCACCCAACCCGCGCCCGGTTCGTTCGACATCCAACTGCTGGAGTTGCCATATTCACCGTTGTTGATCAACCTCAGCTCGTGCCGATTGGGGACCGTGGTGTTGCCGGAGGAAGTCACCGTTGCCATAGATTGCTGTAAAGCGACATTGCTGCCTTGCACGTTAAATACTTCTAGCTCGTCGATGCACGGTTCCAAATTATTGGTGGCGGAAATCGTAAATCGCAAGCGATCGGTCGCGACCGGCTGGAAACGATCGACGTTTTGACGCGCGTTGACCGGTCCCCGCAATGCTTGCTCGGAATCCACATTGGCTAACGGGGCAAACTGAGTTAGCAAGAATTGAATCTCTGAAAGGCGATTTCGCCAATCCTGCAGCTGTGCTCTCCGCTGCTTTGCCTCGGCCGATTCGAGCGGACGATCCTCATACTCGACACCCGCCACAAAGGTCTGCATGGCATAGTATTCACGCTGCGTTATCGGGTCGAATTTATGGTTATGACAGCGCGCACAACCGATACTAAGTCCCAAAAATGTTTGACCGATATTGTTGACAATCTCATCGATCGCATCTTGGCGAGCCAAGCGAATCGACGGTGCATCTTTCCCGATTTGACCAGGCAATAAGACCGAGGCGGTTACCAAGAACCCCGTGGCGGCATCTGTCCCCAGAGCATCGCCCACGATCTGTTGACAAATAAAATCGTCGTAAGGCAAGTCTTGATTGAGTGCCTGAATCACATAATCTCGATAGGGCCACGCGTGCGGCCGCTCGGTGTTGACCTCAAAACCATGGGTGTCGGCATAACGCACAACATCCAACCAGTGCTGCGCCCAACGCTCGCCATAGTGGGGTGAATTTAACAGACGTTCCACCACGCGTTCTTTAGCATACGAATCATCGGCGGAGGAATGATGGTCACTCAAAAAGTCCCGCACATCAGCAGGCGTGGGGGGCAAGCCCGTTAAATCAAAACTCACGCGTCGCAGCCACTCTAGCTGGCCAGCCTCCTCGCTGGGCGATAACTGGGCCGCTTCCAGACGCTGCAAGATGAAAAGATCAAGTGGATTTTTTGCCCATTGCGAAGCGGCTGGTTGCGGTAGCCGGGTAAGCCGCGGAGCAGCAAAGGCCCAGTGCTCTTCCCGTTCCGCCAACACATGTGCATCAATTCCGTCAGGCCAAACCGCTCCTTCACGAATCCATTGTGCTAGTGTTTTCGCTTCGGCTTCAGTCAATGGCTCCGCTTCACCCTCGGGAGGCATTTGCATGTCGGCATCAGGATCGGCCACGAACTGCCACAGCGGACTCGCTGCCGGTTGCCCGGCAACAATGCTTGCTCCGTAGAAATCTCCCCCCGCAAAGGCAGCTTGCTTGATGTCCAGCCGCAAGCCACTGTGCTGCTCCTCTTCCCCGTGGCAAGCATAGCAGGACCGCTCCAGCAGCGGTCGAACGTCGCGGACAAAGTCGACTGGTTCGGCGACCGCCTGTGGGGCGGCAGCAACGAGCATCAACAGGATGTTCCAGAATCGCATGGCGGGAATCGAGCGAGTGGAGGGTGGGGTGTTTGCCTCCATTGTACGTCTTCCCCAGGCCGCCTGCCACACATTCCCGGCCACGACGGCCCCAGCAACCGATGATTTTGGTTTAGAATACGTCAACACCGTCGCCCGCCTCCAGGAAATCGCCGCATGTCTTCGCTACCGCAGTTCGTCTCCTCGATCTTCCTCTTCGGCTTCTTGCTCTTTTCAACTTGGCCGATTTCACAACCGACTCAAGCATGCACGACGGCCGTGATCAGCGGTAAAGTCACTCCTGACGGACGCCCCCTGTTATGGAAGAACCGCGACAACAACTCCGCGCCACACAACGAAGTGGCAATCCTGACCGCGGGGCAATATCGCGCCGTCGCGGTGGTCAACGCGGGTAGCCGCAAATCGATTTGGATGGGTGTCAACGCGGCCGGCTTTTGTATCGAGAATTCTCTTAGCAAAGATCTTGGTAAAGCGAATGCCAGCGGCCCCAGTAACGGACCATTCATGAAGCTGGCTTTGGAATCATGTGCCACCGTTGCCGATTTCCAACAACTGCTAGAAAAGACAAACCTCAGCGGACGCCGCACGGTGGCGAACTTTGGTGTCATTGATGCCCACGGCGGAGCGGCGCTATTTGAAACAGGTCCCGACAGTTTTCAGATGTTCGATGCGAACGATCCGCAAGTCGCTCCGCATGGTTTTATCGTCCGCGCCAATTTTTCCACGACCGCTCAAAACTTGCCAGCCAATCCGACTGCCGACCAGTTGGCCAACGTTTACTCCGCCGAAAGATTCCTGCGAGCCCGCAAACTTTTGTCGCCTCCTCAGACAGAGGGCATTCAACTCGAATATCTGCTCCGCCACGTGGCTCGCGATTTGGCTGATCCCCTTGGCGTCCCGATCTCAGGTTCCGTCAATGATCTCGCCTCGGCGTTACCCGCTTCGATCCCCACCGAACACACCATCAGCCGCACCTCAACCGTTTCCGGCGCCGTTTTTCATGGTGTCAAACCAGGTGAGGATCCGGCGCTGACCACGATGTGGACCATCTTGGGAGACCCAAAGTTTTCCATTGCCGTGCCGTGTTGGGCCACTGCTGAGGAGATCGCCGATCCGCTGGAGGATCCGCGTGGCGGAGAGCTGGGTGAAATCGCCCGCCTGCTCCGCGATTGGAGTCTGACCAAACAACGCGATGCCGTGCTGACGATTGGTCTGCCAGGCATCTGGTCCGATCTTTGGGAACTTGAACAAACGATGATCGAACGCGTCGCCGAAGCGCGACGGCATTGGGGCGCAAAAACGCCGACTGCCAGCCAAATCACCCAGCTGCATCATGAGATATCGCGCCAAGCCATGGCCGCCATGCAACAAGAATTACGAGAAGCAAAAGAACTGGCGGTGCGGGGTCCCGACGTCACCCCCGCCTCCCCCGCGCCGATCCGCATCGCGATCTATGATCACTCAGGTGGTTCAGCGAATGGTCCCAAAAATCTACAGCGACTACTCACCCCTGAACTAGGATTTGCGACGGCAGTGCTTACGCCCCAAGCTATCCAGAATCACTCGCTCGACCAGTTCGATGTGCTGATCATGCCGGGTGGCAGCGGTAGTTCCCAAGCCAAACACCTTGAGGCCAACGGCAGCCTCGCCGTCCAAAAGTTTGTCAAGAACGGTGGCGGCTACCTGGGGATTTGCGCGGGTGCTTACTTGGCTTCATCACATTATGATTGGTCGCTCAACCTCATCAACTCGCGCGTCTGGGATCGAGCCCACTGGGCTCGCGGCACCGGAACCGTACAGTTGGAAATCAGCGAACTCGGAGGCCAACTGTTCAACCATCAAGATCGCCTGCTCGATGTTCATTATGCCCAAGGTCCACTCTTGATTCCCGGCAACCATCCCCAACTTCCTCGCTACGAAGTTTTAGCCAGCTATCATTCCGAAGTTGCCAAGAAAGGTGCCCCCGAGGAGGCAATGCTTGGCACGCACGCCATCGTCCGCGCCCCGCACGGCAAGGGGCGCGTCATCTGCTTTAGCCCCCACCCCGAGGCTCCACACGGCCCGGGACACCTCATTATCACCGGGGCGAGATGGGCCGCAGGCGAGCAAATAAAGCGTTCCCCGATAACAATTGCTCGACAGGCCGAGGCTCAGCTGTCACAATAAGAAACCCCGCCTCGCTCAAAGTTCCTTCCTCCCCGCCCGCCGGCTCCTCCGGGAACGTTGCATGTGCAAGCCAAAAAGTCCTGCCAGCAATCAACTTCCAACGCTGCACCAATCGTTCGGTCTTTCCTTATATATCATAAGCTTTTTCCTTACGATTGGCAGCTCCAGCGGTTTTCCCTCAGCCTTGGCCTCGGAACCGGCCAAGAACCAGCCGCCTGCGGAAGATGTCGAATTTTTCGAGCGGCACATTCGCCCGCTGTTGATTGAGCGATGCGGTGAATGCCATGGTCCTGAGGAACAGATGGCCGGCCTGCGAGTCGACAGCCAAGCGGGGTTACTCTCCGGAGGCGATTCGGGCCCGGCGATTACTTTGGATCGCCCCGCCGCGAGTTTGTTGATGCAGGCGGTGAGAGGAACCGGTGGCTTGGAGATGCCCCCCGACGAGCCGTTAAAGTCGCACGAGATCGAGCAGCTTGAGCACTGGCTGAAACTGGGTGCACCTTGGCCGGCCGGAGAAATCGCCCCGGCGGTCGAACAACCAGCCCGCCCGCACTGGGCTTTTCAGCCCCTGCGACAACCGCCCGTGCCGACTCCGGCCGATCCCGAAAATTGGATTCGCAATCCGATCGATGCTTTCGTTTTGCAACGTCTCCGCGATAACGATCTAGCCCCTGCCGCCACAGCCGATAAAGCCACGCTCCTCCGCCGCGTCGCCTATTCGCTGACCGGACTACCACCCAGCCGGGCACAAATCTTGGCTTCCGCAACGGACGACTCGCCGACCGCCTATTTGCGACTGGTCGAACAACTACTCGACTCGCCCCATTATGGCGAACAACAGGCGCGACACTGGATGGACTTGGCGCGCTACAGCGACACCAAAGGATATGTCTACGCTCGCGAGGAACGATTTTGGGTGCATGCGTGGAGCTATCGCGACTGGCTCACGCGAGCCTTTAACGAAGACTTGCCGTACAACCGTTTTTTACTTTTGCAAATTGCCGCCGATCAAGTCAACGACGCGCGGCCCGGTGACGCGGCCGCCATGGGCTTTATGACACTCGGCCGTCGCTTTCTCGGCTCACCTCATGACATTATCGACGACCGCATCGACGTGCTCACGCGGGGAACCATGGGGCTGACGGTCAGTTGCGCCCGATGTCATGACCATAAGTACGACCCGATCCCCACGGCTGATTATTACTCGTTATATGGAGTTTTCGCCAGCTGCACCGAACGCCTACAGCCAGCCACAGATAATCCCGCTCCGCAGGCCTCTGCAGACGCTCGGGCCGCTTATCAACAAGAATTAGAGAAACGCCAACGGGCTTACCAAACCGCCTTTGATAAATCGGCTCAAGCCTCGGGCGCAAGGGTGCGAACTCGGATTGCGGACTACTTAATCGCGCAAACGCAACTCGACCAATACGCTAACAACAACTTTGACCAGATCTTACAAGCGACTGATCTTATACCTGCCTTCGTGCGACGTTGGGCCGATTATTTACATCAAACCAAGCAAGACAACGATCCCATTTGGCTCGCCTGGCATGCTTATCAGCAAATCCCCGCGGCTCAATTTTCTACCGACGGCCCGCGGGTGACAACGGAACTTCAGAATCAGCAACTTCATCCCACGATTGCCAAAGCATTCCAACAGCCGCCAAACTCCTTCGCTGAAGTCATCGATCGTTACGTGGCGGTGTTCAGCGACGTGGAAAAAGATTGGCAAGCGTTGGTTGCCAAAGCGCAGGCCGATCAGCAGCCAGCCCCCAGCGAGCTCGCCGATCCGAAGGCCGAACAACTGCGACAGATCCTGTACGGGGAAAACGCACCGTGTGAACTGCCACGCGAAGAGATCGTCAGCAGCGAGATGTTTTTTACTTCCGCAGAGTGCACAGAGCTTTGGAAACTGCGCGGCGAGATTGACCGTTGGATTATTCAATCGGAGTTGGAAATCCCTCATGCGTTGGTCTTGGTGGATCGTCAGACGCCGAGCGAGCCGCGCATTTTCCGCCGCGGTAATGCCACGCAGCCAGGCCGACACGTTCCCCGCCAATTCTTAAGCGTTTTATCCGCTGATGAACCCGTTCCATTTTCCGAGGGAAGTGGTCGGCACGAATTAGCGCAAGCGATCATCGATCCCCGCAACCCACTGACCGCCCGCGTCTTTGTAAATCGTGTTTGGACGCACTTGATCGGCGAAGGATTGGTCGCCACACCGAGCGATTTTGGCACGCGCGCCGGGCCACCCTCGCATCCCCAGTTGCTCGATTGGCTGGCTGCGGAGTTCATTGCCTCGGGATGGAGCGTCAAACAACTGCAACGCTTAATCGTCACTTCGGCCACCTTCCAACAAAGCTCTCAAAGGCACCAGCCCGCGGCGCAATCAACACTTGGCGAACAGCTTGATCCAGAAAATCGTCTGCTATGGCGGATGAATCCCCGGCGATTATCGTACGAGGAACTGCGGGATTCGATGCTGGTTGCCTCCGCCGAGCTAGAGCGTGCCTTCGGTGGCAAGCCGACGGACTTATTCTCCCAACCTTTTCCCCGCCGGCGGGCTGTCTATGGATTGGTAGATCGTCAATTTCTGCCCGGTTTGCTGCGCACGTTTGATTTTGCCAACCCCGATTTGCACACGCCCCAGCGAAACGAAACGACCGTTCCACAACAAGCGCTGTACTTCTTGAATCACCCCTTCGTCCTGGAGCGAGCTAGGAAAATTGCCGCCGATCTCGAACCGTTACCACCAGTCTCTCGGGTGACCGGTTTATTTCAAAACATCTTACAACGTCAGCCAACTCCGCAAGAAACTGCCGAAGCACTCGACTGGGTGACAACGGCAACCGAAGAACCTTCGCGGGAGATACCGCAAACAAGCGCCGAGTGGAGTTATGGTTACGGAGCGATTGACGAAACGCAGGAAAGGATTGTGGGCTTTACGCCGCTACCACACTTTACCGGCAAAGCATGGCAGGGATCGCCGCAGTGGCCCGACCAGGAACTGGGTTGGGTACAACTGACAGCCAGCGGTGGGCACCCGGGGAACGACCGTGAACACGCCGCCATCCGCCGCTGGACGGCCCCCCGCGCGATGACGATCAAGCTTGCTTCCAAAATGATTCATGAGGCTCCACCGGGCGACGGCGTGCGATGCTTTATCGTCAGTTCGACCGCGGGAGTGCTCGCCAGCGGCCAACCCCACCAGCAGACCTTACAACTGGACGTGCCACAACTCGCGGTACAAGCCGGAGAGACGATCGATTTCCTCGTCGACATCAACGAAGTGCTCAACAGCGATCAATACTTGTGGGAGGTCCGCATCGAGCCGACTGAATCACAGCAACAAGATCAAACAATCATTTGGCATTCACGTCAAGACTTTACGCACGACCAAATCAGCCAACTATCGGTTTGGGAACAGCTCGCCCAAGTCCTCCTTTGCGCAAATGAATTTTCATTCGTCGATTAAGGTCTAGCAAATAGGAATTTCCCCATGGCCGATCGATCAACCAACCACCCTTCGCCCAACAACTTGCCACGCCGCCGCTTGCTACAGCGTGCCAGCTTGGGGCTGGCTGGACTAACGGTGGGAGCGATGTGGCCGCACGATAGCGCCAGCGGCGGCAGCGTGGTTACCGCCCGCCAGCCTCATTTTCCCGCGTCGGCAAAGCGAGTCATTCACTTTTTCCTCAACGGCGGCCCCTCGCACGTCGACACGTTCGATCCCAAACCGGCCTTATCAAAATATGCCGGCAAAGCCCTATCCAACACGCTCACAACTGAGCGAAAACGGGTGCCGCGTTCCCTTCGCCGTTCAAGTTCCAACGTTACGAAACAGGCTGGCATTCCCGTTTACACGCCCGGGTTCGAAGACTCGACA
>CAZHTX010000154.1:0-11818 GCA_964535475.1 uncultured Pirellulaceae bacterium
CATCATGCGATTCGACTGCAGGTTGTAATAGCCGATCACCGAATCGACTAAATCGCCCACCTCCGGACGCGCGAATTGGGCAAAGCTTTGCTGGTCGGCGAAGACCAACGCGACCAGGGGAAACTCGGCTTCGTCTAATTGCCGGCCCTTATTTTTCCAGTACGTATAAAATCCCGAATGGGCCTGTTCGAAGAGGCTACCGACCCACTGCACGTAGGCATCTGGAGTGTTGTGACAAATGACGTAGTTGGCAGTACGGTAGATGCGAAACCCGGGCGGCAGCTCTTTCAGTAGCCGTTGGCCCGCTTCTTCGTTGGTGATGGGAGTCATCGGAGCCGCGTTGCTGTTGCGTGAGATCAGCCTTTCGGGTTGGACCGTCCACAATTTGCCGTCATCGGCCAGCAGCAAGAAACCACCATCGGCGGCTGTCACCAAAATTTCGCCCGAGACCGACAGTTCATCATCGCGATCGGGATAGGGACGAAAAGTAACCGTTTCCACCGCCGCAACCAAATGCGGTGCAGTGCACTGGCAAATTACCAGCAACATCAGCAGGCCCAACGCTTTGCCCGATAGCTGGTCGACGGTTCTCCTGTGCAATGCAAATCTTGTCCACATGAACGACGTTACCTTCCCTAAAAACGAACGATGCAGCTGGGATCGTTAAATCCCCGTTGATGATCTCTCGACCCTTTATCTTAACAGCCGGGCGACGCCAGCGGTAATGATGCCGACGCAAAAGGCCGCGAACAGGGCGAGGCCGGCTTCGTGATTGCGGACACCACTGTGCAGCAGCCCAAACAACCGGCTGGCGATCGTGGTCACGCTCGGCGGCAAAACCAGCAAAGTCGCCGAGAGATCGGCAAAGGCCACCAAGATCACTGCCAAGCTGGCCAGCAGCAAGGCACGCCGCAGCCGGGGTGCTTCGATCCGGATAATCCGCGTCCAAATTCCGCTACCATCCAGCTTGGCACATTCATTGACGGCCGGGTCCAACAACCGATAACCGCCTCGCAAAATTAAATACGCAACCGGCAGCGCGCGCGGCAGCAGCGCCACGATGCTGGGGATTAACGTGCGGTCATACATGACCCCCAGGCTGTCGCGGTTGAACAGCCAAATGACGACCAGACTGACAACCGGTCCCGGAATCATGGCCAGCAGTAAACAGCCGGTAAAGTTGATTGGTCGGAGCCAACGTTGGGAGCTTGCCGCGGCAGCCATCAGCCAGGCCAGCGGCAGCGTCAACAACCAAGTAAACAGAGCTAATTGCAGGCTCCAGCGAAATTCTTGCTGGAACATCCCCGGTGCTGTCAGCAGCGTGTTGGCCGCCACCGTCCAGGAGAACCCAGCAACGCCCACTTGCCCGCCTGCCTGTGCTTGCCCGCCTGCCTCTGCTTGCCCACCTGCCTCCGGGATCACGACGGTCCAGCCCGCCTTGACCACCAAAGCGCTGATCGGCACGACCGCCACCAGCGCCGAGCCCAGCAGAGCGACGCAGATCGCGACCCCGTGGAGACTCCGGCTGCTGGGGCGAGTGGTCCGCGAGGCTTCGCCGCTGCCACGCCGCGACCAATCCCAGCGAGCCAAGCCGCGGCGGCTGAGCATCCACAGCGGGGCGGCCATCAGCAGCGGCAGCAACACGCTGGTCAATACCGGAACTCCTTGCGGCTGCAACGCGTAAACTTTGTAGACCTCGTCGGCTAACGTCCGCACGCCATACAAATCGGCGACCGTCATCTCCGTCGCCGCGACAATCGCCGACCAGATGACGGCTGCCAAAATCCAGCTGCCGGCAATCGGCAAGGCGACCAGCCAATCACGTCGCCAATTATTCAAGTGCAAACTGGCCGCTTCGTGCAGGGATCGGGGCAATTGGCCCATCGCCAAATAGGTCGCCAAGCTGACCCAGCTGGCACCATAGGTGCCGTGAATCCAGCTGCTGGCCAGCAAGCCGCGAAACCAGAAACGCGTTCCCCCTTGAACCAGCGGAACCCAACCGAATTTACCCGCCGTTCCTTCCCAACCAGCTGCGTGCAAGTACAGCGGCATGGCCAACATCGAGACGCAAGCGACGAATGCCAAGTGTCCCAGCACGCGGCCTCCGCCGCGGCTCATACGAAGTACGCCGATGGACCAACCCCACAGCACCCCCAGGGGCACAGCAATGATCGTGCTGAGCGCTATAAGTGCTATAGTCAGTAGAAACGGCTGCATGATTTGATGCGCCAACGAGAGAAATGTGTGCGAAACCCACTCAACCCAGTAAACTTGTAAGAACCTATCCGAAAACCATTAGCCGCTTTGGCGCTAGCCGCGGTTCTTTTGAGTTTTTGGATAGGTTCTAAGTTACTCGATACTCCGCTTCTGCGAACGCAATTGAGCCGATTTGGCGGATCCCCCGCCGCGCTGCTTCCTCATGAAAATATCCTCGATCCCCCAGCTGTACCGCAACCTACGCCGTTGGCAGGAGATCTTGGCTGTTTTGCAGCGTTACGGTCTGGCCGATTGGCTCAGCCATTTTCCGCGGTTGCCTTTCCGTGAATATCTCAAAGACCGCGATGGCCAGCCGCTCGCGAGTCAATCACGCGAAGTCCGCATTCGCAAGGCATTGTGTGAACTGGGACCGACATTCATCAAGCTGGGGCAAATGTTGGCCTCCCGCAGCGATCTGGTCGGTTTACCGCTGGCCGAAGAGCTGAAACATCTTCGCGCCAACGTCCCCCCAGACCCGCCGGGGACTGTGCTGAAGATTCTCCAGCATGAGTTGGGCGATTTAGCCGCCACCGAGTTGGCTGATTTTTCCACCACACCGTTGGCAGCCGCGTCGATTGGGCAAGTCCACACGGCCAAGCTCCGTGATGGTACCGAAGTGGTTTTGAAGATCCAGCGGGACCAAATTGAATCGACTGTCCATCAAGACCTCGACGTCTTGGCGGGGCTCGCCCAGTTGGCCGAGCGAGTTCCCGGGCTGGCCGCTTGGGGGCCGGTGGAGATGGTCAACCAACTCAGTCCGATGCTCCGCCGCGAACTCGACTTCCAACGCGAGCAACGTCACCTAAGCCAGTTTGCCGACTTTTTCGCCGCCGATCCGCGAGTTGAAATCCCGCGGCCAATCGAATTTCTCTGCACTCGGCGAGTGCTCACCATGACTCGCTTTCACGGCCAGTCGCTGGACCAATGGATCGCGGTTGCGGGGCCCCCGTCGCCTCGAGTCAGCCGGGCGGGTGTAGCTGCAGATAACGGCTCGGCTGCTGCGAAGGTGCCGAATCAACATCTTGAGTTGGGGGAGCAAATCACGCGTTGTTACATGCGGATGTTATTCGAGCTGGGCATGTTCCACGCCGACCCGCACCCGGGAAATCTGATGTTGCTCGGGGGGGGCCGCTTGGGGATCCTCGACTTTGGCATGGTCGGCCGTATTGACGATCGGCTGCGGGATGCGATTGAACAGATTTTGATCGCCATCGCCGCTGCCGATCACCGCTCGCTGGTGCGGTTGCTGAAACGAATGGGTAACGCGCCGGTTTCGCTCGACGAAGCTGCTTTTTCGATCGATGTTTCGGAATACATTGCCAATTACGGGCGGCAAGAGTTGGCCCGTTTTGATATGACCTCGGCGCTCAACGATTTGTCCAGCATTCTCCATCGCCACGGAATCAAACTGCCGCATCAATCGGCGCTCTTGCTAAAGATGCTGATTTCCTTAGAGGGAACGCTGCGGGGGCTGCAGGCTGATTTTGATTCTTTGGCCGTGATTCGGCATTTTGTCCGTCAGGCAATGTGGCGGCGCCTGCACCCCAAGCGTCGTTTGTTGCAAGCAAAAAGGATCTATCTGGAAGCGGAGCATTTTCTCGAAGAGGCCCCCGACCACGTCTTGCAGCTGCTGGACGTGGCTCGCAAAGGCGAACTGCGCGTCCATTTGGAACATCAACGGCTCGGCCCTTCCGTCAATCGACTCGTCTTGGGGTTGATCTCCAGCGCGCTCTTCTTAGGTTCTTCGCTGCTGCTCTCCCAAGAGGTCCCTCCCCTGCTCTTCCCCGAATCGACGTTCCTGGGGCTGACGCGGATCAGTATCTTCGGCTTGGCTGGCTGCCTGTTGAGTTTGCTGGAGATGCTGAGGCTGATGTGGGCGATACGCCAAAGTGGCGCGCTAACCCGCGGCGAGGACAAATCACTGTAGAGCTTAAGCGGCTTCGGCGTCGTCCAGCCGCACGCCGAGGTCCTTCAGCACTCGTTCGACTTCGTCGTTGAGCGCGTCGAGTTGCAGTAGCACGGCGTCTTGCCGCCGCTCCAGTTCGGCCAACAACCCGCCGGGCGAATCTTCGCCGTCAACTCCTTCAGCTTCGTCAGCCGCGTCAGCGATTTCCAGTTCCAGCTGGCCCGCAAGCTGTGATTCTGGCTGGGTTGCCTGCTGCACTTCCGCTGTTAATTCGCTTAAGCTTTCCACTACCTCCAGTTCCAGCGACTGCTCTTCGTCCAGCAACTGCTCTGCGGAATCAGTGTCCTGCGGAGCGGATTGGCTGGGTTGCCCGGCGTCATCATCGGGAGAAAAGCACTTGAGGTGTGACATTCTGGCGTTGCCCTGGCGTAACTGATGCGATCGTTAACGTTGCGGTGACCGTTAACCTTCGCCCCTTGCATCGGAGCGAACTTGTTGGGCAGTTGAGCATGCCGGTGAAATACCACCTCGGTTAACTGGGTGGATTGGGTTGCTTGAGCAGGATTTGAGGCTGTTTTGCGTTAGGCAATCAGTTACTCGTGGGGGTGCTGGAATGCTGCATTGGCTATCTCCGGGTGATGTGAACGGATCTGAACTGGTGTTTGGAATGGAAGCTGCTGGAAAATACGAATAAAAATCCGACAAAAAAGCGGTCGCTGGAGTTGCCCGCGTACGATCCTGGTTGGTACCCTTTGCTGTTTGTTGGAGAAGGTGTCATTTTTGTTTCAGGTTCCTTTCTGTTGGAGGGCCCTACCGAGATATGTCTAGGGAGAATCGATGGTCAAGTTAGTTGTCCGAGATCGGGAGACGATTCAAGAAGCCGTTCGCCGCTTCCGAAAGCTTGTCGAACGCAGCGGAATCAAAAAAGAGATGCGACGCCGGGAGTATTACGAAAAGCCCAGCGAAACACGTCGTCGTTCACGTTTACGAGCAGAGCGTCGATCGCGTCGCACCCGCATGTTGGCCAACTAAGACGCCCGAATGTGGATTGAGAACGAACAGCGAAACACAGCGAGCCAAGTCCAAACAGTCCTGTCTGCGGGACGTTTAAGGGTCATTTGACCGACTTGGCCACAGAGAGTCGTGCGGAAACCGCGAATGCATCCATCATTCGTCAGCACTCACGGGCGATTAGCTCAGTTGGCTAGAGCGCCTCGTTTACACCGAGGATGTCGGGGGTTCGAGTCCCTCATCGCCCATATTTCTTCATTAGAGCCCGTAAAATACGGTGTTTCTTTGGGTCCACATCGGCTTTGACCTTGCTTGATGTGTGCTGACGAGCCCTGGTGAGTCCACATCGAGGTCCACAAATTCTTGGGGCCTTCGGGGCAGGTCCTGCCGCTCAGTGGGGTTTCTCCAGATCCTGCGATAATTCAGCTTCAATCGCTTCGATGCTGGGCAGGCTGGAGGCCAAGGATTCCGGCAGGGCCCGTGTCAGCTCATAGTCGGCCACTCCGATCGGCTTGTTGATGTCGCGTAGTGCATATTCCGCAATGATCTTGTCTTTCGTTTGACACAAGACCAAACCGATCGTGGCGGCGTCCTGTTCGTGCCGCAGTTGATCGTCGACCACCGAACAATAGAAGTTCATCTTGCCCGCATACTCGGGTTTGAACTCACCTTTCTTCAGATCGACGACGACGAAGCAACGAAGTTTCAAGTGATAGAAGATAAGGTCTAGATAGAAATCCTTCTCGCTGACTTCCAAATGATGCTGGCGTCCGACGAAGGCGAATCCGCGGCCGAGTTCGAGCAGGAACTTTTGGATGTGTGTCAACAAACCCGTTTCAAGCTCCCGCTCGTGGAACGGTTCTTCCAGCGTCGGGAAGTCGAAGATGAACGGGTCTTTGAGCAGCCCAGCGGCCAATTCCGCGTGAACTTCCGGCAGAGTGCTGGAAAAATTGGTGACGGCGGTGCCCTGCCGCCCGTAGGCGTCCGATTTGATTTCCGCCGTCAGCCGATCGCGGCTCCAACCCTGCTCAGCGGTTTGGCGGGCGTACCAGAGTCGGGCAGGCAGATCCGGCAGTTTCTGCATCAAAATGATGTTGTGGCTCCAGCTCAAATGAAGAAAGAGCATCAGATCGGCGCTGGCGAGCGGCAGCGCCGGCAATTGGCGCACGGCCCGTGCGTTAATTGCCCCGGTTTCCGGCGGATCCTCTGGTAGCAAAGAATCGGAAGCAATGAGGCGCACGGACGGTGCGCCAATTTGCGATAGCTCGGGGTACTCGCTCCAGAATCTGACCATTCGTTTCAGGTTCGCGGGCGAAAATCCCTTTTCTTCCGGCAATTCGTTCTTCAAATCGACTGAAAGCCTCGGAATGACTTTCGCCCCCCAACCCTGCTGAGCCTGTCTGTGGGCGATCATGCGACCGACGTCCCAGTACATGAGCAGCATAGTCGCATTGGCCGACAAAGCGGCTTTGACTTGAGCCTGCCTGACGCGAACTTTGATTTCGCGCAACAGTTCGTGATAGACCGTCAGTTCGGATTCGTTCATTGCGAAAGCTCCCCAATCATCTTGACAATGCGGTCGGTGACGACTTTCAGTTCCGTATCGATCATATCCAGTTCCCGTGGCGGCTTGAACACGTAGAAGTGTCGGTTGAACGGAATCTCGTAACCAATCTTCGTCTTCTCCCCGTCGATCCAAGCATCGGGGACGTGCGGTTTGACCTCTCGCTCGAAGTATTCGTGAATGTCTTCGTCCAGCGGAACTTCCTCGGTGTCCCGCAGCTTGCTGTCAGCCTTGGGCTGGCCCTTGCGTTTGCCTTTGGTTTCAACCTGCGGCGTGCCAGTTTTGTCTAACAGCGGATGTTCAACCGTGATCGTCTGGTCGCCAAAGTCGGTTGTCTTGAAGATGCGGCTGATCGGAGTGGCTGGCTTCCCTTCGGCTCTCGCTTTGGCACTCACCTTCTTCCCCGTGTGCGCTGTTCGTGCTAATTCGACAACTCAGCCGGAAACCGGCTAGAATCTAAAACAGCTGCTCGATTTTAAAAAGTCGAATGCGGCCAGAATGAGCAGGTTTGTTTGAAACACGAAACAGGCGGCACGTTTGAATGTCTGCGAACAAACGCTTTAAGGTGCGAGTTTTTTGGATAAGCATCTGCTCGCTTTTCACCTTTGCATTGCCGCCCTCTGTCGCTACCTGCGACGAGATTTTAGATCAGTTAATCGCGGACTACCGCGATTACGGTTTGCCGGAACCTTCAGAGCGGGCTGAATTTTCGCTGCTTAAGCGATCCTCGGGGACGACCAATGGCGTGCCCAATTACAGGACATTTCTTGCTTTCGTCGAAACTGACTCGCAGGACAGTGAAAAGTATTGCTGGTTTGGCTGCCACAAAGTCAAACTTCCGCAAGGCTTCTCGGTGACATCAATCTTGCCCGAGGCGGCCAGCCTTATTGAAACGCAGCGCACGCATTTAATCGGGCAACGCGAGGGTTTTCCGCAGTTTCCCGATGTTGCGCTGGCGGTTCAGTGTGGAGCACGCGGCTGGGAGGAATTGGGCAGCGCGTTCCTGGAGCGAGCCCGCTCTCAGCCTTTCTCGAGTTTTAGAACCAAGCGAAGGGGAATCGCGAGCGATCAGACACGTTTAGCCGTTCTTGCTTGGAACCATTGGTGTGATGAATTCGCCCTTGAGAAAGGCGATCGTCAGAAGATTGTCACGGCATTGACGCGATTGCATGACGGCCCACATGGGCTCGATTCTCAGTTTCATTCCAATGTTCTTGATGACATGCGGCAAACGCTTCAGCCACCCAAATACCCTTCTGGTAGCACGGGCGAGTTGATTGACAAACTGATCGATGTTGGCTCCGAAGGTCAATGGCGTGGCGATAACATCGGGCGCGTGAGCTCAGCGGAATGGTATGACAGTTATCGTCGACTCCAGCAGATGGGTTTGGAAGCGGTACCGACACTGCTGGAGCATACGCATGATTTTCGTATGACGCGCTGCATCGAGCAGGATGCCCAGGGGAGTTGGCACGCTCGGATCGCCGATGTCGTCAGACAGCTGCTGAATGGGCTGGCGACAGAGGAATTCGCTTATGACTTTCTGATTGCCGAAGGTCGCGGGAAGTGCGTGGATCGCGCCCACGTCATGCACTGGTGGGCGCAAACGCAGACGCTTCAGGCGAGAGATTATCTGGTTGCGAACGCTTTGGTTGAAAATGCCGACGGAACGGTCACCGCGCGCGAAGTTTTGCTCCAAGTGCTGGGACGCAAATTCGCAGACGATCTAGTGAAATTATTTTCTGAGAACGTCGGCCGCTTGAAATTTCCCGGCCCGTTGTTTGAAGCAGTGGGAAGTTCCCATGCGACTGAGGAAACCAAATCGAAACTATTTCTAGACGTCATGGGCCACAAAAATGCTGTGCTCAGACTCGCGGCGGTAACCGAGTTATTGAAGATGAAACACCCGCGAGCGGCTGCGTTGTTGACTCAAGAGTTTCGTGCCATTGCAGAGGTACCAAAAGAACCTTATTGGCTATCGATAGCCCCACGTTTTGCCGCGCTCGTCTGTTACACCGATGATGAAAGTGTGTGGGACTCGCTTCGCGAAAATGCCCAACGTGTTGATATGGGACAACGCTTGGAAATCATCCAATCGGTCGCGGGTATAAGTGATCCGAGCAAGACGGAACGGGTCATTCATTTCTTGTCAGCGTTCTCGGAAGACCAAGAGACACGAGTTCGTAGCGATTTTAGGCGTGGCAACGATCTGGAAACGCAAATCGACGAGCAAAGAGCTGCGGAGCTTTATTCGGGACCATCGGCCGGGTTCATTTTCGATAAATTATCGGTCCGAGACTTTGCTGCCTCGCAGCTCGCGTCTCATTTGAAATTGCGAATTACGGCAGACGCGTCTTGGCAAGAATCTGATTGGCAAGCACTGCGAGCCAAGGTGAATGAGGTCCTGGCAGGGAGAGAGCCATGAGTCTGAGAAATTTAGTCACGCGACTAACGGTTAATCGTTTCTGCCGACAATCTGTTTTCTCCGCCTGCGTGATCTTGTTGGCGATGTGCCAGTTCTGCTCGCAGGCTGTCGCGGCGGAGCCATTCATTAATGCGATTCGATCTGGCGATCTTGCCAAAGTCAAACAGCTTGTCGGCGTCGAACCGGACTTGATAGGGCGTGACTTGGAGGGTGGATCGCCATTGTTTTGGGCTGTGGTGGACCATCACGTGGACATTGCAGAGTGGTTGTTAGAAAACGGAGCTGACGCGAATCAACGAGGCGGTCAAGACAATCGCACGCCGATTTTTAATGCGAGAACAGCGGAGATGGCCAAGCTGCTGCTAAAACATGGAGCGGAGCCGAAGATGAAAAGTGACTGGTCGTCGACTCCATTAATGGAAGCCATTAAGCGACGTCACGTCGGTGTCGTCAACGTGCTGTTGAACGCGGGAGTTGGGCTTGATTTTGATGCGGCGGTTCAGTTGGGAAGGACCAAGCTGGTGAGAGAGATGCTGGCAGAGAAACCGTGGCTGGCTAAACCTCCGGCCAAGCCGCTTTATCACGCAGCCTTGGACGGTAATTTGGATTTAGTGAAACTTCTCTTGCAACACGGCGCGGATCCCAATCTTGATTATGGATTCATGAATGTTTGGGGACCCTACACGCCTGTTTCAAACGCGGTCATTAAAAATCACTATGAAACTGCGAAAGTGTTGTTCGAGCACGGTGGGAATCCCAATGCTTCGGGGGGGCGTAATCATGAAAACCTTTTTTTGTTCGCGATCGCATACCTGGATGTCAAATTCACCAAGTTGATGTTGGAACATGGCGCGGATCTGATCGCGGGAGACAGTTGGGGTAAAGGAATCACGCCGTTGCATGTTGCTGCCGCGTTGGGTCGTGGAGATGGCGCTATCAAAGCCCATCGCGTGGGACAACCTCCAGCGCTGGCAAAGTCGAATTCGCAGGCTTTGGAAAAAGTTAGCCTGCTGGTGCGGGCCGGTGCAAATGTCGCAGCGCGCGCTAAGGATCTATCCACGCCACTTCTGCAGGCGGCATTGGCAGGTAACGAAGATATCTGCCAATTGTTGATGGACAATGGAGCGAAATTGGACATCGGCTCTGCCTGTTTACTTGGCAAGCGAGCGACGGTCGCGAATTTGCTAGAGCAATCTCCAGACTTGGCCTTTAACAGTGACCTGCCACTCGGCCAATCCGCGTTGCACTATGCGGTTCGCGCAGACGATATCGAGACGGTCAGGATGCTGGTAGGTATTGGCGCAAATGTTGATACCAGGGCTCCTGAACTGGAATACCAGGATGCTGGAGGTTTTTCGGCCGGAAGCTATGGTGATGCGTTAGGTTTGACAGCCCTCAACCTCGCGGTCCAACTGGGGCATGAGCGAGTGGTCGCAACGCTGCTCGACTTGGGTGCGGACCCGAATTTGAAGGTCGACGATGATTTGATTGATATCGCTATGGCTGACAACCATTGGGGCATCGTCAGACTGCTGTTGGATCACGATGCCGAGGTGAGCTTGAGTTACGGTGTCCAGGACGGACTGAGTGCGATGACCGATGTCAGTTTGCTGCGACGAGTTATTGAAGCAGTCGATGATGATTTCTCGGAGAGCCCGGGAACGGATGCTCTGCGAGTTGCGTTCATTAAGAAGAACAAGGTGACATCTGATTTGCTCATCGCTCATGGCGCTCAAATTGACTTTCATTTGGCCTGCGAATTTGGATTTATCGATAAAGCAAAACGGATGCTCGAGAAAGATCCCGAATTAGCAAAAATCGTTCCGGCCAATTACTCCGATGTATCACCGATTGAATTGGCGGTCCGGAATGGTAGTCAGGCGATTGTGCAATTGTTGATCGATTATGGTGCACCTTTATCAAGCGACAACCATCGCGGCAAGTCACTTGGCCACCTGGCGGCTTCCGAAGGTCAGCTCGAAGTGCTGCGGGTGTTGCTGAGTCATGGATTACCGATCGATGTAAAAAATGATGGGGGCTCCACTTTGTTGCATGCGGCAGCATCGGGTGTGCAACCTGAAGTCGCCCGCTTTTTGATCTCCCAAGGCTTGGAAGTGAATTGCCGGGACTTTCGAGGTTCAACACCGCTGCATAATGTGGCAGGATGGTCGTTGCTATGGAACGAAGATGAGAGAGAAGAAAAATATCAGCGAACGCTCGAGACAGCCAGAGTCCTGCTCGATGCGGGAGCCGAGGTCAACGCCAAGGACAAATACGATGACAGACCATTGCACAAGGCAGCCAGGGATGAGCTGGAAGACGTCGTACGTCTTTTCTTAAATCGAGGAGCCGACGTAAATGCGCGAGATTATCGAAATCAAACACCGCTCGCGGTAGCCGGACGCACGCCTTTCTCTCGATCATTCCAATCACAGCCCAAGTCAATCGAAAAACTGCTCCGCGAGCATGGTGGAATTGAGTGATTTTGATTCTAACGAATGGCCTTTCCCAGGTAATCGCGTGGCGCTGGTGTCCCGGCTTCAGCCGGTCGAGCGCAACCCGAATCGCCTAAAGGCTAGACACCAGCGCACGCTGGTTTCGCGGCTTTCGCCGGTCAAGCGCAACCCGGATCGCCTAAAGGCTAGACACCAGCGCA
>CAZHTX010000155.1:0-9119 GCA_964535475.1 uncultured Pirellulaceae bacterium
AGGGGCACAAGATCGTCTGGTGGTGGGCCCAAGGGGGCACCGCTTTGTCCTCCGGCGAAGTCGGCCAGGGCTATCGCGAGGTGGCCGACCCCAGCGTTTACGTCCGCTTTCCGCTGCTTGACCAACTCCACGTGTTCCATCAACTGCGGGGCCGTGAGCTCATAAAGATCATGATAGTTTTTCACCAGTTCCGCTTCGACTAATTGATCGATGATCTTTTCACCGAGTGAATCAATGTCCATTCCACTGCGACCCGCATAATAGTAGAGTCGTTGTCGCAACTGCGCCGGGCAAGCTGGGTTGGTGCAGCGAATATAGACGCCTCCTTCGTCACGTTGGAGCTGTGAATCACACTGGGGACAGCGGGTGGGAAAGTGATAAGGTTCCAGCTCTTGCTGGCGAAGGTGTTTTTCCACCCGTACCACTTTGGGAATGATCTTACCCGCTTTTTCCACAACCACCCAATCGCCCACGCGGGCATCGAGCCGTTCGATTTCGTCGGCGTTGTGTAAGCTGGCGCGGCTGACGGTGGTATCGGCGATGTTTACTGGTTGTAAGTAGGCGACCGGCGTGATGGTGCCCGTCTTGCCAACCTGGACATCAATATTTTCCAGCTTGGTCACCGCCTCATACTTTTCAACCTTATAAGCGATCATCCAGCGGGGACTTTTGGAACGAGCCCCCAGCCGCTCGCGTTGTGACAGATCATTCACTTTGAAGACCAACCCGTCGATCTCAAAGTCCATCTCGCCGGCAGCCTCTTCGCTGGCGTCGACCGCTGCTAACGCGTCGCTGGCTTGGCGATACAGCGTGACGCCCGGGGTGGGTGTTAGGCCCAGCCTGCCGATCAGTGCCAAGAACTCCATGTGGCTGGAAATTTCCAGACCTTCGCAGTACCCCATGCCGTGACAGAAGAACCGCAAGTTGCGGGCGGCGGCGACTTGCGAATCCAAAGTCCGCATGGTGCCGGCGGTGACGTTGCGGGTATTCTTAAAAGGTTCCAAGCCAGCTTGAGCTTGCCGGAGGTTTAAGTCGGCAAGGTCGGAGTTGGTCATGTAGACTTCCCCCCGGACTTCGAGATAAGTCGGCGGATTGCCGCCAACTAATTTCAAAGGCACGTCGCGGATGGTGCGAATGGTGTGGGTCACATCATCACCGACTTGGCCGTTGCCGCGGGTCAGCGCGCGGCGTAACACACCTTGTTCGTAAATGATCGAGCAAGCCACCCCGTCGATTTTAAATTCGCGCACCCAGCTGATCGTTTCCTCGGGCAGCAATTTTTCGGTGCGGGAAAAGTAGGCGGCCAGCTCTTCGCGGCTGTAGGTGTTGTCGATCGACAGCATTGGCACACGGTGCGGCACCTGCTCGAGATGGGGCACCGGTGCGTCGCCGATCCGCTGGGTGGGGCTATCGGCAGTCACCAACGCGGGATGGGCTGCTTCCAGTTGCTTGAGTTGGTCGAGCAGACGATCGTACTGGAGGTCGCTGATTTCGGGAGCCGCGTCGACGTAGTAACGTTGATCGTGGTGGCGAATCTCAGACCGCAGTTTAGCGATCTGAGCCGCAATATTGGCGGGAGCGGACGAATCGGCGGGGGTGGACGAGGAATCGTTGGGGGATCGGGCCATCTTGCCGTTATCGCCGAGCGAGAAAAGAGGAGTACCAAGTGGAAACAGGGGGCCGCTGCCAAAATGACCGGCGACCGTTATTGTGATGGATAGAGCAACGGTTATCCCAGACCCCTTCCCATGAGTCAGCGACATTGCCCGCAGCCGATCCACTTTCCGAGAAAACCAACCTGTCTGAGCAAGCTGGCCCGCCTGAGCA
The DNA here is from genome assembly GCA_964535475.1 of uncultured Pirellulaceae bacterium. GTDB lineage: Bacteria > Planctomycetota > Planctomycetia > Pirellulales > Pirellulaceae > Laterigemmans. The sequence goes on from CAZHTX010000155.1 coordinate 1,828, forward strand.
AGTTGGCGGCCTGAGTCGCCCAATTTTGGTGCGGGGGGCTCGCGTGCACAACCTCCAGAGCGTGGATGTCGATATTCCGCGCCATCAGTTGGTGGCTATTTGCGGAGTATCTGGCAGCGGGAAGACTTCGTTGGCGCTCGACACGCTGTACGCCGAGGGTCAACGTCGCTACATCGAAAGTTTTTCGGCGTACACGCGGCAGTTTTTGCAGCGGCTCGATAAACCTGATTGCGAAAGCTTGGAAGGCCTCCCCCCTGCCATCGCCGTGACGCGTTCCGGCGGGCATCGCGGCAACCGCAGCACGGTGGCTACGGCCACCGAGACGGCCGATTATTTGCGTCTGCTGTTCGCGAAAGTTGCCCAGTTAAATTGTTACAACTGTGGTGCGGAAGTGCGGACGGCCAGCCCGCAGACAGTCGCCGTGGCGGTCCAGCAATTGTCGGCAAGCTTGCGGCTGATGCTCGGTTTTCCGGTCTGGTTGCCCAACCGGGTTGAGGCGGCGGAGATCTTGGCCGATTTGCAGACGCAAGGTTTTCTGCGGCTGGTGTTGGGCGAGCAAACGTTTCATTTATCCGACGAGAATCGGCAAACTCTGGCCAAATCGATCGACAACCGACGCGGCAGCGAAGCCGTTGTGATTGTCGATCGGCTGCGCAGCAGCGAGGAATCGGCCCGTTTGACCGAGTCGCTGGAAACGGCGTTCGCCGAGGGTAATGGTGAAGCCAGGTTGCTGTTGGAACCGTTGCCCGATGGCGCTGAGTACCCGGCCGGTTTGCCCGTCGGCACCTCTGCCAAGTTGCTGACCGTCGACGGTGGCCGGTGGGTGGATGTGCGGTTGAATCAATCACGCCGCTGCGACGTTTGCGACATTGATTATCCCGATCCCGAGCCGCGACTGTTCAGCTTTAACCATCCGCTCGGCGCCTGCCCGGAGTGCGAGGGCTTTGGCGACGTGATGGAGTTGGACATGGATTTAATTGTCCCCGATCGCACAAAATCGTTGCGGGAGGGGGCGATTGCTCCTTGGACTTCGCCTTCGTACCGGCATGAGCTGCATGAGTTATTGGAGATCGCCAGGCGGCGGAAATTGCCCGTCGACGTCCCCTTCGCCGAGTTGCCGGCGGAGGTTTTACAGCTGATTCAGGAAGGCTCCGAAGCGGATGACTTCGGTGGTTTGCGAGGTTTTTTTGCTTGGCTGGAACGGAAGAAATATAAGATGCACGTCCGCGTCTTTCTCTCCCGTTGGCGGACCTATCGTCGCTGTCCAACTTGCCAAGGTCGGCGGTTGCGGCCGCACGCGTTGGCTTATCATGTCGGCGGCAAAGATCTAGCCACGTTGATGGAGTTGGAAGTTGAGCAGGCAATTGAATTTTTTGCTCAGCTTGAGCTAACATCACGAGCGGCTGAAATCGCCGACGAGTTGTTAGCCCAGATCCAAGGTCGATTGGGTTATTTGCGGACCGTCGGTTTGGGATATTTGCAGCTCAGCCGCACGCTGCGGACGTTGTCGGGTGGCGAGAGTCAGCGGGTTGCGCTGACCGGCGCCCTCGGTTCATCCTTGGTCAACATGTTGTATGTGTTAGACGAACCGACTGCCGGTCTACATCCACATGATGTGGATCGGCTTTGCGAAGCGATTGTGGCGCTGCGTGATCGCGGCAACACGGTGGTGGCGGTCGAACATGACGAAGCCATCATGCGGCGGGCCGATCATTTAATTGAGTTAGGGCCGGGCGCGGGGACCATGGGCGGGCGGTTGGTGTTCAGCGGCAATCTGGCCGAGATGGTGGCCAGTCCGAACAGCATCACGGGTGATTTTATCGCCGGTCGGCGGGGCAAATTGTCCGAGGTTGGCGAGCGTCGTCCGCCACGCGGTTGGTTGCGGCTGAGCGGCGCGAGCGGCAACAATTTGAAAGATCTTGAGGTGGCGTTTCCGTTGGGGGTGCTGTGTTTGGTGACTGGCGTTTCCGGCAGTGGCAAAAGTTCACTGGTGATGCAAACCTTGCACGGCGCGTTGTGCAAACGGAAACGGAAATCAACCAGCCAGTTGCTACCATATCGCGATTTGATCGGGGATGGGCAACTCGAGGATGTGTTGTTGATTGATCAATCTCCGATCAGTCGCAGTCCGCGGAGCAATCCGGTGACTTACATCAAGGCCTTTGATGCGATTCGCGCAGTGTTTGCCGAAACGGTAGCGGCGCGGACGCGGGGGCTGACTGCGGGGCACTTTAGTTTCAACAGTGAGAAAGGCCGCTGTGAAACTTGTCAAGGCGATGGGGTGTTGGCCATTGATATGCAGTTCCTAGCCGACATTACCATGCGCTGTCCGGCTTGCCAGGGCACGCGTTACCGGCCTGAGATCTTGCAGATACGTTATCGCGATCGCAACATCGCGGAGTGTTTACAGATGACGGTGCGTCAGGGGATGAGCTTTTTTCGGGGGCATGAAAAGTTGCTCAAGAAGTTGCAGCGGTTGATTGATGTGGGTTTGGAGTATGTGGGGCTTGGTCAATCGGCGACCACGTTGTCATCGGGAGAAGCTCAGCGGCTGAAGTTGGCAGGTTTCTTAGCGACGGCGCGTCGCCGCAGAACCTTATTTATTCTCGATGAACCTTCTACCGGATTGCACTTTGCTGATATTGTAAAGTTGATTGATTGTTTTGATGCCCTGGTGGCTGATGGCCATTCGTTGATCGTGGTTGAGCATAATTTGCAATTGATGCGAGCGGCTGATTATATCATTGACTTGGGGCCCGGCGCGGCGGCTGCGGGTGGTCAAATCGTAGCGGAGGGAACTCCCGACGAGATCGCCAAAGTTGCCGAGTCACGAACGGGAGCTTGTTTGCGGAGGGAATAATGTAGAGCGATTGTCCTCAATCGCTTGCGCACGCCCGAATCGCCTAAAGGCTAGACACCAGCATGCGCTGGTGTCCCGGCTTTAGCCGGTCAAGCGCATCCCGGAATCGCCTAAAGGCTATACACCAGCGCACGCTGGTGTCCCGGCTTCAGCCGGTCAATCGCATCCCGGAATCGCCTAAAGGCTAGACACCAGCGCACGCTGGTGTCCCGGCTTTAGCCGGTCAAGCGCATTCCGGAATCGCCTAAAGGCTATACACCAGCGCATCCCGGATCGCCTAAAGGCTATACACCAGCGCTTCTACCCAACATTCTTCCGTTCCTGATATACTTAAAAGCATTCCAATCGTATCCCCTATTTATGCGGGCGGTCAGCTCATGCCTCAGGATCCAAGTACGATGTACCGGTGGCGGAAATGGACGCCAGAAGAAAGACGAACGATTCTTTCCGAACGGAGACAGCGACATCATCCTCCGCATTCACCTTCGCATATTGTAAGCGATCACACATCGATCTATCTGATTACCGCCGCATGTTTTGAGCACGCACCGATCATCGGACGCAGTGATGATCGTCTCGCAAGCTTCTCTACGCAATTGTGCGAACTAATGCATCAACACTGTCGATCCGTGTTTGCCTGGGTTGTGTTGCCTAACCACTACCATGTACTGTGTGATGTGATCAGCCTTGATTCTTTATTTCAGTCTATCGCCAAGCTTCATGGTCGCACATCGTTCGAGTGGAATGGCGAAGACAAATGCCGAGGCAGACAAACTTGGTGTAAGGCTGCGGAGACGGCGATGAAGTCTGAGGGGCACTTCTACGCATCGCGGAATTACGTTTTACATAACCCGGTTCATCACGGGTATTGCGCGAAGTGGATTGATTGGCCGTTCGGTAGTGCTGTGGAATTTCTTGAGAACGTCGGGCGCGAACAAGCACTGCGTTTTTGGAATTCTTATCCACTGTATGACTTTGGTAAGGATTGGGATCCGCCAAGTTTATGAACACACGCTGGTGTCGCGGCATTAGCCGGTCAAACGCAACCGGGATCGCCTAAAGGCTATACACCAGCATGCGCTGGTGTCCCGGCTTTAGCCGGTCGGTTCTTATGCCGAATCGCCTAAAGGCTATACACCAACATGCGCTGGTCTTATACCGGATCGCCTAAAGGCTATACACCAACATGCGCTGGTCTTATGCCGAATCGCCTAAAGGCTATACACCAGCATGCGCTGGTGTCCCGGCTTTAGCCGGCCAAGCGCACCCGGAGTCGCCTAAAGGCTATACACCAGCGCACCCGGAGTCGCCTAAAGGCTATACACCAGCGCCCCCGAATCGCCTAAAGGCTATACACCAGCGCACCCGGAATCGCCTAAAGGCTATACACCAGCGCTGGCCGCTTCGAGGGTGACTTCGAGTTCGAGTTCTTCGCCGTCGCGGATGATCTTCACCGCTTGCGGGACATCAATTGGAAGTCGCTCGATAGCTCGTCGCAGTTCGACTGGTTGCCGCACGCGACGGCCACCGAACTCGATAATTACATCCATCTGCCGCAGCCCGGCTTTATCGCCGGCGGAGTCTTTAGAGACTTGGTAGACGACCACCCCCTGGTCAATCTCCATCTTCAACGCGTCGGCGAATTGGCGTTTGAGAGCGGCCAATTGCACGCCCAAACGCGAACGTCGCACGCGTCCATGTTCGAGTAACTCGTTGGCGATCCAATTGGCTTGGTCGATGGGGACAGCAAACCCGATGCCTTGGAAAACTCCGTTGCGCGTGGCGATGGCCGTGCTGATCCCAATCACTTCGCCATCGATGTTGACCAGCGGACCACCCGAGTTGCCCGGATTGATCACGGCATCGGTTTGCAGCAACGCGGCGCGGGGGATCGTCGGCAAGGTGCGATCCTTGGCGCTGATGATCCCCGCGCTGACGGTCGCTTCCAGTTGAAACGGGCTGCCGATCGCCAACACCCAGTCGCCGATCTCCATCAGACTGGAATCGCCCAGCGTGGCGGGGACGAGCGGTAGTTCAGTCGTCACTTTGAGCGTGGCAATGTCGCTTTTTTCATCACCGACAATTTCGGTAGCCGGCAATTCCGAGCCATCTTGCAATTTGACAATGATCCGGGCCGCGTTGCGGATTACGTGGTTATTCGTCAGCACCGTGCCAGAGGCGGAGATGATCACCCCCGAGCCGAGCCCGGTGGCTTGCAACGGCTTGTCCAGCTTGTCCTCTCCGCTGGCAGCCTCTCCGCTGGCATCCTCATCGCCGGCAGCCGCGTCGGGGCCGTCTTCACCGGCTTGGCCGTAAGCGATAATCGTCACCACCGAGGGAATCGCTCGCCGGGATGCTTGCCGAAACGCTTTGGAGAGTGCCCGGGGGCCAGCCGCTAAATCGTCGGCGACCACTCCGCTGGGGAGCATGAGCAGCAATCCGCAAAGTAACCAGCGAGTTAAATGTTTGTTGTGCATAAAGGCTGAGATCATCGAGTTGCCGAGATTGGGGTGGGTGAAGATCTGCGGTAGAATAAACATGGTAACCAGTCGTCCACTCGCTTGCCCAGAGAGCCATAAAACATGTTACCAGCTTCTTTGATCGCCAAGAAACGCGATGGTGGACGTCTCAGCGAAGAAGAAATTCAGTCGCTGGTCGATGGTTTTGTGCGCGGCGATGTGGCCGATTACCAAATGGCCGCGCTGGCCATGGCGATTTGTCTGCGGGGCATGGACGCGGAAGAGACGGCCGCACTCACGATGGCAATGCTGCACAGCGGACAATGTTTACCCCGGCCTGACAACGGGCCGCCGCGAGTCGACAAACATAGCACCGGCGGGTTGGGCGACAAAATCTCACTGATTCTCGCTCCGTTGCTGGCGACCTGCGGGGTGCAGGTACCAATGATCAGCGGACGCGGGCTGGGGATCACTGGCGGCACCTTGGATAAATTGGAATCGATTCCCGGTTACAGCGTCCAGTTTGAATTGCGAGAAACTCCCTCGCTGCTGCAACGGGCGGGATGTTTTATTATCGGTGCCAGTTTGCAAATTGCGCCGGCCGATCGACGGCTCTACGCGCTCCGCGATGTCACGGGGACCGTGGAGTCCGTGGCCCTGATCACCGCCAGCATTCTGAGTAAAAAACTAGCCGCTTCGCTCGATGCCCTGGTAATGGATGTCAAATGCGGCAATGGAGCGTTCATGCATTCGCTCGACCGCGCGCAGGAGTTGGCCGCTTCGCTGGTGTCGACTGGGCAAGCGGCCGGGTTGCCGGTGAGAGCCTTGATAACCGACATGGAACAACCGCTCGGGAGAGCCGTCGGGAACGCCATCGAAGTCAATGAGTCGCTCGACGTGCTGGCCGGAGGCGGGCCCACGGAAGTTCGCGAGCTGACGTTGCAGTTGGCTGCCGAAGCGTTGGTGATGACTGGAATTTCCGCGGATGTTCAAGCCGGCTACGCGCTCTCCGCCAAACATCTCGATGACGGCTCCGCACGGGAACGCTTTGAGCAAATGGTAGTCGCTCAACGAGGCACGCTGAGAGGCCCATTGCCGTTGCACCACGCGCGCCCAATCTATCCGCAGCAAGCGGGCACGTTGGCCGCAATCGATTGTCGTGCGATCGGCGAATCGATCGTCGCCCTGGGTGGTGGGCGTCGCCAAGTCGGCGACAATATTGACCATCGCGTGGGACTCGACGTGCGGGCCCGCATCGGGGATATGGTCGCTGCCGACCAACCGCTGGCTTTTCTCCATTGCAGCGGTGATGCTTGCGGCCAAGTAATGCCCCGGCTGACAGCCGCTTTTCAAATTCGCGACGAGGCTGTCGAACCGCGGCCCCTCGTGTTGGCGACTAACAGCTCGGAATTGCCATGAACCAGAATTTGCCAAAGCAAACCCCGCTCGAGCGAAATCCGCTCGACCTAAATCCGTTGCTGGGGCAATTTCCCTTGCCCAGCGATTTGCGGTTGCCGGCAACTTGGGCCCAGCGATTAATCGCCGCCGCGGTGGAGGCGCGCGAGCAAGCGTACGCCCCCTTCAGTCGCTTTCGCGTGGGAGCCGCTTTGCTGACTGGCGAGCCGGCTGGTGGTGAGCCGCAAATATTTGTCGGTTGCAATGTCGAAAATGCTTCCTACGGCGCCACGATCTGTGCGGAACGCGTGGCCGGCGGAGCGGCGATCGCGGCCGGTCAACGCGTGTGGAGTGGCATGGCAATCGCCACCCGCGGCGGCGCGGCGCCATGTGGTGTCTGTCGGCAATTTTTAGTCGAGTTCGCGCCGCAAATGGAAATCATTCTGGTCGATGTCGATCAGCGAACCTGCCGCTGCCGCCTGTTGGCCGATCTGTTGCCCGAATACTTTCGCGGCGCTGATGTGCTCAGCGAATAAGTGGCTCAGGTGATATACTGCTGGCTCAGCTATCTGCAACAC
>CAZHTX010000155.1:9219-11775 GCA_964535475.1 uncultured Pirellulaceae bacterium
GCTCAGCGAATAAGTGGCTCAGGTGATATACTGCTGGCTCAGCTATCTGCAACACGTGTTCAAGGTGAGGTGTGTGATGATCAAGGGGATGCCGCGAAGAATTTTGATCGGCCGTTGTGGCGGCTGGATGGTGCTGTTGCAGTTGGCTTTTGTCGTCTTTACCAGCCTCGATCTTTCTGCCCAGCCGCCGAATATTGTGTTCATCTTCGCCGATGATCAATGTTTCGACACCTTGGGGGCGCTGGGAAATGACGAGATCGAGACACCCCATTTAGATCGTCTGGTTCGCCAGGGAACAACGTTTACCCATTGTTACAACATGGGATCGTGGAGCGGCGCGGTCTGCGTGGCCAGTCGCACGATGCTCAACAGCGGCCGCTATTTGTGGCGAGCCGAGTCGATCTACGGTTCTTCGGAACAGGAACGTCAGCAGGGGCGTTGGTGGTCGGAGCTGATGAAGCAAGCCGGTTATCGAACTTACATGACGGGCAAATGGCACTGTCGCGCAAGTGCCCAAGCGGCTTTTGATGTGACCGCCGATGTGCGTGGCGGGATGCCGGCGCAAACACCAGCCGGGTACGATCGGCCACCTGCCGCCGGCGAAGATCCCTGGAGCCCGTCAGATCCAAAGTTTGGTGGTTTTTGGGAGGGAGGCAAGCACTGGAGCGAAGTTGTCGGCGATCACGCTGGCGAATTTCTCGAGCAGGCAGCGGGTCGCGACGAGCCCTTTTTTATGTATCTCGCTTTCAACGCGCCTCACGATCCGAGACAGTCACCCCAGTCCTACGTCGATCGGTATCCGGCCGCGTCGCTGCGAGTGCCGGACAATTTTCTGCCGCTGTATCCTCACAAGGCTGCCATCGGTTGCGGCACGGGGCTTCGCGATGAACGCTTGGCCCCCTTTCCCCGCACTCCGCACGCGGTGCAAGTTCATCGGCAAGAGTATTATGCGATCATCACGCACATGGACGATCAAGTGGGCCGCATCTTGACGGCGCTGGAAAGTAGTGGCAAAGCCGATAACACTTGGATATTTTTTACCGCCGACCACGGATTGGCGGTGGGCCAGCATGGCTTGATGGGCAAACAAAATTTATATGACCACAGCGTCCGCGTGCCCTTCATGGTGGTCGGCCCGGGAGTCGCCGCGGGGAAGCGCATCGCCGCGCCGATTTACTTGCAAGATGTGATGCCGACCAGTCTGGCGCTGGCCGGTATCGAGCAACCGGAGTACGTTGAATTCACAAATTTGCTGCCGGTCATCGCCGGGCAAACGCCCCCGCCGCGGCCGATTTATGGAGCTTACTTAGATCTGCAGCGGAGTATTCGCACGGCACAGTACAAGTTAATCGTCTATCCGCGGGTGCCCATCATGCGGCTCTACGATATCCAACAAGACCCCCTCGAAATGCATGACCTCGCCAGTGATCCGGCTCACAGCGAGACGATTCGTCGCTTGTTCGGCGAATTACTCAAACTGCAAGTGGCGATGGACGACAAGCTGGATTTGGCGAGTTCGTTTCCCGAGTTGTAAGCACAGTTTTCTATCTTTAATGGTTTCAGCAACACCGCCCGGAAGAGGCGAGGAGCTAGCGTGGATTTTACTTTTGGTATCGATGTCGTTTCGCGAATTACCCACGTGCTGACCGCGATCATGTTGCTCGGCGGCAGCATGTTTTCCGTCTGGGTGTTGGCGCCGGCGGCTAGTCGCTTGGAAGAACCGGCTCGTGAAACGTTGTTGGAAAGCGTGATTGGACGCTGGAAATGGTATGTCCATTTGGGGATTTTGTTGTTCTTAATCTCCGGCGGTTACAACTACTGGAGAGCCATCCCGCTGCACCGCGGCGACGGGCTTTATCACGCTCTGTTGGGCGTGAAGATGTTGCTGGCGCTGGGGGTGTTTTTCATTGCGGCCGCTTTGGTGGGACGCTCGGAAGCGTTGCAGTCGATGCGAGATCGCAGAATCTTTTGGACGCGGACGTTGGTGTTGCTGGCGGTCGTCATCGTGACGATCTCAGGATTTGTCAAAGTACGCGGGCCGTCGCGAGCCGCTGAGATTAACCCGCCGGGAGAGAATATTGATGTCTCGCCGCCAGTTGTTAGTGGCTAGTTGTTAGTGGCTAGTGGCTAGTGGCTAGTTGGCTAGTGGCTAGTTCGGGTCGTGGCGGGTTAGGCGTGAGTTTGGAGGTTGGAGGTTGGAGGTTGGAGGTTGGAGAATTTTGCATTTTTCATTCTCCATTTTTCATCACTCATTCTTGATTTGCGGCTGACCGGAGGGTTGCGGATCTTCGCTGGGCCCGAGTCGACTGCTTGTTTCGCCCTCCGGGCTGGGCTTAGCGCCTTGGCTAACCACGGCGCGGCCCCCTCATCTCCAGCCCTTCTCCCCCAGAACTGGCCTTAATGCGTTGGTTTTTGCGGAGGAAATTCTTTTTAAGGCCAGCCCCGGGGGAGAAGGGAGCGAGTCTTTCTGTGGGGCTAATTGCTAACAGCTAACAGCTAACAGCTAACCCGCTAACCCCTAACCCCTAACCCCTAACTCCTACGGAAACAGATAGC
>CAZHTX010000156.1:0-11768 GCA_964535475.1 uncultured Pirellulaceae bacterium
CGCTGCACGCGTTCGCGAATCTGTTAGGCCTGCGCATTAAACCCGCCTCATCGGCTTCCCAGCTAGGATAGATGTCGTGACGTTATTGATTCTGTTGCTGGGGATGATCGTATTGTTGGCGATCCGCGTGCCGGTAGCTTTCGCGATGCTGTTGCCCTGCTTGGGTTATGTCGTTCTGGCGGAGGAGATTTCATTAGGGATCGCGATTCAGCGGACCGTTGCCGGGGTCGATAGTTTCCCGTTGTTGGCGGTGCCGTTATTTATCATGGCTGGTTATTTAACGAACGCGGCCGGCTTTGCCGATCGTCTCTTTCATTTGCTGCGATGTTTGTTTGGACGCATTCCCGGCAGTCTAGCCTATGTCAACGTCAGCAGCAGCGTGATGTTTTCTTGGATGAGCGGTGCGGCAATCGCGGATGCGGCCGGTTTGGGAGCGGTGCTGGTCCCGGCCATGCGGAAGAATGGCTATGACACCGGGTTTTCGGTCGGTTTGACCGGTGCTTCCTCAATGATCGGGCCAATTATGCCACCAAGCATTCCGGCCATCATTTACGCCGTGACTGCGGGCGTATCGGTGGGCGGGTTATTTTTTGCCGGCGTGCTTCCAGCGTTGCTGCTAGCAAGCCTGTTATGCCTTCATGTTTTTTTTCATGTGCGGCGGTATCCTCCCAACCCCGAGGCGAGCGACGATTCGGAAAGCTCGGGCTGGCTACCCGCGTTACTCGCGGCGCTGCCGATCTTGTTGACACCGGTGATTATTTTAGGAGGAATTTTGGGAGGCGTATTCACTCCCACCGAAGCCGCGGCGGCGGCCGTGATGTATATGATTTTGCTGGGCTTTGTCTATCGTGCTTTATCGATCCGCAAACTACTCGACGTGCTTTTGCAGACCAGCGCCACAACCGGCGTGATCATGTTTATCGTGGTCGCGGCAAACCTCTTCGGCTGGATCATCGCTCGTGAGCAAGGACCGCAGTTGGTCGCCGACAGCTTGTTGCGGCTGACCGACAACCCACTTGTGTTCTTGTTGTTAGTGAATGTTTTCTTATTGATCGTGGGCATGCTGCTCGAACCGACCGCAGCGCTGTTGATCTGCGTGCCGGTGTTACTTCCCGTTGCCGCTCATTTTCAAGTTGATCCCTTGCATTTGGGAGTCGTGATGATTTTGAACTTGGTAATCGGATTGTTAACGCCGCCGATCGGCTTGGTGCTCTATGTTCTGGGCTCGGTCACCGGAGTCAGTTTGCCCGTTGTCATTCGCGGCATCGCCCCTTTCTTGATACCGCTGTTCATCACGTTAGCCGTGGTGACCTTTTTTCCCGCGATCAGCCTCTGGCTGCCAGCTTGGCTGGGAATCTAAGAACCTATCCGAAAAAACCCATGAGAACCGCGGCTAGCGCCATTGCGGCTAACGCGCCATTGCGGCTAGCGGGGAACGGCGGTTATTGATCCACGTCGGTTTCGCTTGCCGCCGCGGGGGGCGTTGGTGTGAACTCCACTGGTTGTGGCGAGCGGGGCGCGGTTTCGGGCTGCGGTCTCAGCTCTCGCACCAAGAAGTCGGTCATTAACCGATAGAGGTGGTACATCTGCCGTGGTTCACGGACGCCATGAGCCGCGTTGGGATAGAACATCACGTCGAATTGCTTGCCGGCCTTTTGCAAGGCGGCGATCAATTGCAGGGTGTTGCCGGGATGGACGTTGTCGTCGACTTCACCGTGCACCAATAAGATGCGACCATGCAAGTTCTTGGCATCGGCAATCACGCTAGTCTCTTCATACCCCGCTTCGTTCGCTTGCGGCGTATCCATGTAGCGTTCGGTGTAGAAGGCGTCGTAGTTGCGCCAGTCGGTAACGCTGCCACCGGCGATGCCGGCGGCAAATTCGGTGCTGTGCGTCATCGCGTAGGCTGTAAAATAGCCACCAAAGCTCCAGCCCCGCATGGCCACGCGATCGTCGGCAACCCAGGGAAGTTGTTTGAGCGCCGCGACGGCGACTAACAGATCACTTAACTCTTGCACCCCCATCCGCCGGTGAACTGTCCAAGTGTCGGCAATGCCACGCCCTCCGCTGCTGCGATTGTCAACAACCATCACGCCGATTCCCAATTTGGCCAGCAACTGGTGGTAGAGATAATTCCGCCCGCCCCAACGATTGACCGCCGAGGGTGCTTGCGGGCCGCCGTAAGTGTAGACCAACACCGGATACTGCTGGTTGGGCGAACGCTGGTCGAGATTCCAGGGGGGGATGATATATGCTGGTAAGGCAACGCCATCCTCGGTGGTAATGTCGAGCCACTGGGGCGTCGACAGGGGCATCGATTTCCAGGCGGCCGGCGACGTTTCTTCGTCATTAACCAGCGGCATGGAGAGTGAGCCATCGATCTCCACAAGACGCTTGGAGGGTTCGTTCGTCAGCGCGCTGAAAGTATCGGTAAACCAGCGACCGTTGGGAGATACTTGCGGAGCGTGCCAGCCTTCCCGGCTGGTCAAAGCTTCGACTTGAGCGGCTGGATCAGAACCGAGCGTCCAGCGAACCCGATAAAGATGTTGGTCACGGATTCCGCCGTCGCGATTGCCGACGACAAACAAGTCACGATCGTCGGCGACCACGCGGACGATATCGCGCACGTCCCAGTCTCCGGCGGTGATCGGAATGCGTCGTGAGCCGTCCTCGGAAACTCGCCAAACGTGTCTGCGACCCGCCGGCAGATCGCTGAGCCAAAGAAACTCGCCCCCCGGCAACCAACTCGGTTCGCCCAAGATTTCAATCCAAGCCGGACCTTCCTCGCGGAGCAAGACACGGGGCTTGCTGCCGGCAAAATCGGATTCACGGAGTTCGAGCCAAGTTTGAATGCGATTCTGGATTTGATAGGTCAGCCGCCGCCCGTCAGGCCGCCAAGTCACGCGTACGATTAGCGTCTCAGCCTCAGGGCCGGTCGGCTCATGAATAACAGTGGTTTGCAGCGAGTCAGTATTTACGACAAACAGGGAGGCCAAAGGGATCGGATCACCAGCTTTGGGATAGCGCGCCACCAGTGCTTCACCGCGCGGTGTGGCGCCGCGCGTGAGGGTAAACTCCAGCACTTGGGAAATATCAATCTTCAAAAAGGCAAGATGGCGGCTGTCAGGACTCCACCAGTAACCTTTGAAGTTACCGCGGCCGTAAATCTCTTCCTGATAGGTCCAGTCCAAACGCCCTGAGAGCAAGGTGTCGGAACCATCTTGAGTGAGCCGCAAGATCTCGCCGCTGTCGACTTTGATGACGTAGAGATCGTTGTCGCGGACGTAGGCGATCGCCGACCCGTCGGGACTGAGTTCCGGGGTTTGCCAGCCGCGGGCGTCACGGGTCACCAGTCGCGGTGGCTCGCCACCACCGACGACCGCGATCGCGGGACCGATCCGCACCATTACCGGCGCATCGAGATGCTCCGCTTGGCTGGCCAGATTTGTTGCCGCAGCGTCGAGTGCTCGGTCGGAAAAGCCTTGCAATTTGCCGAGCTCTTGACGGGCTCGTTGGGGCCAATCCCAGGGCTGCTTGTCGCCCGTTTTTGGATCCCAAACTTCCCATTCCTTACCCTGGCGAATTGCCAGCGACGAGTTCTCCAGCCACCGCGTGGCGGGTGGCGATGGGGCAAAGTAATTAAAGCGATCGTCGGGATGAAACAGCGACTCAACAGACAGCGGCGGAGTCTCTACCGGTTCTGTTTTCTGCTCGGCTGCCGATTCTTGTGCGGCTGCTGATTCTTGTGCGGTGAGGCAAACTGGAGCCAACCAAGCTGGAGCCAAACAAAGGGTCGCCAGCCAGAAAGTCAAGCGAAGGAGGTGCGTGGGCATCTGCGGGTAGGCTCCTGGAAAACAAGTTAGCAGCGAGACAAAGTAACTTGAGACAAAGTAAACGCGAGACAGGGTAGCAGCGAAGCGGCAACATGCAGCGGAGGCAGTTGCCGCCGGCATGTCGGACTACGCGGTGTGGATAGCCCGTTTATCAACCGCCATCGCTGCTTCGTGCAAAGCTTCCGAGAGCGTGGGGTGCGCGTGGCAAGTGCGGGCGATGTCTTCGCTGCTGGCACCGAACTCCATCGCCGCAGCGGCTTCGGCGATGATGTCGCCAGCTCGCACCCCGATGATGTGGACCCCCAAGACGCGGTCGGTTTTGGCATCGGCCAAAATCTTCACGCGTCCTTCGGAGTCGCCCAGTGTTTTGGCGCGGCCGTTTGCGCCGAAGGGACAAATTCCTTTCACGTATTCAACGCCCGCTTCCTGCAATTGTTCTTCGGTGCGGCCGACGCTGGCGATCTCCGGATGGGTGTAGACGATCGCGGGAATCACGTCGTAATTGACATGGCTGTGGATGCCGTGCATGCGTTCGACACAGACGATCCCTTCTTCCATCGCTTTGTGGGCCAGCATCATGCCGCCGATGCAATCACCAATGGCGAAGATGTTGCCGGTGGAAGTGTGATAGTTCTGATCGACTTGGATGAACCCACGACGATCGAGGTTCAGCCCAACGTCCTCCAAGCCTGCCTCGAAGGTTGCCGGCACACGCCCCGTGGCAACCAGAACACGGTCGGCGGTCAGGGTTTCGCCATCTTTGATTTTGACTTCGCACATATCACCGACCACTTTGGCCGAATCGACAAAGGTGCTTGTGCGGAACTCGATTCCCTGTTTGCCAAAGGTGCGATGGGCGATCTTGGCAATTTCGTTATCCATCCCGGGCAAGATGCGATCGAGCGCCTCGAGCGTGATGACTTCGCTGCCCAGGCGACTCCAGACGCTGCCCATCTCCAAGCCGATGTAACCTCCGCCGATCACCACCAAGCGTTTGGGCACCTCAGGGAAGGAGAGCGCCATGGTGCTGTTGCCAATTCGCTGGCCATCCTCTTCGACCCCTCGCAAGCGGGCGGGCCGGCTGCCGAGGGAAAGCAAAATGCGATCTCCTTGAATCAGCATGGGCTCCACTGTCGGATCGACCGTCGGTTCGAGGGCGATTGATTCGACGTCGCGCATCCGCCCACGTCCGTGATAAGCGGTGATCTTGTGTTTTTTGAACAGCATGTCGATACCGCCAGTCAGCCCGGCGACGATCTCGTCTTTCCGCTGCTGCATGCGGTTCAAATCGAGCTGTAAATCGCCGACCATCAGGCCATGCTCGCTGAACCGCTCTTTGGCTTCGTGGTACAAGTGGCTCGATTCGAGCAACGCTTTGCTGGGGATGCAGCCGACGCGAACGCAGGTCCCCCCGAAGCGAGCATTCTCTTCGATGACTGCGGTATTCATTCCTAATTGAGCGGCGCGGATCGCGGCGACGTAGCCGGCAGGTCCACCACCCAAAACAACCAGATCGTGGCGAGCGGTCTTCATGGTTGATCGATGCAATTCGTAAAGGTGCATACAAAAATGGGAGGGAACAAACTGGGGCCCACCCGTGGTCTGAAAAGTGTAGATTGCCGGTCGCTCGGCGAACACCGGGAGCCGGTTGGATTAGCCAGAAAACAAACTTATTCCTTTTTTTTGACCGGTTTGTCGGGCTAGCTGAGACGGTTTGCCGGGCCAACTGAGAAACACCCGTTGTCCCCCTCAACGTTGGCTTGCGGATCAGTTATAAAGAATTGCTAGAGGTTCGGAGCGTCGGAGTTCGCGTCTGCGTTTTGGGCCCTTGTTTTCGAGCCTTGTTTTCGGCAGTTTTTCACTGCAACCTACCCGCTTGCTCCCTACGCCCTCTTGATTCGTCGACTTCGTTCCGCCGTCGGGCCAATCTTGGCGTTGCTGCTGTTTTCAGCCGCTATTGTGCTGCTGATTCGCGATTTGCAAAAAGTTGAGTGGGACGATTTTGTTGCCGGAGTCACCGGAGTTCCACCGCTGTACTTAGCTTTCGCAGCGCTCATGGTGGCGTTAAATTACTGCCTGCTGACGACCTACGACATGCTGGCGCTGCGGTATGTCAAACGCTCCTTGCCACTGCGACGCGTTGCGCTTGTTGGTTTTCTTGGCTATGCGTTGGGCAACAATCTGGGGACATTGATCGCGGCCACTCCGCTCCGCTTTCGGCTCTACACACAGTGGGGCCTGAAGCCTAAACAGATCATGGCAATCGTGGTGCTGCTGGGGATGACGTTTTGGAGTGGTATTTTTTGGCTGGGTGGAACGGTCTTGTTGTTTGTGCCGATCCCCCTCCCGCCGGAGGTTAAATTGCCGCTATCAACACAGGCTCTCGGTGCGATCTTGCTCTCTTGCGGCTTCCTGTACGCGATCATTTGTTACGCTTGGCGACGCCCACTGCCGATCTCTGGGCTCCAATTGCAACCGCCGCCTTTCGATTTAATGGTGCTGCAGGCTTCGGTCGCTATTTTGGATTTGACCATCTCGGCAATCGCTTTGTACTTGGTCTTGCCCGGCGATGTCAGCGTGCCGTTTGCCTTGGTCTTGGCCGCTTTCTTGACCGGTTTGACCGCTTCGCTAGTCAGCCAAATACCAGGCGGTTTGGTGGTGCTGGAACTGATCCTGCTGAAGCTATTGGCCAACGATGTCGGTAACGCGGTTATCGGTTCGCTGTTGATTTTTCGGCTGCTGTACTATGTGCTGCCGTTGATCGTCGCCCTGGTGCTGTTGGCCGGTTACGAAATCTCGCGGCGTCGCCAGCAAGTTGCCCTGTTTCAACCGGCCAACCAATAACCGGCCAATCAGCAACCGACTAACTAGCAACCGGCTAACCAGCAACCGGCTAACTAGCAAGTTGCCCGCCGTAAGCTGCCTGCATTCGCCGGGATACGAGCTGATAAGGGTATGCGATTTGCGATTCGTGTTTGCTGTCGAGGAACACGCGCGTCGTTGTTGCGGCGTGCTTCGTACGCATTATTGAAATCGCCAACGAAGGAGCCGAACTGATGGCTACGAATCAAACTACCGCGGTCGGGGTTTTTCCTAATCATGCTGCCGCTCAACGAGCACTGAATCGGTTGCGAGAAGCTGGCTTTCGTGAGGACCAAATTGGGCTGGTCGCCCAACATCCTGAGAATCGTTATCGCCACTCAGGGAATGCGGAAGCGGAGGATAGCAAAGCGGGCACGGGGGCCGCAGCGGGAGCAGCGACGGGGGCCGGTGTGGGCGTGTTGTGGGGGCTGGGGATTGTCGCCGGAGCGATTCCAGCGATTGGGCCAGCGATTGCCGGAGGGGTGTTAGCCAGCGTGCTGGCCAGCACCGCAGCCGGGGCCGTGGCGGGCAGCCTTATCGGGGCTCTGATCGGGCTGGGGATTCCCGAGGAGGAAGCCCAGTACTACGACCAACAATTCCAATCGGGCCAGACATTGGTGACCGTCAAGGCCGGGGATCGCTTTGCCGAAGCTCGCCAGATCATGCACGAGGAAAGTGGTCACGATTACGATTCCCGCGATCAAATTCCGACCACTGCGGCAAGCCAAGAACGGGCGACCCCGACGGGACACGTCTCCACTCCCAACATGGGCGGGGCGAGCAACGTGGTTTATGAGGACTCTGGATCGACGCGGCGATGAGTATCGATCCGAAAGCCCAACAGAACCGTGGCTAGCGCCAAAGCGGCTAACGGTTTTTAAGTCAGAACCGTGGCTAGCGCCAAAGCGGCTAACGGTTTTTAAGTCAGAACCGCGGCTAGCGCCAAAGCGGCTAACGGTTTTTAAGGCTGTTCCGGTTTTTCCGCGACCCGGACGGCCGGTTCGGCAGCGGGACCGATGTCCGATTCCGCTGGCGTGTCGGTTGTCGGCTCCGACTTCTCGGCCAAGCGGGGACCCAAAATGGGCACGCCATTCTGATAACGGACTTGGGCGTTGTAGTTGACTGGCGGCCGTTCGAACATGCTGCTCGGCGTGGAGCCCTCCACGCTGGTCTCGCCGAATTCAAATCCCGCGCCGATTAGCCGCGTTCTTCCTCGCACTGAGCCCGACTGCAACGGTCCCACACCCATGATGTAGGTGTCACGGGCGGTTGTTGATGAACGCGCGACGCCCGATTGCCAAATCGGCTGACGCGTTTCCCGATGATAAGCAAAGGCGGCGATTTTGGCGGCCCCCTCACGAGCTTCGCGTCGCGCCAGGCTCAGTTCCGGCAAGACAGGTATCGGAGGCAGCGTGGGGATCGCTTGGGCGGCAGACGAAAGTGCAGAATTGGCTGGTATTCCGTAAGTCACTTGAAACGAATCGGAACCCAAGGTGCCGACGCGTGCTTCGATAATAATCTCGGCGGCTTCCGCGTTATCCTGCAGAAAACATCCAGCAGCCAAGACTTGCTGCCGCAGCGCGCTGGTCACGTAATCGGCGTTGACGAACCCTGGGCCTTTCACAGTCTTAATGTACTGGGTGTCGAGAAAAACCTTGTTCCCGGCGAGGGGGCGAAAATCGATCGCCGCAATGCTGTCATCCACCGCGTCGGAGAGCAACAATTGTTCGGTTGCTTCAAAACCCTTGGTCGTGCCGCAGCCCCCGGCGCCGCCCGCGAAAATGATCAACAGCAGAACGAGCAAGCAAAGCCAACACGGCTGAGCGCCCTGGCGTTCTCCGGCAACCGCCCCGGCCATGACAAACCGCCAGCGAACAACTCGCTCTCGGCCGAGATGGTGAGGAGTTTCGGGGAGAGCCAAGTTGTTCATGAATGGTGGGGAGGATAGTTTCGGGAGGAGGCTCGCCGGCTGTTGGCGACCTGGCTGGCCAAGGGTAAACGCTGCCCTGAATAACCTCCAAGATCAATTCCCGGTTGACTTGCCGCAAATCAACGTAAAGCTGTCTAAGTTACAGACCCGTTTGTTCGTCCTGTGGGCCGGTTGTTACCGGCTCGCTTTACCCCGTTTACCACACTGCTATGTCCCTCGGAACCGCTTTTCGCGCATTTTTCGCCGCTCTCGGCAATCGCGAGACCTCAGCCGCCATCCAAGCGGTGCTCGATCGCCCCACCGCTGGCGAATTACCCCCGCCAGTTGAGAAAGCGGGGGGATTAGGAGATTCTGGCAAGCCAGCAACCGCGGCTCCAGCGAGTCCTCGCAGCGAAGCGGTCACGCTGCTGGCCATGTTGCAACGCGAAGCGAGGCTGGTCGATCTCGTCCAAGAGCCGCTCGAACAGTTTTCGGACGCTCAAGTCGGTGCCGCAGCCCGTCCCTGCTTGCAGCAATGTCAGCAAACACTGCAAAGGGTGTTCGATTTGACTCCCCTGGTCGCAACTCCCGAGGGGCAACCCTTGGAAATTCCAGAAAATCCTTCGCCACTGCGGTACCAGTGGCTCGGCGATAGCGGGGCGAGTGGGGGAAACACTGGTACGCTTGTCCATGCTGGCTGGCTGGCCAAGCAATGTGAACTGGCCCAGTGGACGGGACCAGCACAAGATGCGCCAGTCGTCGCGCCGGCTCAAGTGCAAGCGTGAGCAGCGCGGCGATCGTGAATCACTTTCGATCCACGTGCGAAGAAAGAACGTGAGAACAAATATCGTGACAACAAATATCGTGAGAACAAATGTTGTCGAAACAAATATCTTTTGAGCAAGTTTCGTGAAGTCGATCGGTCCGAGCACGAGCCACCCCATTCGCCCCCCACACCATCCCAGCTAACCGCCGCCTCATGGATTCACGTTATACAATTGGCATCGATTTGGGCACCACCAACTCGGTTGTTGCCTACGCCGAATTGACCGCAGAACTGCCCGAGTTACGGTTGTTGGAGATTCCTCAAGCGGTCGCGGCCGGGCAAGTGGAGTCGCGCCAGTCGCTGCCCTCGTTTCTGTACCTCGCCGCCGAGCACGAACGGGCTGCTTTCCAGCTCCCTTGGCAAGCCGAACCGCCGTCGTGGGTGGTTGGTGCATTAGCGCGGCAGCGAGCGGCCGAGCAGCCGCAGCGGGTGGTAGCGGGGGCGAAAAGCTGGCTCGCGCACCATGGAGTCGATCGACGTGAACCGATTTTGCCTTGGGAAGCTCCCGATGAAGTGGGCAAGATCTCGCCGTTGACCGCGACGGAGGCATATTTGCAGCATTTGGTCGCCGCCTGGAATCACGCCTTTCCCGATGCCCCGTTGGCTGATCAACGCGTCGTGTTGACCGTGCCCGCTTCGTTTGATCCGGCCGCTCGCGATTTGACCAGCGAAGCGGCGCGACGAGCTGGCTTGCCCGATGACATGGTGTTGTTGGAGGAGCCCCAGGCGGCGGTCTATCGATGGCTGCGAGAACGCAATCAGGATTGGCGTGAAGAGCTGGGCCGAGGTGATTCCTTGCTGGTCGTCGACGTTGGCGGGGGCACAACCGACTTGACGCTGATCCAGTTGGACGAAGTTGACGGAAATGTGGAGCTGCAGCGTCGAGCGGTGGGAAACCACTTGCTGGTCGGCGGCGATAACATGGACTTGGCTCTTGCCCATTTGGTTGCCAATCAATTAGCGACGGAAGGGCATTCGCTCGATCCTTGGCAGAATGTCGCGCTGTGGCACGCCTGCCGCACCGCCAAAGAACAATTGTTGGCTCCCGGTGGCCCAGCTTCGACCACCGTGTCAGTGCTGGGGCGCGGCAGTCGGTTGATTGGCGGCACGATTTCCACCGAATTGTCGGCGTCGACCGTCGCCTCGATGTTTCTGGAAGGCTTTTTTCCCGCTTGCGAAGCTGACGCGAAACCACAAGCGAACGTGGCGTCGGGGTTCCAAGACATCGGTTTGCCCTATGAGTCCGACCCGGCCGTGACTCGCCACTTGGCCGCCTTTCTGGCTGCCCATCGCCGGCCGGCTGATGGCGAGGAAATTAGCGGGCAAAGTAGTGGGCCCGAGGGTGCGTCGAACCAACCGGTGCCGTCGCATCTGCTGTTTAACGGTGGTGTTTTTCGCGCGGCTATTTTGCGAGACAAAGTCAGCGAGTTGATTGAGCTGTGGTCGCAAGGGACGCGACCTCGCGTGTTGGGAGGACCGGAAGATTTGGACCATTCGGTAGCTCTCGGTGCGGCTTTCTACGGATGGTCGAAACAGCACGGCGGGATTCGCATTCGGGGAGGCACCGCCCGCAGTTATTACATTGGGATCGAAACAGCCGGGCTGGCGATCCCCGGTGCGCCGCGGCCGCTGCGAGCACTGTGCGTGGCGCCGCAAGGCATGGAGGAGGGAACCGACGCGGAAGTGCCCAGCCAAGAAGTTGGCATCGTGGTCGGACGCCCCGCCCAGTTTCGTTTCTTTTCTTCCACGGTCCGTCGCCAGGATGTGCCCGGCACCAGGCTCGATCGTTGGTCGCCCGAGGAATTAGTGGAGAGCGATCCGATCCAAACTACGCTCGATTCGGAGTCGGCTGGTGAGGAACCTTTTTTACCGGTGCGATTTCAAAGTCGCGTCACCGAGTTGGGAGTGTTTGAGTTGTATTGTCAAAGCACGCGCGGCGAAGAACGCTGGAAAATGGAATTCAACACCCGTGATGACGGTGGAGCTGGGCAGTCGTGAATGATGCCTCCAGGCCCTCGGACCCTGATGAACAAGCCCCGCCGCAATATCTTGTCGGCATCGATTTAGGAACTACCAATTGCGCGGTTGCGTATGTCGATTCGAGTGAGCCGGCTTGGCGAGTGGAGATTCTTGATTTGCCCCAGTGGACCGATTGGGGGCAGATGGAACATCGCCAAACGTTACCTTCGTTTCTCTATCAATTGACCACCGAGGAGCGTCAAGCTTGCGGGCAAGGGTTGCCCTGGGAGTCGGAGTCCGCCGAGCACGTCGCCGCCGAGCATGTCGCCGGGGTGCATGTCGCCGGGGTGCTGGCTCGCGACGCGGGGATGCAACGACC
>CAZHTX010000157.1:0-11613 GCA_964535475.1 uncultured Pirellulaceae bacterium
CGGATGCCGACTGTTTCGCCCCCACCTCACCAACTTGGAAGACTCCGCCGCGTCGAGTCGCCGGAGAGAGCAACGATGAGCACAGCCAAGGCCCCGTTCGATCCTTTTAACGCGCGTGACACCTTCGAGTCGGGCGATGGCCCGATGGCGATCTATCGACTCAGTCGATTGGAAGAGGCCGGTCTGGGAGAGATCAGCCGGATGCCATTCTCGATTCGCGTCTTGTTGGAAGCCGTGTTGCGAAACTGTGACGGTTTTCAAGTAACCGAGCAGGATGTTCGCAATTTGGCTGCTTGGAATGCCGCGGCCCCGGCGAAGGATGAGGTTCCTTTCAAGCCGGCGCGGGTTGTGTTGCAAGATTTCACGGGCGTTCCCGCGGTGGTCGATCTGGCCGCGATGCGTTCCGGAATGGAACGCCTCGGTGGTGATCCCGCCAAAATCAATCCTCTGATCCCCGTCGATCTGGTGATTGATCACAGCGTTCAAGTTGACTTTTTCGGTTCTGATGATGCGCTCAACCGCAACGTCGATATTGAGTTTGTGCGGAACCGCGAACGGTATGAATTCTTGCGATGGGGACAGCAAGGGTTTGACAATTTTCGCGTCGTGCCACCGAACGTGGGCATTGTCCACCAAGTGAATTTGGAATTCTTGGCCGACGTGGTTTGCGTCCGCGAGACCGAATTTGGTCCCGTCGCCATGCCCGATACGTTGGTGGGTACCGACAGCCACACCACGATGATCAACGGCTTGGGCGTGCTCGGTTGGGGTGTCGGCGGTATTGAGGCCGAGGCCAACATGTTGGGTCAACCCTTATACATGTTGATGCCCGAAGTGGTCGGTGTTGAATTGACCGGCGCTTTGCCCGAAGGGGCCACCGCCACCGACTTGGTGCTGCGTGTGACCGAAATCTTGCGTGCCCAAGGTGTGGTTGGCAAGTTTGTGGAGTTCTTCGGCACCGGCGTTTCCAACATGTCTTTGGCCGACCGTGCGACGATCGCCAACATGGCACCCGAGTATGGTGCCACCATGGGCTTCTTCCCGGTCGACGATGTGACGCTGTCGTATCTGCGCCGCACCGGTCGCAGCGAAAAACTGGTCCAGCGGGTCGAACGCTACTGCAAGGAACAAGGTTTGTTCCGCCTCGACGGTGGGCCACAACTGAACTATACCCAGCAACTGCAACTCGACTTGGGCACGATCGTGCCCGCCTTGGCCGGCCCCAAGCGGCCCCAAGACCGCGTCGCTCTCTCCGACATGAAGGACTCGTTCCGCAATTCGCTGACCGCTCCAATTGCCGATCGCGGCTTCGGGCTGACGGCTGACAAATTGGGTACGAAAGCCAACGTCGAGGACAACGGATCGAGCTCGCAGATTGGTCATGGATCGGTGGTCATCGCCGCCATCACGTCCTGCACGAACACGAGCAATCCATCGGTGATGGTGGGAGCCGGTTTGGTGGCTAAAAAGGCCGTTGAGCTGGGTCTGACCGTACCGCCCTACGTGAAAACCAGTTTGGCTCCTGGCTCTCGCGTGGTCACCGACTACTTAGCGAAAGCGGGGCTCACCGACAGCCTGCGTGAGCTGGGCTTCCACACCGTGGGCTACGGCTGCACGACTTGCATCGGCAATAGCGGGCCGCTGCCCGAACCGGTGGCAAACGCGATTACCTCGGGTGACTTGGTCGCCTCGGCGGTGCTCAGCGGGAATCGCAATTTCGAGGGACGTGTCAATCCGCTCACGCGAGCCAATTACTTGGCCAGCCCGCCGCTGGTGGTCGCTTATGCTCTGGCGGGTACCACCGATATCGACTTGGTGACCGAGCCGATTGGCCAAGATAAATCGGGACAAGATGTTTATCTAAAAGACATTTGGCCGACCACTCAGGAAGTGCTCGACACGATCGAACGCGTGGTCGATCCCAAAGCGTTCGTGGACGAGTACGCTGCCGCCATGCAGGGCAACGAATTGTGGAACGCGATTGAAATCAGCGGCGGCAACTTGTACGCCTGGAATGACACCAGCACCTACATTCAGGAACCTCCTTTCATCGCCTCGGTGACGGCGGAAGTTCCCGATATCAAGCCGATCCGCGGTGCTCGCGTGTTGGCATTGCTGGGCGACAGCGTCACGACCGACCATATTTCTCCCGCCGGTGCGATCGCCAAAGATGGCCCGGCCGGTCGTTACCTGCAGGCCAACGGCGTCGATCCGAAAGACTTTAACAGCTACGGTAGCCGTCGCGGAAATGATCGCGTGATGGTGCGTGGTACTTTTGCTAACATTCGGATTCGCAACCAATTGGCACCCGGCACCGAGGGAGGTGTCACCCGCCACCTGCCCGACGGCGAGCAGATGAGCATCTACGACGCGGCGATGAAATACGCCGAAGAACAAGTGCCGTTGGTGGTCATCGCCGGTGCCGAATACGGCACGGGCAGCAGTCGCGACTGGGCCGCCAAGGGGACCATGTTGTTAGGTGTGAAGGCCGTGATCGCGGCGAGCTACGAGCGGATTCACCGCAGTAACTTGGTCGGCATGGGTGTGCTGCCGCTGCAGTTTGCCGATGGCGAAACGGCCGAGTCGCTGGGCTTAACCGGCGAAGAAACGTTCGATATCGTGGGGCTCGATAACGAGCTTTCCCCACGCAGCACGACCGAAGTCGTGGCTACCTCTCCCGATGGCTCGGTCAAACGGTTCACTTGTATCGTGCGAATCGATACGCCCGTGGAAATTCGCTATTATCAGAATGGCGGGATTCTCAACACGGTGCTCCGCAGTTTGGCCAGCTAAGTACTAGATCATCACACTCTCGCCTCGCATGGAAACGAGCATCTCCTGGACGGCCGTTTCCACTTGGCGAGAGAGTTGACTGATTTGCTCTTTGTTCTTGCGATCATGCACCACTTCGATCGGTTCGGCAAACTGGACTTTCACGTTCCGCTCGCCCCGAATCTTGGCGGTATCTTTTCGCAACACGTCCTCTTCGAATTTATCCAGCGTTTCGGCCATGCGTTCAATGGATGGGCGTTGCAGCACGTAATCGCCGGGATAACTGAACGACTGGACGACCAGGAATAAATCTTCCAGGTCGCTCTCCATTTGCGCGATGGCGGCGCCGGCTGGAGTCTGCTGGGCTGGAGTCTGCTGGGCTGGAGTCTGCTGAGTTGCCGGCTGTTGAGCTGCCGGACGTTGATCGGTGGCGGCCTCTTGCCCGCTCGACAGCGCTACCATGATCGTCCGCCGCGCCGCCTTGACCCGTTCCGGCAAGCTGGCCGCGTTGCCGCCGCAAAGCTGATAGCGAGTCTCGATGTCGTCTAAAATATGCGCGCGGAATCCGCGGATACGATCGGCCAAATCGCCCGCTTGCGCCGCGCCAAAATATTCGATCTCTTTGAGTGCCAGCAGAGCTTCCGCAAAGCGATAGATTCGCTCTTCCAGCGGCTTTTGCGGCTGTGGTTTCCAGTGAATGGACGCTTCGAGTTGTCCCATTAACTGTTGTAAGGCATCGGTGGGGTTACTCAAGTAGCGGTAGGAGATCGCGCAGGGAACACAGACCACGGGACGTTTGGCGCGCCTCGCAGCCGCCACGGCAATCGCCGCGGCGCCGTCTCGAAACGGAGTGACGCGATCGTTGCAATGATAGATTTCACCCTCGGGGAAGATCACCAGCGGTTCTTTCCGCGTCGATAAAAGATCAATCGCGGTGCGAAAAGCGCCAATGTCATTCGCTTCGCGATCGACGCTGAAGCAACCATGGCTTTGCAGCAACCACTGAGTCAATCGTGGCTTGTTATGAAACACGTGCCAAGTGGCCATTACGTGCAGTGGTGTTTGCAGTTCGTCTCCCGCCATGTAGATCGAAAACGGGTCGGCGT
This sequence comes from uncultured Pirellulaceae bacterium, assembly GCA_964535475.1. Lineage (GTDB taxonomy): Bacteria > Planctomycetota > Planctomycetia > Pirellulales > Pirellulaceae > Laterigemmans. Next base: position 3,879 of record CAZHTX010000157.1, read on the forward strand.
GACTGGGATGATTGGGCATGATCATCACGCCGCAACCATCTCGCAGCGCTTGACGAACCGCATCCGTTCCTTGCAGATCGATGCCCACCAACTGTTGAGCTCGATACTGATGACGCAACCGCAGCGGCCTCAGCCAACGCACGACGCGAGGCCTCAGGCAAGGCTTCCAGACCGCCGGGGCGAACTGCATGTGATAACGATTCATGTTATTTCCTCTGCAATGCTTCGCCGCCACCGAACATGATTCCTGTACCCCGCAAACGGTACAGAAAGAAAGAGACTCCAGCCAGCATCAACACGGCGCAGACCATAAAGATCTGCTGCGGGTTGTCGGGAAATATCGGGTCCACCACTCTGTAAATGAGTGCCGAGCCGGTCATAAAGGCAAAGGACACGGCGTTGGCGGTTCCCAAGAAACGACCACGCTCATCATCGGGAGAAAGATATTGCAGCAGGGCTTGCAAAGGAATGATGTAGAAACCGGCCGAGATCCCAGCACCGAAAATGAACCATGACTCTTTGCTCATCAGCACCGCCATCGCCGAACCGGTCAGCGAATTCTCTGGGGTGCGGGTTGGCTGAATTGCCAGCAAGAAGAAGAACAGCGTCAGGCCAAACGCGCCCAAGGGGATCAGCCGCGGTTCGATCCGATGGCCTGAAATCAGGCCAGCCAACACGCAACCAATACCAATGGCAATGCCCATCACGCCCATCAGCAAACTGGCTTCAAATCGGGTTACGCTGAGGATGCGAGTGTATTCTGGAATAATGAACAGCGCGATCCCCGCGAGCATATAAAAATAGCCCCAAGCCATCATCACCATCAGCAATCGTGTCTTGGCCATTTCGCGAATCGAGATGATGTAAGTGGTAAATGGGTTCCAATCAAACTTTTGCGGATTTTTATTGGCTACCGGTAATTTGCCCAAAAAGAATACGGAGATAATGCCCAGCACGGCAACGACCGCCAGCACCACCCCGGGCAGCCAGGGCAAACCGGCAGCCGCAGCCTCGCCAGCGACCACAAGTTTGTCCGCAACCGCAGCCCCCTCCGAAACCGCAGCCTCGCCGACAACCGCAGCCCCCTCCGCAACCGCCGTCTCCCCCGATTCTGGCTGAGGCGAATAGGCATCGCTGACCAACCCGGCGACCAGCGTGCCGGCAATCACGGCAATGTTCGTCATCATGTTGATCGAGCCGTTGGCGCGGCTCAAATCGCCAGGCTCCACCAGTTCGGGAATCATGCCATATTTGGAAGGGCCAAAAAACGCGCTCTGGCAAGTCAAGGCAATTAAGGCAAACAGCGTGATCCAGAGGTTGTCCGCCCAGAATCCCGCCATCGCCACCAGGGCAATCGGTAACTCGGCGAACTTGATGATCTTGCTGAGTGCACTTTTGCTGTAGCGATCGGCTAATTGCCCGCCATAGCCGGAGAGCAAAATAAAGGGAACAGTAAAGCAGATCCCCACCAGAGCTTGACTACCATCTCCCAAATCGCCCTGCCAAGCACCGTCAACCACCATAAAGGTGAGCACGGTCTTGAGAATGTTGTCGTTTGCCGCGCCAAAAAACTGGGTGACGGTCAGCGCAAGAAAACCGCGTTTTATTAAATTGCTTTTCACGATGCACGCACGCCGCAAATCTCGAGGGATCAGGAAGGAGGGGCCGTTCCATCAGACCCCCACTCGTGCGGCAATCGTAGCAGATTTCGCACACGCGTGGGGCACTAGCTGGGAACCTAGAGCCCGCAGCCTGAGCATGCTGCGCGAAATTTGCCTGTTTGAATCAACCGGCGGCGGGCGGTTTGGCGGCGGTCAGTCTTAAGCAATATCCGACTAAGGCGTCAACATCTTGGCGGATGACGTCGACCTGATCGCGGGATTCCGCGGCACTCTTTTCCAACTTTCGGGCTGGCTCCGTCATTTGCTCGAAGCCGTAGCTGCCAAACGCGCCCTTCAGTTGGTGGGCCAATCGTTGCACCGTGTCGATATCATCCGCGGCAAGGGCCTGTCGCAAGGCTTCAATCCGCAGGGGCATATCGCCCACGAATTCCTCGACCAGTTCGCACATCATTTCGTCATTCGCCAAAGACGAATAAATCGGGTTTTCATCGTTTAACAGCGAATTCATAATCAGCGATTCTCCGAGTTAACCTAACCGTTTGCTGCGGCGAGACACACATGCCACAACCTGGCTCCTCGCAATCCTTACATTTATTTTGCCAATACAGCGTGAGCCGTTCTGTTATGCCCGTGGATTTCGCATCTCCGTAACTAAACCGAGCAATGCCAAACGCATATCCGCTACGACCGGATACCCGAGGGGGATGGCGCGGGGGAGGGGGTTGATGATAGCTTGGGCGATGCCGAACTCGCAGAGGCTGACTCCGCCAACAGGGCGGCGGCCCGCGAATTTCGCAGGCTGTGTCGCCGGGTGCCAATCAAATACAGAATCGAACCAGTCCAAACGCATGCAAAGCCAGCGAGTCGCCACAGCCCGAAGGGCTCGTGATTGACGACCGTTCCCACTAGGAATTGCAAAGTTGGACCGATGTACTGCAGTACTCCCACGGTTGATAAGGGCAACCGCTTGGTGGAAATCCCAAATAGAGTGAGGGGTAAAATCGTCACTGCCCCGCCCCCAAGTAACAGCAACCAAGTGGCGACGGAAAAAGTGGTGGTTGTTCCGCTGCTGATGGCTGCCTCGCTGTTCCCGGAGTTGACCAGCAGCAAAAACAACATCGCCGGTCCGCACAGAATTAGCACTTCTAACCAAAGTCCCGAGAGACTCGGCAAAGGGGTCTTCTTTTTTATCAGCCCGTAGGTGGCAAAGGCGCAGGCCATCGCCAAAGATGCCCAGGGCAACCCGCCTCCCGCAACGGTCATTACCAGCACACCAAATGCGGCAATCCCCACCGCACACCATTGGCTTGTTTGCAAACGTTCTCCCAGCACCAGCACGCCCAGCATGATGCTCAGCAAGGGGTTGATGTAGTAGCCCAGCGAAGCCTGCAGAATGGCACCGTGGTTGACTGCCCAGATGAAAGCCAACCAGTTGATTGCCAGCATGGCGGCGGAGAGTGCGTACAGTCCCCAAACTCGCGGGCTGCGGAGGTGGCCAGCCAGTGCGTTGAGCGAAATTTCCTGCTTTCGCCAAATTAAAAACGGCACCAGTAGCGTCAAGATCAGGCAGGCCCAAACGACTCGATGGGCCGCTAGTGGGATCGAAGGAATGTCACCGAGGAGGTTCCAGTAAAGTGGAAAGAATCCCCAAATGCAGTGCGCCGAGATGGCACAAATCAAGCCAATTCGATGTTCTGAGTCGCGTTCAGGCATCTATGCGCCTGGTGGCCGAAAGGTGGTAAAGCGACTGGTATTTGTGGTCAAGTAAGGTCCTTCGATCAAATCAATGCAATAGGGAATCGCCGGGAAGACCGCGTCTAAACATTCAGCGATCGATTTTGGCTTGCCGGGCAAGTTCAACAGCAGGGCGCGACCGCGAATCCCGGCCAACTGTCTTGATAATATCGCGGTGGGAACCTTTTCCAGTGAAACTCGCCGCATCAACTCGCCAAAACCGGGCAAAATCCGCTGACACACTTGTTCGGTCGCCTCGGGAGTCACGTCGCGCAAAGCCGGTCCGGTGCCCCCGGTGGTGATCACCAAGCAACACTTCTCCTGATCGACTAATTCGATTAAGTGATCAGCGATCAAGGCGCGATTGTCTTCCACCAACCGTCGCAAGGGGGTCCATGGGCAATCGAGCACGGACTGTAAGTAGGCTTCGATAGCCGGACCGCCGAGGTCCTCGTACTCACCCCGGCTGGCTCTGTCGGAGACTGTAACAATACCAACGCGAATCGAATCCAAAGCACTCATTCGACTGGGAACCCTCGTTTCCGCAGCAAGGCGGTGGTGTCGACGTCACGCCCGCGAAACGCGCGAAACCCAGCGGCCGGGTCAATCGTGTCGCCGACCGACATAATCGTGTCGAACAACCGCTTCGCGATTTCCGGATCATAGTAGCTGCCCGCTTGCTCAAATACTTCTGCCGCATCGGCTGTCAACGCGTCGGACCAGAGGTAACTGTAATAACCGGCCGAATAGCCATCGCCGGCGAAGATGTGGCTGAAGTGCGGAGTGCGGTGTCGCATCACGATTTCAGCTGGCATGCCCAGTTCGGCCAATGTTTCCCGCTCAAATTTGTCAGGGTCAATCGGCGCATCACCGGCGAGATGCAATTTCATGTCGATCAAGGCGCTGGCCAAGTATTCGACGGTACCGAAACCTTGGTTGAAATTTGACGCGCGTTTTATTTTTTCTAACAGGGCTGCCGGCAAAGGTTCGCCGGTTTGATAGTGCAACGCGAACTTGCCCAAGACTTCGGGGGTGTCGAGCCAATGCTCGTTCAGCTGTGAAGGGAACTCCACATAATCGCGAGCCACCGAGGTTCCCGACTGCGAGGGGTAATTGACTTGTGAGCAGAGTCCATGCAAGGCGTGGCCGAATTCATGAAACAACGTGATCGCATCATCCCACGAGATCAACACCGGCTCGTCGGCGGCGCCTGGGACAAAATTCGAATTATTGGAAACGATCGTCGAAATCGGCTCGCCCATGTTTTCCTGGGGGCGGTAATCGGTCATCCAAGCACCGCTGCGTTTTCCTTCGCGAGCATAGGGATCTAAATACCATAACCCCACATGGTTTCCCGCAGCGTCTTGAACTTCCCAGACTCGCACATCGGGATGAAAGGTGGGGACTTCAAAAGTTGGTATGAATTGAAAGCCAAATAACTGGCCGGCGGCCCACATCATGCCTTCCCGCAGTTTCTCCAGTTGCAAGTAAGGTTTTACTTCGTTGAAATCGAGATCGTATTTTTCCTTGCGAACTTTTTCCGCGTAGTAACGGTAATCCCATGGCGCGATTTTGAAATCGGCTCCCTCGCGATCAGCCACTTGCTGCATGTCGGCAACTTCCTCCCGGACTCTGGCCACCGCTTTGGGCCAGACTTGCATCATGAGATCCATGGTGGCATCTGGCGTCTGAGCCATTTGCGGTTCCAAACGCCAATGGGCGTGGGTGGGATAACCCAACATCTTGGCGCGAGTCGCACGGAGGCGGAGGATTTCGGTGATGATGGCATTGTTGTCATGCTCATCACCGTTGTCACCACGATCATAATAAGTCCGCCAAATTTGCTCGCGCAAATCACGGTCGTCAGCGTAGGTCAAAAAAGGATCCATCGAAGAGCGAGTGTTGGTGACGGCCCACGCATCGGCTCGTCCACGCTGCTTGCCGGCTGCCGCCATGGCGTCCACAACGCTTTCCGGCAAACCGGCCAAACGTCGTTCGTCCTCGATCCAAGTCACATAGTTCTGTTCGTCGGCCAAGACATTTTGGCTGAAGTCGGTGTAGAGGCTAGCCAGCCGTTTGTTGAGCTGCGAAAGTTTCTTTTTTTCGGCCTCAGTCAACTTTGCTCCAGACCGCACGAAATCCTTATATCGGTCTTCCAGTAAACGCGTTTGAGCGACCGTGTAGTCGGCCGACTCACGGTTCATGTATAAGGTTTCGATGCGAGCAAACAATGGCTTGTTCTGCGTAATCCAATCGTCATGCCCTGATAATTTGGGTGCCACCACGCGTTCGATGTCGGGAATCGGGCCAAGGTTTAAATTCGACGAGTAGACTCCGAAGATCGCTCCCACTCGCTGCAGCGTCTTCCCCGCGCGCTCCAGTGCCACCAGCGTATTTTCAAAAGTTGGCTCAGCCGGGTTGTTAACTATTTCCTCGATCTCGGTGACGTGTTCGGCGATCGCCATGTCAAAAGCAGAGCCGAACTCATCGACGCGAACCTCATTCCAAGGGGGCACGCCTCCGAAAGGACCTCTCCAGGGCTGTAGCAATATCGAGCGACTATTCACGTTCTGGTTGTCTCCGGCAGGCTGAGCTGTGGCTGAAGTGTAAAAAGCACCGCTGGCAAGGATAGACAGGAGCAAGATGCGACACAGTGGTGGGGCATATTTCGTTTGCATGGCAATACCTTGGCTTGACCATTCACTTAATTAGGAGCCGACGATTAGTCGATCTACGGAGGCGAGGACTTCCGCCACCCGCGCACGTTCGGCGGGATGAAAATGATGGAAAGGTTCTGCTAAGAAATCTTCGCAAATCCCCCGCAGCGAAAGTGAGCACTTTGTCGCTTTGATGAACCGCGAAGCATATTTTCCAATCGCATAGATTGCTTGTAGCTCATTGACGATAGATTGCAAATGCTGCTGTCGTGGCAGATCACCAGAGACCAATGCGTCGTAGAGTCCTACGAATAACTCGGGATAGACGTTCGCCCCGCCGTGGACTCCCCCTTGGCCGCCCAACTGGAGCGCTTCGGCCAATAGGTTTTCAGGCCCCATAAAGCAAAACCAATCGGGCCGTAGCCTGCGAACTTCGGCCAGCCGAGCAAAGTAATCCAAGTCGCCGCTGCTGTCCTTGACCCCGATTACATTTTCCAGCTCGGTAAGCTGCTTGAGGGTGTCGATTTCAAACCACACCTTGGTCAGGCTGGGCATGTTGTAAAGGACCAGCGGCAATGGCAACTCGGCGGCCAAGTTGCGGACGTAGGCAATCAGTTCGGTTTGCCCGGCGGGGAAGTAGTAAGGAGTCGACAAGACCACCGCGGTCGCCCCTGCCTGGGCGGCGTGCCGGGCCAGCTCAACCGATTCCACAAAAGCCGTGTCGGTGATGCCCACCAGGACCGGCAATCGCGAGGCGGTCTGATCGCACACGCGAGTGATCAATTCGCGGCGCAAACGATAGCTAAGACTGGGGGCTTCCCCGGTCGTGCCCAGCACAAACAGGCCGCTCACACCACCAGCGATGACATGCTCGACCAACCGCTCCAGGCCAGCTTGATCGAGCGTATCGCGGGCTCGCAGCGGCGTCACGAGTGGTGGAATAATTCCCTGCAGCATTTGGCTCGGTTCCGAAGGTTGCACCGGTCTATGTTTATCAGCGAAACAGCCTAACCGGATTCGCAACGCGCGACAATCAACCCACTGGAATCAACCCACTTGCTGGCTCGCGGCCAGCTGATCGGCCCGCTCCCGCAGGGCGCTGACCAATTTGTTAACCAACGCGTCCATTGCTTCGCGAACTTCGCCGACGTCCGCGCCGTTTTCGAGGGCGAAGAGTTGCTCGTCAAATTTTCCACGCCACGCTAGGCAACGTTCGATCAGCCACTGGCGAGTTGGCGTGGGGGTGGCTTGTTGATTGGCATCGATAACCAAATCGCAGCCGGCTCGCATTTCACGAATCCGTTTTGCCAAACCAGCTTGCGTGTCGGGCCGCTTGGCAAACCACTTGCTGCCGCCGGTCGCCAGACGCTCGAGGTATTCGTCGGCGGGCAAATCGGCCATGGCTGTCATTTCCGCAGCGGTCCAGCCCCACGGCGGGCCGGCTGGGCTCCGCAACAGCCAACTGGTTCCCACCACTAATAAGATCGAAGCCGCCAAGAGCAACAGCAGGAGCCCTCGGCGGGGTGCCCCCGGGGGTTCGACTGTCGATAGCCGGTCTGTGTGAGGGGACGCCGTAGAGCGATCGGTTTCCGCCTCGAGCGTTTGTTGAATTTTCAGCAGCCGCAGCCGCTGCTGACGTTTCGAATCGTCAGTTGCACCGGCAGCGAATTTAACTTGCCAGTAAGCGGCCCCCTCAATTAATAATAGCTGTTGCAGTGGCAG
>CAZHTX010000158.1:0-11575 GCA_964535475.1 uncultured Pirellulaceae bacterium
TCCGCGACACGCCGGCCGACCAACTCGATCAGATCTTGCCGCAATTGCAGCGGGTGGCTGAATACTTAGTGCAGCAGTGGCCCCAAGATCCGCAAGCGGCCAGCGCCCGCGAGTTGTTGGTGCGAATTGCCATCGGCCGCAATGACGTTGAGTCGGCGCAAGCATTCTTTGCAGATTTACCCGCCGAGCATCCCGCCCGCGGCGAGTTGCAACAAGCGATCGGCCGGTTGATGTGGAATCAGGCGGTTCGTTTGCAGCGCGATGGCGATGCCGCCGCGGCGACGGCCGTGCGGCAACAAATGGCGACCACGCTGACGACCGGACTGGCGACGCTCGAGCGGGAACAAGTGAATGCCGATGTGCTCCGCACCGCCATGTTGCTAGCACGCGTGCAGTTGCTTAATGAAGACACCGCAGCCGCGCTACAGACGCTGGAAAATGATGTCTATGGTCCGCTCAAACGTTTGCAAGATGTCAAGTTGGAAGACCCCAACCTGAAGGCTGAAATTTACGCCAGCGCCCTGCAAGCGATCGTGACTCAGCTGACCGACAGCAACAGTGACGGTGACGCGCTGATGGCGCGGGCCGGCACGGTTATGGAGGGACTGCAACAAGCGTATGAGGGACAAGCCGATGGCGAGCAAAAGCTAGTGCAAACCTTTTTCGGGTTGGCCCGCGATATTCGCGAACAATTGGAATCCGCGCCGGCAGCTCAGCAACAAAAATTGACCGCCGCATTCAAACTGTTCCTCGATCAATTAGCCGCCAAATCGGACGATCCCAAAACGCTCCACTGGGCCGCTCAAACGCTGGTCGGTCTGGCCGAGGGACAGATGCAACCGAATGAGACGCGGGCTCGCGGCCCGGCCGGGGAACTGGTCTCCGCGGCGCTCGCGATTTTGCAACGGATGGAAACCAAAGCCACGGAGCAACCGAACTGGTTGGGCTCCGATAAAATGCTCACGCAAATTCGTTTGGAACTGGGCAAGTCAGCCCGCTTGGCTGGTGATTACAAAGTGGCGCTCGATAGTTTGTCCACCCTGCTAGCGGAGAACCAAATGTTGCTCGACGCCCAAATCGAAGCCGCCCTGGTCTACGAACAGTGGGCTGCGACTTTGCCGCAAAAGTTTGCCACGGTCTCTTACAATCGTGCCATCAATGGTGCCAAACCCGATCCCAAGACGAGGCGAAACACGATCTGGGGTTGGGGATCGATTGCCAAACGCACGCTCGGCAATCAGCAATTTGAAGAAACCTTTTTTGACGCCCGTTATCACTTAGCGCTTTGTCGCTATCTGCAAGGCAAAAAAGAAGCCGACCCGGCTCAGTCAAAGAAGCTGATCGAACAATCACGCGATGATATTCGCAACGTCTTCGTGCGTTATCCAGAACTGGGTGGCGGGGCGACGAAACAACGCTATGACGCGCTGTTGAAGGAAATTCAAAAATCGCTGGGAGACGCCGCCACCGGGCTGGCGGCTCTATAAACGTTTGCAATCAACCCGCTGACTTCTCCACCATTTGCTTCTCATCGGAATGTCTAGTATGTCATTCGCTCATCGCTTCTCCCGCTCGGCTTTCACCGTCCTCGCGATGCTGTTGTTACCAACGGCCGCGTTTGCGCAATTGGATCGCGTCTATCCCGAGGTTGGCAAAGCCGTAACGGGCCAAGTCACCACGATCCAGCCGGACGGGATTCAAGTCAAGGTTGGCAATGCGGTGCAGAACTTCCGCATCGATCAATTGCTAAAAATCACCTTCGAGGGTGATCCGGGGCCGTTGACTCGGGGCCGCGAATTGGCCTTGGAGGGTCAATATCAGAGTGCTTTGGAGCAGCTGAAAACGGTGGACCTCAGCGCGATTCGCCGCGAATTTGTCGCTGCGGACGCGATGTATTACCGGGCCTCCAGCCAAGCGCGTTTGGCCCTCGCCGGTCAGGGTGACAAAGCGGCCGCGATCAACGAGCTGAGGAATTTCGTCGGCAAGTTTCCCCGCAGTTTTCACTTTTACGATACGGCTGAATTGCTTGGTGATCTGGCGATTGCCACCGGCGATTACGAGGGTGCCGCCAAGTTCTACGGTGCGCTGGGCCGTTCGGTGGCGCCGCTGGTCAAGCAGCGGGCCGCCTATTTGGTGGCGATGTCCAAGTTGCGTCAGGGAGTCGCCGCCGAGGCGATTGGGCCTTTTGAACAAGTGATCGCAGCCAGCCTGGACTCGGCCGCCGGTGCGCGGCTGCAGGTGTTGGCCGCCGCGGGCCGGGCGGTCGCCTTGGCACAAACCGGAAAGGGAGAGGAATCGCTGGCCGCGGTGAATAAATTAATTGAAGAATTGAACCCGGATGATGCCGAACTGGCGGCTCGGATTTATAATGCTCGGGGAGCGGCTAACGAAGCGTTAGGGGATAAACAAGCCGCGCTGCTCGATTACTTACACACTCAATTGTTGTTTTCCAGCGTTGTGGACGCCCACGCCGAAGCACTCAGCCGATTGGTAACTCTCTGGCCGGCCGTCGGCAAACCCGAGCAAGCCGCTCGGGCTCGTCAAGAATTACAGTCGCGTTATCCAGGCTGGGGCGGTTAATCCGCCATTCTTTTGGGGACGATGGCTAGATTCGTGCGAGTACGCACGGCATGCTGGTTCGTTCTCAAGTATGCTGGGATTCCCCACTTTTCCAAATAGATGTCTTTTTTCGCTCTTTAGTCGGAGAACACCCGTGTCTCGAGGTGCCCTGAATTCTAACGCTCCGGCAGCCTGGTATCGCTGCCCGGCCCTCTGCTGGCGCGTGGTGCTGGTATGTTGTCTGGCGACCCTGGCGTTCACTTTGATCAGCTCTCCGGCGACCAGCTGGGGCCAAGACGCCGGCGATGCGGCTGCCGAGTTTGGCGACGCGGCTGACGCGGCACCGGCACCGGCAGAGCCCGATCCAGCAGCTGGCGGCGCCCCAGCTGGCGATGCGGCGGCTGGCCCCGCCCCGGGCAGTCCCACCGCGCCGGCTGAGAACGACACTCCCCGAAATCCGCTCAGCTGGGCCGTCAAAGCCTTGGGCTGGCCCTACATGTTGGTCTTTCTGGGACTCTCTTTGACGCTCGTTTCGCTGTTGGTGATGAACCTGCTCACCGCCCGGCGGGCAAACCTTTGCCCCGAGGAGCTGGTCGAAGCGTTTGATGAAAAACTGAACGAGAAAGACTTTCAATCAGCCTATGACTTGGCCCGCGCCGACGAATCCATTTTGGGCCAAGTCCTCTCCGCCGGACTCGGCAAACTCTCCCGCGGTTACGGCCGGGCGATCGAGGCGATGCAAGAAGTTGGCGAAGAGGAAAGTATGAAGCTGGAGCATCGGCTCAGCTACATGGCGTTGATCGGCAACATCAGTCCCATGATCGGACTGTTCGGCACGGTGCAAGGTATGATTGCATCTTTCCAGGTCATCGCGATCAGCAATTCCACTCCTGAACCATCCAAGCTGGCCGACGGTATTTCCACCGCTTTGTTTACCACTTTGATTGGTTTGGCAATCGCCATTCCGGCGATCGCCGCTTATAACATTTTGCGTAACCGCGTCTCCCGGTTGTTGCTCGAAGTTGGCGTGACGAGCGAAAATCTGATGAGTCGGTTTGAAGATGTTCAACCACAAACACCCAAGAAATAAACAAGTGGTTGCCGTGCGATGCGCGTAAAATCTCAAAAACCAGAAACGATGGAAGCCGACCTGACACCCATGATTGACATGGTGTTTCAGTTGATCGCGTTTTTCATGGTGCTGATCAGTTTTGCTCAGACCGAAGCTCACGACCGCGTGCAATTGCCCAGCAGCGTGCTGGTCAAGCCGCCGGAACAGCCGCTCGATTTTCCGATTGTGGTGCACGTTGGTGAGGATGGGGCAATTTATGTCGGTGGCGATACTTATACGCATGAAACGTTGAGCAATCGGTTTCGCAGTGAATTGGCTGTTTTAAAGGCGCAAGGGGAACTTGAGGTTTCCGACGCCACGGTCGTGATTCGCGCCCACCGCAACGTGGCGGCCGGCGAAGTTCAAGAGGTGATTCGCGTCGCCCAGGATCAGCAACTGATTAATTTCGCGCTTCGCGTCAAGGAGGATCATTCATGAAACTCCGCGGCAAACATAGCGACGATCGCGTTGAATTACAGATGACCTCGATGATTGATGTGGTCTTTCTGTTGCTAATCTTTTTCATCCTTACTTTTAAGGTGGTCGAACTCGAAGGCGATTTTTCGATTCGCATGCCGTTAGCGGATGCCACGCAAGGCCAGCAGGATGATACGGAATTGCCGCTCAAACTGCGGCTTACCGCCGACCAGGACGGACGCTTGACAGGAATCATTCTGAACGATAACAACATGGGAACCGACTTTAACCAGTTGCAAGCAAAAGTGTTAGAATTGGTGGGTGATACCGCCGGCCCATCCGCGGGCGACGGTCCCGAAGTTGAAATCGATACTGACTACAACTTGCGTTACGAGAATGTCGTCGAGGCGATCACGCGGGTCAGCGGCTATAAGGTCAATGACCGCACTCAGAAACTTATTCAAAAAATTAAGTTTGCGCCGCCACGACGCGAGTGACAGATTGTTATAATTTTGAAAATCTGCGGTTTTGACCCGCGGTCGGGGGCAAGTTGGGGAATGACCTAGCCCTTGGCTGCGGGTCTTTTTTTTGCACCAGGAGAAACGATGCAAATCGTAATCGCGACCGACCCTCGGGCGATGGGACAGTGGAGCGCAAACCAAGCGGCCGAGTTGCTCAAGCAGGCGATTGCTCTTCGGGGAGCTGCCAGCTTAATCGTCGCCACGGGCGCTTCTCAGTTTGACGTGTTGGCCCAATTAGTGGCTCGCCAAGATGTCGACTGGAGCAAGGTGACCGGCTTTCATTTAGACGAGTACGTCGGTTTGCCCGCCGATCACCGAGCGTCTTTCTCTGGTTATTTGCGGGAGCGATTTGTCTCGCGAGTACCGTTGGCTGACTTTTTTTACCTGCCCGGAGATCAACCGCCGGCGGAGACGATCGCGCGCGTTGGCGGCGAGCTGTCCCGGCGGAGCATCGACGTGGCGTTGGTCGGGATTGGCGAGAACGGCCACTTGGCGTTCAACGATCCACCCGCCGATTTCGAGACCGAGTCGCCTTATTTGATCGTTCAACTCGATGAAGCTTGTCGGCAACAGCAGGTTGGCGAAGGCTGGTTCGGGTCGCTGGAGGAAGTTCCCCAGCGGGCGATCAGCATGTCGATACGGCAAATTCTCCGCACCCAGGCGATCATCTGCAGCGTGCCCGACGAGCGAAAGAGCCGTGCGGTGCAGGCAACCGTGGAAGGCCCTCCAAGCCCGGCCGTGCCGGCCAGTATCTTGCAGTCGCATCCGCACACGCAACTCGTGCTGGACCAAGCCGCCGCCAGTCGGCTGAGCCCTGAGAGCCTGGCCGCCGCGGAGCAAGTGTCGTGACTGGCGGCTTGGTCGATTTGCAACTCAACGGCCACGCGGGCTTGGATTTCAACAGTGACCATTGGACTGGCGAAGCCCTGCTCGACTGTTGTCGCGCGCTGCGCAGCGAGGGCATTGACGGGGTTTTAGCGACCGTGATCACGGCTCCCTGGGAGACCATGCTGCGGCGCGTGCGGCGGATCGTGGAGGCGATCGAGAGCGACGCTGAAATTGCTCAGACGGTATGGGGCGTGCATGTGGAAGGCCCTTTTTTGAATCCTCAGCCAGGTTATATCGGTGCCCATCCCGTCGCGGCCGCCTGTGAGGCCGAGAGCCGGTTGGTGGACCAAATGTTGGAGGTTGCCGGTCGCCATCTGCGGATTTGGACATTAGCTCCGGAACGAGACGCTGGCGGCCTGGTCACCAGGTTGCTCAGCGACGCCGGAGTGGTCGTGGCGGCTGGGCACAGCGACGCCAGCAGCGATCAACTGCGGCAAGCCATTGACCAGGGCTTGCGGCTATATACGCACTTGGGCAACGGCTGTCCGGCACTGCTACCACGCCATGACAACATCATCCAGCGGGTGTTGTCGCTCAGCGATCGGCTATCGATTTCCTGGATTGCCGACGGGCATCATGTGCCGCTGTTTGCCTTGGCAAATTATCTCCGCGGCGTTCCTGATGACCGCATTATTATCGTCAGCGATGCGATGTCGGCCGCCGGTCTGGGCCCGGGGCGCTATCAATTGGACGAGCAGTGGGTCGAAGTCGATCCCGATCTCTCGGCCTGGGCGGCGGGCCGCGAGCACTTTGCCGGTTCGGCCACCAGTCTCGCTCAAATGGCCGAGTTATTGCGAGACAAACTGGGAATCACTCCCGCACGTTTGGAGCGCTGGACCCGCAGCAACCCGCTGGCGCTGCTGCAGACTGGCTGATTGCCTGGCTTAGGGGCTGACTGGCTTAGCGGCAGACTGGCTCAGGAGCTGACTGGCTCAGGGGCTGAGAGAGCGGAGTGCTTGCGGCAAGGGGAAGTGAACTTTTTCTTCGCGGACCGTCGCCACTTCGACTTCGATGCCAAAGCGTGCATCGAGCCAGCTGAGCGTTTCTTCGACCACCGATTCTGGCGCGCTGGCACCGGCGGTGACCAACACCCGCAGGTCGGCCGTGAACATGGCTTCGTTGAGATCTTGGGGGCCATCGATTAGGAAAGCCGGTTTGCCCGCGTCGCTGGCCAATTCCCGCAAACGTTGCGAATTGCTGCTGTTGTTGCTGCCCAGGACCAGCACCATATCGGCGTCGCTGGCCAGTAATCGGACCGCTTCTTGGCGGTTCTGGGTGGCATAGCAAATATCGTCTTTGGGTGGACCCTTGATTTCGGGAAAGCGTTCTTTCAACCGATCAATGATGCGATTGGCGTCATCGACGCTGAGCGTGGTTTGCGTCAGGTAGGCCAGTTTAGTGCCGGCCGCCAGTTCGAGCGTGTCAACATCGGCGATATCCTCGACCAGGATGATCGCCTCGGGTGCTTCTCCCATGGTGCCGATCACTTCGTCGTGGCCATCGTGTCCAATCAGCACGATCGTGTAACCATCGCGGGCAAAGCGAATCGCTTCGGTGTGGACTTTGGTGACCAGCGGGCAGGTGGCGTCGATGGCGGTCAAATTGCGTGCCTTGGCCGCTTGCCGGATCGCCGGAGAGACACCGTGGGCGGAAAACAGCACGGTCGAATTCTCGGGAACTTCCTCGATTGAATTCACGAACACGGCACCGGCGGATTGAAATTTTCGCACAACATATTGGTTGTGCACAATCTCGTGGTAGACGTAGACCGGCGCTCCGAACGCTTTGAGGGCAATTTCCAAGCTGTCGACCGCCATGTTGACGCCCGCGCAAAAGCCCCGTGGAGCCGCCAAAATCACTTTCATCATTTTCTTCCGGGGAAAAGGACGTCGAGCCAAACCTGCTTCAGCTCCATGCTAACCGAGCGACAAGTCACCTGTCTAACCGGTGGTCGATGATCTGGCGGTGACTATTTTGTCGCGAATCGGCGGTGGGGGGCGGTGAAAACTACCGAAAAGGGTAGCGGGTGGCAGTTGGACGCTCTTTATTTTTCGACCTACGTTTCTCTCGAAGGCGTAAATTCTCGACAAATCGCACTGTATTGGCCGACCACCGGAATGACCGAATTGAACGCACCGAGCCCCACAGCGGGCTCCGCAGAGCCACACCAGCCGCTTCCTAACGGACCGGTCGCTGGCCACCCAGTCGATGCCCCCGCTGCGCCGGCAAATCAAATCGAACCGGTGCAACCGGAACAAACCATCGGTCGGATCGCGGGTTTGCTGTCTAACTTGATTGAGGACCAGCAATTGGCCAGCGGCTCGGGGGGCGCGTCGCCGATCGCCGCCGGGGTGCCACGGAGCACACCGTCGCGGTTCGAGAATGAGCTGGCGATGGTCCAGCTGGGTGTCGCCACGTCGCTGTTTTACGCTCTACGAGTCAAACATCCGCCCACCGCCACCCACAGCATGCGAGTGGCGATTGCCTGCTCGGCTTGGTGCGAACGCTTGCGGCTCGACGACCAAACCCGTGATCGCATCGAAGTCGCCGCGCTGCTGCATGATATCGGCAAGATCGGTATCCCCGACGCGATTCTGAAAAAACCAGGACGTTTGACGGCCGAAGAACAGGCCACCGTGTCACTCTCCCCGCGATTGGGGATCGAGATTCTACGTGGTTGCAGTGATGACGACCAACTACTTGATATTATTCGCTATAACCACGTTTGGTACGACAACCGTCGCAGCGAGGAAGGGCCGCAGCGGGATGCCTTGCCGCTCGGGTCGCGGATGCTGGCGATTGTCGAAGCCTTTGACGCGATGACCACCGACCACGTCTATCGCTCGGCGATGAGTCGCGAGCGAGCACTGGCCGAACTCAGCCGTTTCGCGGGCAGCCAGTTTGACCCGGATTTGTCGCAAGATTATCACCGCTTGCTGGAGTCGCAACCCGAAGTCGTGCATGGTTGCGTGGTTAATCGGTGGCTGAAAGAGCTGCACGTCGGGCACAGCAATCGTCGCTGGCGAGCCACTCCGCTGAATGAAGCGACGGCCGGGGCGGATAGTGCATCGCCCAATTCCGGCGGAACTGACGGTTTCTACCGGCAATTAATGATCCACACCCATGACGGTGTGGCATTCATCGATCGCCAGGGAATTGTGCAAGCCTGGAACTCTTCGCTGCTGGAACTGACCGGCATCTCGGCCGACGCCGTCTGCGGGAACCAATGGGAACCGACGTTGCTGGGGCTTACCGATCGCAGCGGACGTCCCATCGAACATGCCAGCTGTCCGGTTCGGCAATGCTTGACCCATGGCAGCCATTCATCGCACGAAGTGGCCATTAACGGGCCGGGCAACGAGCGGCTGCTGATTAACCTGCGAGTCAGCGGGGTGAACAATGCGACGGTCGGTGTGCAGGGTGCCGTGGTGATGTTCCAAGATGGTTCGCAGCAAGCCAATCTGGAAAAACGTGTCCAGGACTTGAACGAACGCGTCGCTTTGGATCCGCTGACGGGAATTGCCAATCGAGCGGAATTTGATCGGCGTCTCCGTGAGCTGAGCGACTTGGCCCGTGATGGACACACCACATTCAGCCTGGTCATTTGCGACATCGATCGCTTCAAGAGTATCAACGACACCTTTGGGCACCCGGCTGGCGACGAAGCGATTATCACCTTTGCCAGGCTACTTTCCGACCACAGCCGCGACGAAGACTTGGTCGCTCGCTACGGAGGCGAAGAGTTTGTCCTGTTGTGCAAAAATTGCGACAATGCCACCGCCGCCGCGAAGGCTGAGGAAGTGCGAGTGGCGTTGGAGGCAACACGACATTCGTTCCTCGAAGATCGCGCGATCACGGCCAGCTTTGGGGTCACCGAATACCAGCCCGGCGATACCTCGGAAACCGTTTTGGCACGAGCTGACCGGGCTTTGCTGCGGGCCAAGGATAACGGGCGCAACCGTGTTATCCAGCTCGGTTCGGGTGGCTTCAACAACATGTCGAGCGGCGAGGAAAAAGTCAGGAAAGCCAAAGCGGGCTGGTTTGGTTGGTTTGATTTTGGCCTCCCCGCCGCCAAGCAATCGGTGACCCTGGCGACGCCCGTCCCCATCGATCTGGTGATCGAAAAACTGCGTGGCTTCGTTGCCGACCATCAAGCCGAAATCTTGCGAGTCGGTCCCAACGAACTGGAAATTCGCATCACGGCCGTGTTCCGCATCGGCGGCCGCCGGCAAAGTGATCATCGCATGGATTTCCACATTTCCATGCAAATCGACGAACAATCGCAGCAACGTCGCACGGCCAGCGGGGCCTCAATGTCAACGGTGCAAACCATCTTGCGAGTCAACATGACCCCGGTTCGGTCCCGCGATCGTCGACGCAGCGAAGTTAGTCAAGGTGCCAGTCAAGTGCTAGCCAGTTTACGCAGTTATTTGATGGGCGAGATCATCTCTGAGTAACATCCCTCCTGGTCGACAGGTTCCCAGCCCGCTATGGTGCGTGAAGATAGCGGTTGGCTCCCTAACACCCTCAAAAGGAGATGATTCTAATGGCATACGAACTTCCCGCACTGCCTTACGCTTATGACGCGCTAGAACCCCACATTGATGCCCGCACGATGGAAATCCATCATACCAAGCATCATCAGGCGTATATCACCAAGGTTAACGACGCCATTGCTGGCAGCGAGCTGGAATCGAAATCGATCGAAGCCCTGATTGCCGACATGGGATCGGTCCCCGAGGGAATTCGCGGCGCCGTCCGCAACAACGGTGGCGGTCACGCCAATCATTCGCTGTTCTGGACGATCATGGGCCCCGGCAAAGGGGGCAACCCCAGCGGCGAACTGGGCGAAGCGATCAACGCCACCTTCGGCAGCTTCGAGAACTTTCAGCAGCAATTCGCTGCCGCCGGAGCGACCCGCTTCGGTAGCGGTTGGGCTTGGCTGGTCGTCGACGGAGGCAAATTGGTCGTCGGCAGCACCGCCAATCAAGATAGCCCGCTGATGGGTGCCGCTGTTGCCGGACTCGGCGGGACTCCCATTCTCGGCCTCGACGTCTGGGAACACGCCTACTACTTGAACTACCAAAACCGCCGTCCAGATTACATCAGCGCTTTCTGGAGCGTCGTCGACTGGGATCAAGTCGCCAGCCGTTTCGCCGCAGCCAAGTAGTTGGCTTAACGGGGTGTTTCCCCTCCGGCCAGGTTTCCCCTCCGGCCAGATTCACGCTTGAGGCGGGCCCATCACCAATAAGGTGGCCCCGCCTCCGAACGGCACGAATTCCACCGAGGGGCAAGTGGCCGGTACCAAAACGGTTTGCCCGAGCGGCAATTTGAGGCTCTCCAGCTGGCCCGTTTCGGCTGGCCAGCAGAGTGTCCCGCCTCCCTGCACGACCGTTAAAATGCGGAATTCGGCTGCCGTTCGAATCGTCACGGGTTGGACACCCGCGTAGCGATCGAGAAAAAATTTATCGCACGCCACCAGTCGCTGACCATCATCCCCCAGCGGCAGCGGTTGACGCGGGCTGACCGGGCCAGCTTCGTAATCGGTGACTTCCAACGCTTGGTCAATATGCAGCGGTCGTGGTTGACCGGCATCATCCAGCCGATCCCAGTCGAAAACTCGGAACGTGGTGTCACTCGATTGCTGAATTTCGGCGACGAGAATGCCCGCCCCCAGGGCGTGGACCGTTCCCGCCGGGATAAAAATGCATTGCCCGGGCTCGGCCACGATTTTGTGCAACACCTCCTCTACGCGGCTGGTGCGAATCGCCGTGGCGAACGCTTCTCGGTCGACCCCGGCGGCCAGCCCGGCGTAAATCACGCTGTTGGGCTCGGCGGCGATCACGTACCAAGCCTCGGTTTTGCCCAGATCGGGCGGCGTCATGCGGGCCCCATAAGCATCGTCGGGGTGGACCTGGACCGACAGCACGCGGTTGCAGTCGAGATATTTCAGCAGCAGGGGAAAGCTGGTCCCAATTTTGGGCGGGTTTCCGGCAGAACTCGCCGCCACGCTTTGCTGGCCCAGCAATTTTTCCCCGTAAAGCTCGATCAACTGCCGCAGCGAATGGCCTGCCAGGGG
>CAZHTX010000159.1:0-11557 GCA_964535475.1 uncultured Pirellulaceae bacterium
CGGTCAACGTGCTGCGACCCGCCGGTCCGCTGCGAGAAGATTTGCTCGCCGCGTCCACCGCCGCCGCCGATCAGCAACTGGCTGCGGGTTGGCCTGCCATCGTGGTCGATCTCAGCCAAACCATCTTGCTTTCAGGTGCCGCCTTGGAGTGGCTCAGTGAGCTCGACCAACAATGTGCCGATGCTGGGGGAGCACTCTGTGTGGCGGCGGCCAACGAGCTTTGCGGCGATGCGCTGCGGATTACCGGCGTGGGCGATTCACTGCAGTTGTTCGCAGATCTATCCTCGGCGGTTGCCAGGTTTGCTTCATGAGTACCAGCACCCTCAGTAGAAACCCGCTCCGCAGCGAGCCGATTATGGCTCACCTTGTGCGATCGCCACTCCCAGCCGCACTTCGTTTGGGCGAACGGCTGGTTAGCGCCGGTTTGCTCAGCGGTGAAGAGTTAACCGCCGCGTTGCAGGAACAGGATCGCCGCGGAGTCAGGTTGGGCGAAGCGCTCAGCGAATTGGGGTTGGTTTCCGAGGATGACTTGCTGCCCCTGTTGGCGGAGCAATTGGGTGTGGAGTCGGTGCGGATTCGCGACGGATTGGTCGACCCGGCGACGGTCCGATTGCTATCGCGGACGTTGGCCACCGAACTGGCGGCGTTGGTGCTGTTTCGCGTCGAAGACGAGATCACGGTCGCCGTTGCCGACCCCACGAACATCGATGCCCTCGATCGCATCGCCCGGCTGACCGGCCTGCGGGTGCGGCCCGTGTTGGCGATGCGGGCCAACTTGGAAAAAATGATCCCCCGTTGCTACGAGGAGGATTTCGCCGTCGATGAGATGACCGCCGGGGTCGATGTCGACGGTGTTGAACTGGAGACTGATGCCTTTGAAATTGATTTTCGTGGCATCGAATCGCTGGCCGACGGCAGCCCAGTTATCAACCTGGTGAACTACGCGATCATCCAAGCTGTTCGCCAAGGGGCGAGCGATATTCACATCGAGCCAGGGGCCAAGCACACTTCGATACGCTTTCGCGTCGACGGGATGTTGCGGGAGGTGATGCGGCCCCGCCGCGAATTGCATCCCGCGATTGTTTCCCGAGTCAAAGTCATGGCCAAGCTGGATATCGCGGAGCATCGGCTGCCGCAAGACGGGCGCATTCACGTTCGCTTGGAACGCCGCGAAATTGACTTGCGAGTCAGCACCCTGCCGACCGTGCTGGGGCAAAAAGTTGTCTTGCGGATCTTGGATCGAGCCAATGTGACGTTTGATCTCGATCAACTGGGCATGCCCACGCCCGAGTTGGGTAAGCTCCGCAGGATGTTGCAACGCACCAACGGGTTACTGTTGGTGACCGGTCCTACCGGCTCCGGCAAAACCACGACACTCTACTCGGCAATCGAACTGATCAAAGGAGTGCACAACAACGTCGTGACGGTCGAAGACCCGGTCGAGTATCAACTCGCCATGATCAATCAAGTACCCATCGGACGCGATACCGGGTTGTCGTTCGCCGATGCCCTCCGCAGTATCCTGCGACAAGACCCGGATGTGATCTTGGTGGGTGAAATTCGTGATGCCGAGACGGCAGAAGTGGCAATCCAGGCCGCCCTCACCGGTCACCTCGTGCTCAGCACGTTACATACCAGCGACGCGGCCGGGGCGATCACCCGTTTGCACGATATGGGAGTCGCTCCCTATAAGCTCGCGTCCGCTTTGGTTGGCGTCGTGGCGCAACGCCTGCTGCGGTCTATCTGCCCAGCTTGCCGCACTCCCTATTATCCGCCCGCCGCGCTGCTCAGAGAACTTCACTATCAAGGTGATCAGCGCAAAGCCTTCATGCGCGGGGCGGGATGCGCAAAGTGTTTTGACACCGGTCACAGTGGCCGCTCCGGTATCTATGAACTGATGGAAATGACCCCCGAACTTCGCCGGCTCGTGTTGGAGACCAGCAGCGTCGACGAAATTCGTCAACTGCATCGTCAGCAAGGTGGTAACTCACTGTGTGAGGAAGGTCTCAAGTTGGCCGAAGCCGGTGTGACCAGCCTGGAAGAAGTTGGCCGCGTCGCCGTCATTGAATAGGAAATCCTCACATGCTCGCCCCGCCCACGACCGATTACTTTGCTCCCGCTCCGCAGCATGCTGGGTCGGCCGATCCGCCAGGCGATTTCGGGCCAGGCGATTTCGGGCCAGGCGATTTCGGGCCAGGCGATTTCGGATTCGCGGCGGATGAGTATACCGCGGAGCTGGAAAAGCCGCCTGCCAACACGGTCACGTGGCCGATTCGTTTCCGTGGGAAACGGATTCCCACCGGCCGACTGCTAATGGTGCTAAACCAGTTGGCTGTGATGACTCAGAATGGAATCGACTTGTCCGAAGCGGTGGCGACGGCTGCCAAACACGCTCGAAATCCCGATCTGGCGGAACGACTTGATTCCATTCATCAGACGGTCAATTCGGGCGGTTCCTTTTCGGCGGCACTGCAAGCGCAAAGTGACGTGTTGCCGCCCACCTTGCCAGCTATGATTGCGGCTGCCGAATCGGCTGGACAAGTGCCCCAGGCGTTGGGCCGAATTTGTTTGTTGTTGCGGAACGAGTTACAGTTGCGGGGAGCAATCACCGGCGCGCTGATTTATCCGATCATCCTGGTTTTAGTCTCTTTCGCCGTGATGCTGGCTTTGCTGTTCGGCGTGCTGCCGCAGTTCGGCGAAGTCTTCGGTAACTTGGGCCGGCCGATGCCCGCCAGCACTGAAATGTTGCTAGCCGTTGGTAAATGGTGCCGTGAAAACATGCTTGGTTGTGGCCTCGCCGCGACCGGTTCGGCGGCGATCCTCTTTGCCGTCCGCAATCATCCGCAGGTCCGCGTGTGGCGCGATTGGATGTTGATTTACTGCCCGTTGATCCGCCATGCCTATCGTCCGCTCGCTTGTGGGCGGATGTTTCGCCTGCTCGGCACAATGCTCGCCGGTGGCTTGCCGTTATTGGAGGCCATTCGCCTCACCCAGCGTTCACTCGCCAACGGCTACCTCGTCGGACTCTTGGAACGAGTCGAACAAGATGTGTTGGCCGGCGAAACCGCCAGTCGCGCTTTCGTAGAGGTCGATTACTTGCCCGCCGAGGCGGCCCAAATGGTCATCACGGCGGAACGTACCGGCCGGCTGGCTGAGGTGCTGACTGACTGCGGCCAGTTTTACGAAGAGCATGGTGAGCGGGTCCTCCGCAAACTCGTCCACTCGCTTGAGCCCATCATTATTTTGGTGATGGGGGTGCTGGTCGCCGGCGTGGTGTTGTCAATCATGCTGCCTCTGCTGGATATCAGTTCGGTCGCCTAGTGACTCGCTCACCTCACCCGTTCAATTTATGACCTATGTTTGCGGTGACCTATGTTTGCGGTGACCCGTGCCGGTGAATACTCGCGTGGCAGAAACGCGTGTCATCATTTTAAAGACTTGTGGACTGTGTTGAAGACGTGTGGACTGTGACCTTCACCGCGTGAGGGTTCGACCACTTGTTTGCCCAACGACTTACTTGGAACGAAAAACGATCGCCGTGTTTAGCTTGTTTTCGCTGCCGATTCCGCTCGTTGGTCGTTGGCTGCCTGGTGCCGGTCAGCAAACGGTGGGGCTTGACGTTAGCGAGCAAGAGATCTGCATGGTTTGCGTCGCGCGACAGGGCCGCCGCTTTGTTTGGACCAGCCGCGCGCGGATCCCGTTTCGGCAACCGCTGGGCACCAACATGGCCGGCTTGCAGCAGGCGATCCCCCGTTCCATCGATGGCTTCCGCCGACCTTGCGTGGCCGTCTTGCCCGTTTCGAGCTCGGTGTTGCGCTGGCCAAAAGGCGAGTCCAAAGTGGCATTTCAACAATCGGTTCGCGCCGATCTGGGCAATGCCTTGGGACCCCGCGATTCGATTGAGGCCTGCAGTTGGCCAATTGACAACACCGGCCAACAGATGATTTATTGCGTCAGCAGTCCCGCTTCACAGAGTGTGGCGGAAACGGTCCAACGAGCTGGCTATCAGTGCAGTCGCATTGAATCACGCCCACATGCCTTGGCCCGCGCTTTGTCGCTCGAATCGCTCGGACAACGCGCCGCGACGACCCAATCATCATCCGCCGACCAACAACCGACAATGATCCTCGCTTGGGGGCTGAGCGATTGTATGCTGGTGTTGACTCAACCTCCCGCAGCCGGACAGTTCTGGCGGCAACCGACTCTGTGCCGCCAATTACATGGAGTCAACTTGCGGGGAATCGAAACTCCCTCAGCCGAGCAGCGGACACTCGCTGATGCTAGCTCGGCCGGTTCAACTCCCCAGCAACCCCGGCGTGTCGTCGATCATCGCGGTCGGTTGTTGAGACGTCTGATCCATGCCGCGAGCGAAGAAATTGTTCGCACTCTGCGGATCGCCGAGGGCTTGCCCGGCGTCGTTACCTCGGGACCGTTGGTGGTTTGTGGCCCGGCAGCCGCGCTCGAGCCGGTGATTCCCCGCTTGGCCGATGTGCTGGGCCGGGAAGTGCGACCGTGGAGTTGGTCGGCGGAACGTTCGGTTGGACTCGAGGTATCCGCCAAGCACGCTCCCGCGACCTGCGACAGCCGCTTCGCGGTAGCGCTTGCGGCCGCTTGTGGAGGTGCCGCGTGACCGGAAATTGTGTCAATTTGCTGCCGATCCGCTATCGTCGCCGGCTGGAAATCCGAAAACTACTAATGAATTGGGCCAGCTCGGCCATTCTGTTGATCGTCGCCTGCACGATGGTCACCAATTGGACCAAACTCAAAGTCGCCAACACGGCCGGGAAAGTTGCCGATTTACAGGTCGCCGGCGAACAAGTTGAAACCTTGATGGTCACCAACGACGGTATTCAGGAACAGCTGCGCGAGCTCCAATTTCTCAACGCGCATCTGAACGCCTTGGTGCCCACGGATGATCTACTGCAGACCCTCGGGGCACTCGCCATGCTCAAGCAAACAGGGGCGGAACATGTGCCTCGAGTGCGTGCGCTGAGCATGAATCTGCGCCGCGCACGGCTCGCTCAGGTCGATGAGCCGGCCGAAAAAATCGCCGAAAAAATCGCCGGGAAAGCAACTGGGAAAGCAACTGGGAAAACGGCCGAAAATTCCAACTACCAAACTCGCGGCAACCGTCAGGTTCGCTCCGGTGCCGAAGACTCCCAGCTGGTGCTTTCGCTCTTCGGGCAAGACCAAGCGGAAATACAGCAATGGATGCAAGCGTTTGCCGCGAGTCCGCGGGTCAGACGCGTGCAGTTGGGAAAGTCTGGCATCGATGCCCGCACCGGTGGTTATGAGGCGGAAATCCAAGCTCAAATCGTGGTCCAAAAGGAGTTGCCCTAATGGACCGACAGCTGGCCGCGCCGACTCTTACTGCCTTTCAACGCCTGGGCCTTCACCTGTTCGGCTTTGCCGCCCTCGGGCTGATCGTAATGGCTACTTACTATCTCATCCTGCAGCCGCTTCAGGTTGAGGAAGATGAATTGCAACAATCAGGTACTCGTTACGCCATGTTGGTCGCGGCGAAAGCCAATTTGCTTGCTCAAGAAGCCCAACTTTTGCAACAAGTTGCCGATGAACAAGCCCAGTTGCAACGTTTGCTGGCCGTCATCCCCCAGCTTTCCAAACCCGAGTTGTTGCTCGACGTCGTGACGGCCGTCGCCGCGGAGTGCCAAGTCGAGATCGTCGCGGTTCGCCCACAGCCAAGCCGCAGCGGCGAACTATGCCAGATGCAAGAAGTGATGGTCAATCTTCATTGCGATCATGGCGGCCTCTGTCAGTTCCTGGACGCCCTGGCCGGGCAAGCTCAACGCATTTGGATGGCCGAACTCGAGATCCGTCCCCATGGTGTCGCCGTCGACCATGCCCAAGCGGAATTGCTTGATGTCAAATTGCACTTGCAGTTACCACAGGAATTAAAGCCCGACTGGCGGCGATTCGCTGAACAGTGTCAAGACTTGGCACTGCTCCCCACTGAGTCCGCGGAGAGCTGAACGCATGCAAGCCAATCAAACCCACAACCCAAGATCCAAGCCTCCGCGAAATCGTGGCAGCGAACGCCTGAAGATTGTGCTGGCAGTGATCCTCGCCGGCGTGCTGGGGGTCATGTTGCTGCCCGGCAACGATGCGTCCAGCGACAGCGGGCTGGAGCAAAACTTGGATGCGACCGTCGCCAAGCAACCAGCGGCTCCAAACCGTTTACGAAATCTGAAAGCGAGCGAGCCAGCCCGGCGCAGCAGCGTGAGGCTACCAAGCATCGACTGGGCTACGATCGCCGCGCATGACCCGTTCTCCCTGCCAGCCGATAAGTTACCCAATTTGGCAAAGCGAAGCGAGCAACAGACCGTCGTTCCCGAGGCCGATCAACAGCTGCTTGCCGGCCCCTCTCAAATGCGGGATGTGCGGGCAGTCTATGCAACCACTGAAGGAGGGGCGGCCTTGGTCAATGGCCGCGTGGTGCCAGTCTCCGAGCCGCGAAAATTAATGCGCGCGATGCGGACCGACTAAGTTTTCGCGGGCCGCAGGGTTTTCCGGTCACACCGGTTTGGGAAACGTTACAGACTGCCCCCCAGATGTCCGATTAAGTAAGAACATCGTGGGCCTGAGTCGGCTTGCGGAAGTTGATACTGAACGGATATGTAGCATGCGATTCCCGATGACCCTCATTACGTGCTGGTTTGCCGCCGCGCTTGGGGTCTCCGGAAATTTGTCGGCCGCCACGGTTTTCGCACCGGAAGATCCCCTCAATGTCGCGACTCCCGATGTTGCGACTCCCAGTATCGCGACTCCCAGTATCGCGACTCCCGGCGCGCCAGTCTCACGCGATTCAGTCTCACGCGATTCAGTCTCACGCGCCCTTCGTCGCCTGCCGAGGATCGATTCTCGAGCGGTGGTCGATCGACAACAACCGGACAAATCCCGCCGGGAGTGGCATGGGCGTCCCCAGCCGGGACCTGCTCAATTACCCCCTTTTTTTACCGCCGCCTTGCAGTCGGTGGCGCCTTTTGGGCCGCCCACCGCCAGTGATCGCCGCGATCGCAGCAGCCGTTCTTTGGGGTCTCCCGATTTGCCGTTCAGTGCTGGGGAGCCCGAGCCATTGCCGGCTCAGCCATTACCGGCTCAGCCATTACCGGCTCAGCGGTCTGGCGGATCGCAACGGCGTCTGGAGCAATTGCCCAGCCCTCTCTCGGCAGCATCGGCGGCCGCCGAGAGCTCGCCGGGGGGCCAGACCGGCGAGGTGGTGTGGGCGGAAAGCCAAGTGCCGGGGCGCGTCTCGTTATACGCCCAAGCTGCCGAATTGAAGGCGTTGCTGCGGATGATTGCGGCTCGCCATCAGTTGAATCTCGTCATCGGTCCCGGAGTGGAAGGTGAAGTGACTCTGTCGATTGAGGACGCCGATTTTCAGGAACTGCTATCGGCTATTCTGAGCGTCAACGGGCATACTTGGCACACGCGTGACAATTTGCTCTACGTGACTTCGCTGAACAGCGAAAGAAGGGCCGGTTCACAGCTGCAAGGCCGCACGGTGCGGGTCTTTTCGTTGAACTACATCGCCGCGGCTGACACGGAAAGAATGGTGCAGGGAATGTTGTCGCCGGTCGGTCAAGTTTTCATCTCGGAAGCCGACTCGGCCGACAAAACCAGAACCCGCGAGCTGTTGGTGGTCGAGGATATCCCCCAGTCTTTGGCGAGGTTGGAGCTGTTTATCGCCGAGCTCGATCAAGCGCCCCGGCAAGTGCTGATCGAAGCCCATGTGTTGCAAGTCGTCCTGAACGATCTCAACCGCCACGGGGTTAATTTGCGTCCCATGGCGCGACTCAATGGGGGTTCGGTCACGTTCGAATCGCTGGGGTTTGCCGATGAAGAGGCCACGTCGGGGATGAAGATTTCGCTGCAAGGGACCGACATCCGCGGTTTGGTGGAGTTAATTCAAACTAACAGCAACGCGCGCACGCTGGCTTCCCCAAAGGTCTTAGTGGCCAATCGCCAGGAATCGAACATCCAGATTGGCAGGCGGCTGAGCTTCTTGACCACCACCGTTACGCAAACCGCGGCGGTCCAGTCGGTGCAGTTCTTGGATACCGGGGTTGTGCTGAATGTGATTCCCCTGATCACCGATGACCAACAAATTTTGATGGAGATTCGCCCAAAGGTATCCGGTGGTCAATTGAATCCGGAAACCGAGTTGCCCGAGGAGGAATCGACGGAACTCTCCACTACCGTGTTGCTGCCCGACGGGGGCGGGGTGATCATTGGTGGTTTGATTAAAGAGGACGACGTCGATTCAACCAGCTCGGTGCCGGGCTTCTCTCGCATCCCGCTGATCGGCAGGCTCTTCCGTCGCCACGAAGTGATTCACACACGTTCGGAAGTGATCGTGGCACTGACGGCTCGCATCCAGCCCTATCCTGAAACGATGCGACCGCATGAGCACCAAGAGTTGCAGATCGCAGTCCCCCCTTACGCGGCCAGCGAATTGACGCGGCCGTTGTTCAATCCCAACTCGCCGGTGATTCAATCTCCTGAACCGCAGCCGTTCCCCGGGTAGAGGATGCTGGCGGTTGCGTCTAACGCAACTCGGGTTTCGCGATGTGCACTACGGAAGCTTGGCCTTGCGGAGTGACGTTAATGTTGAGGAATGAATCGCCCGCCGGGGTCTCGCTGGTGGCGATTTGAATCGGGCAATCGTCGGCTGGGCGGGTGCAATTAAGGGTGTTGAATAAATGGCCCGTGTGCAAGCTCAACAGGCTGCTGATTATTTCCACCATGCCGCCGCCGGCTCCCAGGTTGCCAAAATAGCTTTTGGCCGCCACGACGGGTGGCGATTGGCCGGCTGGTCCCAGCACCTCAGCGATTGCTTGCGCTTCCTCGGCGTCGGTATCGACGCTGCCGATACCGTGGGCGTTGATGTGTCCCAGGGAGAGCTTCGAATTGTCGCCCCGGAGCGTGGCTCGCAAGGCGTTAGCGACTGCGGTCCGTTGGTGTTGCGGTTGGCTGGCAGCAACGGCGCTGGTCCCAAAGCCGACTACTTCGGCCAAAATATTGGCGCCGCGGGCCAAGGCCTGGTCGCGAGATTCGAAAATCAAAGCGGCCGCTCCCTCTCCCAAGACCGCGCCGTCGCGATCGGCCGCGAAGGGGCGGGACATCGTGGTCGGGTCATCGCGATCGGCGGCCAGTGGCTCTTGCATCGAGGCGTGCAAAGCTCGGAAGGCCATCACCCGCGAACCGGTCGCCCCGACGACTAACGCATCGGCGTGCCCGCGAGCAATCGTGCTGTGGGCTTCGGCAATGGCGGCTCCCGAGGAGGCTTCCCGCAAGGTGAGTGAATTATTGGGGCCTCGCAAATCGTTGTAGATCGCGATGTGACTGGCGGGCATGTTGGGGAGATACTTCAGCAGCCACAGGGGAGTCACTTGCGGCAACCCCAGGGTGGCCCACTGGGAAAAGTCAAACTTGCCGTCGGCGTCTAGGCAGCGAGTGATGCCGGCTGAAAATTCCTCCGGCAAGGTCATGATATAGTCACAACCATAGATCACGCCGGTGCGATCGCGATCTCGCTGGTCGGCAGTCAAGTTGGCATCCTGCAGCGCTAGTTGGGCCGCCGCGACTCCCATCTCAATCTCGCGGCACATCAGCTTTTGGCCTTTGCGAATCGCCCGTTGGACATCTTTGGCCAAGTTGCCAAATTGCTCGATGGAGCCGTCGAAACCGGTTGCTTCGGCCGCGTTGCTGACCGGTAAAGCACCGGCGGGAACGCTTCGCAAAGGACCGATACCGCTGCGACCGGCTCGGATCGCCTCTAGCAATTCGGTGGGGGTGTTACCGAGCGGGCTGATCAAGCCCATTCCGGTAACGACGACACGTCGCGGCTCGCTGATGCTCATTCGCTGTGAACTGCTGGGGCGGTGCACCCAAGAAAACGTAGTGGGCTGGGCGCAATTGACGGGATTGGGACGAATTAAGGGGTTCAGGCAGACTATGCGGGCACATTCTAACTTGATTCAGCCGACTGGCGGGAGGTCCCCCAGCGGAGAAAACTGTTCACCGCTCGCCGGTTAGCGGGCAGGCCGCAACGGGGCGCCCTTGGGCGTGCTTGGCTGATGGCTAATATCGCCCGCGATTAAAGCTGACATCTGGGCTGACGACTCGCGAGCCAATGGGAATGTTGGCCGAGGCGCGGCCTTTGAATTCGACAAACAGCAACGCGTCGGCCCGGCCGGCAGTTTGCCCGGTGATCATGTCGAGATTCACAAACGGCACCGCCGAACGTGGCCGATCAGGACTTGCCACCACGCCGCACGACAGCACCAATACGCGGTCAATGGGCCAGCGAAATCGCTCATGCAGCCGCCACGAAGCGACTTGCGGAACCTCCACCCGAGCCCTGTGCAATTGCCCATTGGGCAGCGGCAAATCTAAGTCCACCGGTACCAACTTTTCAACTTGATCGATGTTCGCCCGAATCACGCAGTCCAAAGTCGTCCCGTCGCTGTTGAGCAGCGGGCTAATTTCTAACTTGTAGCCCTCTTCGACTTCGCCCGTCTCAGGCTCATACGGCGGCCAGCCGGCGGGTGCCGGACGGATGTTACGGACGTAGTTCCGCCGCCGCGTGCTGGCCAAACTCTCAGCTTGACCGTTGTACATGGCCAAGTCGAGTGACTGAATTTCCCGCGCATCACTGCGGGCTCGCAGTTGCGCCAACAGCAAAGCAGCATTCTCTTTGGAGACCAGCCAAGCTTGCACGCCGGGCGAACCGACGTTGACGTGTTCCATCAAAGAGACCGCCCGAGTTCGCCAATTCGGACTGCCCACGGTTAACACTCGCAAGCCAATCGCTTGGGGATCCAAACTGCCCGCCACAAATTTGTTGACGGCGTCCTCCACAACGCGGTGAATCTCCGGCGTGTGATAAACTGTCAATGAATCGCGGTTGGCATTCATAAACCCAAAAGGTTCCGTGAACCACATGTCGGTTCCCGTGTCTCGCAACACCCAGTCCACGACCGCCTGATGCGGTTGCTCGTGCTTGGTGAGATAGCCTGTGTAAGGGCGGAGGTCATAACGCTTGAAGATTTGCCCAGCACCACTGGGCAGTTCCCCAGTCTCACCGGTCTCCGCAGTTCGAGCCGCCGGCCGCCGCTGCTGTTCGCTCAAGCGACCCGGTGAGCTGAGCGGTTGCGTGTTGACCGGCTGTTCGCCGCCACCCTGCGTGATGCTGGGAGGATCGGCAGCCCCGGTTGTCGAGGGAACTCGCTGCAATCCTC
This sequence comes from uncultured Pirellulaceae bacterium, assembly GCA_964535475.1. Lineage (GTDB taxonomy): Bacteria > Planctomycetota > Planctomycetia > Pirellulales > Pirellulaceae > Laterigemmans. The sequence continues at coordinate 11,262 of CAZHTX010000159.1, forward strand.
CCGCGGGTGCCGCGGGACCCTGACTCCAAGCCGCCAGCGGTTGGACGAGTAATAAAGCGGCGAGTGCGTATGCGGAGCAGTATTTCGTCATCGACATCGGTTCCATCCTTTGTCCCGCGGGCGACCACCAATGCGGCCTTTATTTCTGGGCGAACCGAAAGCATAGAAACCAAGCCGCTTGAGGCCAAGATGAATTTCCGCCGCAATCGCTAGGCAGACTACCTCGAATGGTTAGACTAAGACCTATCCGAAAACCATAAAAAAGGCCCGCGGCTAGCGCCGTCGGCTCACAGTTT
>CAZHTX010000160.1:0-11540 GCA_964535475.1 uncultured Pirellulaceae bacterium
CGGGAGGCATGTCTTTGACCAACAGCGACCATGGAACATAGCGTCCTTCCACGATTGATTGGAACATGCCAAACACGTCGCTGCCCCACTGGGGCTCGTAGGTGCAAAGGCTTCCCGGGGCATGCAGCACGCCGGGTGGGATCAACCAACCGGTGCCTCGCTTCAACCGATAGGCGCGCGACAGGTCGAGCATCCCGTTGTCGCCCGCGTTCCAGTTTTCCAAGCAACGCCGCACATCCTCTTTGGTCGTGCCAGGTTCCAAGCCCATGAACGTGTAGGCGAAATTGTTGTCGACGTTGTTCAGTTGGGGCGGAAAGTAATAACTCTCCGGCTTGCCTTCCTGGCCCACCAAGGCGGCATCTTCAAAGCTCTGGTGCATGTGGTGCGGGATCGGCCCCATGTTGTCAAAGAATTTGCTGTAGACCGGCCAGCGGTTGTACTTGGAGAACATCTGACCGCCGATCAGCCGCTGGCCAGCTTCGGCGACGGCATCCTTGAGCAAAAATTTCTTGCCCTCAAACAGGCAAAAGCTCAGCCCTTCGTGCCAGACCCGGCCCTCGTTGGCCGCTTCGGTGGTGCTGCCGAACCAACGTTCGTCGATGCCACCGCGGTCGGCGCCAAAGCGATAGTAATCGTTGGGGTGCAGCTTGATCCGTCGTCCTGGGTGCAGAAAAGATCGCGGCACCCAGGTGGGAGTTAACCGCAGCAGGCCTCCACCAGCGTCCAAAGCCGACTCGAGTACGGCGGCGACCGAATCCGACTTGATGAGACCTTCGTCGAGCGAAACTTGCGGCATGGGGATCAATCCTGTGGAAGTTTGTGGGGGTTAAATGAAGTCGTGAGCGCCAAAAATTCGGTGGCGTTGTTTTATTCGCTTCGCCGAGCGGTTACAAGTTACAGCCCATAAGTCACATTAAGGGCGGGATGTTTGCCGCCCGCTGGCAAAGAGCTTACCAAATTCCACCCTGGAGGCTGTGACCGATGAACGAGGTTTTTGAACTTTACCGACCACATTCGCAATCTTTCGAGCCCACAGCCGCTCGGGTGCTGCCGGAACAGATTCCGGTTAACGGGGGTGTGTTCAAATGTTCGCTGCAGACCCTTGCTTCTGGACCTTCACGGGGTGTGGAACTGCTCACAATCGCCGGAAACCGCGCCGGGCTGACCATTGTACCGACTCGTGGCATGGGAATTTGGCGGGCTTGGGCTGGCGAAACGCCTTTCGGTTGGCAGTCGCCAGTTCGCAGTCCGGTGCACCCAGCATTAGTCCCGATCGATGAACCGAGCGGGCTGGGGTGGCTGTCAGGATTTAACGAACTGCTGGTGCGATGTGGGCTGGAGAGTAACGGAGCGCCTGAGTTCGATGAGCAGAATCGCCTCAAGTATCCCCTGCACGGGCGGATTGCAAATACCCCCGCTGAGTCCTTGACCGTCTCCATCGACCGAGACCAGGGGATTTTAGAAGTCACCGGTGTGGTCCGCGAGTCGCGATTATTTTTTGCTAACTGGACTTTAACCTCGACGATTCGGTTACCAGTTGACGGAAATGCGATCGACATCGAAGACCGGGTCACGAATCATGCGGACGGCGTCGCCAGCCACCAGTTGCTCTATCACATCAACGTGGGCGCGCCGATTTTGGGCCCGGGGGCTCGCTTGGTTGCTCCGTTTGCCCAAGTCGTTCCCAAAACACCACGAGCCGTCGAAGGCATTAAGCAATTTGATCGCTACGAAGCTCCCGAGGCCGGTTTTGCCGAGCAGGTTTACTTGATGGAACTGCAAAAGGATACAGCCGGGTGGTCGGGCGCGTTGCTCCACGACGAGCAAAGCCAAGTCGGGCTCGGTGTGCGGTTTGATACCACCACCCTGCCCTACTTTATTCAGTGGAAGAATACTGGAGGGGAACATGATGGTTATGTCACGGGCCTGGAACCGGCGACCAATTTTCCCAACACCCGTTCCTTCGAGGAGGCGCATGATCGCGTAGTCCCGTTGGGGCCGGGCGAATCAACCTCTTATCGTTTGTCCTTGCATTTGCTCGATCAACATCAGCAAGTGTTGGAATTTTCCGAACAGCTAGCCGCCCTAGCCGTGGAACCGGGGCAAGTGGATTGGTCACCCCGTGACGCATGGTGTCAGTGAGTGGGCTCACTGTTTGTTGCAAGCTCGCTGGAACAAGTTATGAGTCATTTGTTGCACGCGGTGGTCGGGCCCGTGCGGTCGACTCCAGTGTGACCAAGGGAGCACATGGCCGGGAGGCGAGCTGAGGCCTTGTGCCCAGAAAATAGTGGCCGCGTTGAAGACAAAATTACCTTGCGGTCCGGGGTAGATTGTGGCGGTCCACTGCTGAGGGTTTACTCCCGATTGCCAAGCGGTGCCTCCGGCCACGATCTCCAAACCGGGAATATCGGCTGGTTGGCCGTGATACTCCCAGCCGACCAGTCCGGGTATTGCATCGCCTCGTTGCATTCCCGTGCCAGCAAACATCCAATGTTCTGGCAATTGCACCGTCCAGTCGCCACCGCCATTGACCGGTTCGACATTGCGAGCGCCCATTAACAAACCCTCATCGGGTCCTCGGAAAGGGAACGGACCATGATCACGTTCGCGATCGACCGCGTAAGCATTATCTGCCCCATAGGGCCCGCCCCGGAAGATCACGCGGTTTGGTACACCAATCTCGTTAGCACGAAAAGGTGTTACCCAACAGACGGAGTTGCCGCAGAAAAATAGCAAGTTCACTCCCGCGTCGCGCAGCGTTTCTACGGAGCGAAATTGTCGCAGGTCCCAATACTCATCATGTCCGACGCTGACAAACGCTTTACATTTTAAGCCGCGATCGGGTGTCAACAGATCACAATTCGAGCAATAGCTAACATCATAACCATGTTCTTCGAGCCAATAAGCTAAAGGGAATTCAAAAGGCAGAAATTCTCCCGAGCCGACCGTTCTCGGATCATTGACGACACCCATATATTGGGCTTCCCGCGCGTACGGGCGATCAAAACTGACATCCGCCCAAGGGCCTTGCGTCCCCCGCGGGTCGGTGTACACGGAATAGTTGTTTGGCCAGCGATTGTAGGCTTGCCAAGTGTTGTCACTGACTTGAAACAGCACGTCTGCCGGCCTCTGGTCGCGGACAACAAAGATCACGTAGCTTTGCCAGTAAGACTCATTTCCCTGGGGGATCGTTGTCAGTCGTCCCAGGTAAACTCCACTGGTCCAATCCTCAGGTACGGTAAACGTCAGCGTCGGTTCCCATTGGCAAGCATGGATGTTTTTCTCGCCCGGTTGCGGAGTCGGTTGCGTGGCACACTTCAGCGGTTCGATGGAATGCATCAAGCGGGCCCCTTTGCCGCCGTAGTAACCCAGCCGAAAAAACTCCAATCGCACCGAGCGAGCTGGGTTCGTTGAAACCATGATGTCGATCGTTTCCCCCGCCAGCACGCTTTGCCGGGAGCAGTAGCCCTCCACCCAGGGTGATCGAAAACCATCGCCGTCGACGCGAACTCGTGTCAGTTGCCAGTCATCGGCGCCAGTTAGTTGGTTCTCGATGCGTATTGGATTGTCGGTTTTTTCAGCCTGAATGGGGGCGTCACCAAGTGCTGATGCTCCGCTGGCGGATTGGTTGGCCATAGCTAGCGATGTTGCCGCCAAGCCGCTTTGCATGAACTGGCGCCGTCCGAACTGATTGGTATTTTTATTGTGCATCACCGATAACCTGTCTCTGTTGAGGTGTTAGAATGTCGGCCCTGGATAGATCACTCCACCCTGTTTGTAATCGATTGATTGTCATGCGATATCATACGAGAACGCGCCAGCGATTGCTGCTGTTTTTCTTCGCGGCATTTTTCTGGAGTTGCTCCGCCAGCCCGCGAGTTGGCGCGGAGCAAGTTCAGCCGTCGGCTCCATTTGTGCAGGGTTACGCTGGTCAGTTGAGCGTCCAGCCGGGCGAGGATGTGACTTTTCATGTCTCGACCAGCCAGCCAGTTTTTGCCGTGCAGATTGAAAGGTTGGGGAAAACGAACGAGCAAGTTTACGTGAAAGAGGACATCCCCGGAAACATGCATCCAATTCCCGATCGGGCCTCATCGGAAGGTTGTGGCTGGCCAATCACTTTCACACTTACCGTGCCGGCGGATTGGAAAAGCGGCTGTTACCGAGCGAGGCTCACCACTGGCGACCAGGAACGAACAGCGACCGGGTCGGTCCTGTTTGTGGTTCGCGCCGCCGTGCCGGGGGCCAACACGCGGATCCTCCTGCAACTCTCCACCAACACGTATAATGCTTATACAAAATGGGGCGGACACAGCCTCTACAGCTACCATGACCGTGACGGTTTACAGGGGCATCGCGTTTCTTTTGATCGGCCTATGCAGTCTCAGTTTGAGAACTGGGAATTGCCTTTCGTGCAGTGGGCGGAGTGCAACGGTTATGAGCTCGACTACGCGGTCAACAGCGATCTTGAATTTCATCCTGAAATGCTCAAGGCTTATCATTTAGTGTTGAGTATTGGGCACGATGAATATTGGTCGTCACCGATGCGCGATCATTTAGAAGCGTTCATTGCAGATGGCGGGAATGTGGCGTTCTTCAGTGGCAACACGTGCTGTTGGCAGGTTCGCAGCGAGGATCAGGGGCGGGCGCTGACCTGTTGGAAACAGTGGGTCAATGGCGACCCTTTATTTCGTCGCGGCGATCATCGCTTGCTCAGTACGTTGTGGAGCCATCATTTGGTCCAGCGGCCCGAGAACCAGCTCACGGGAGTAGGCTTCTTGTGGGGTGGCTATCATCGCAGCCACGGGCAGTTCATGGATGGTCCAGCCGCCTTTGAAGTCCATCGGCCCGATCATTGGCTGTTTGCTGGCACCGACCTGAAAGCAGGTGATCAGTTCGGTGGAAAAGATACGATCGTCGGTTATGAGTGTGATGGCTGTGAATTGAAATGGATTGATGGCAAGCCTTATCCCACGCATCGCGATGGTACTCCCGAGTCGTTCCAGGTGTTGGCAACCTGTCCCGCCAAATGGGCTCCGGATGATAGTTGGTGGTATGACCAATTTCCCAAAGATCGCGTCGGTGCGGCTGTCTTGGGAGTTTATCGCAATGGACTAAGCGGAGGCGCGGTGGTGACCGCCGGCACGACCGATTGGGCGCATGGACTTCGCGGTAATGATCCCACGGTGATCCAGATCACGCGCAACGTGTTGGATCGTTTGGCAATGCGGAGCGACGTCGCTGGCGATTGATTGTGGGCCGAATGATTGTGGCTGGTGGCCGTGCGGGCGGACCTGGATTGGCAGGCCCGTTTGACATCCCAGTTGGGCCGGCACCTAAAAGCTTGTATCGCGGGGATTTCCCCGCTAAGATGACAAGTGGGTGAGAATCGTCGCCCTACAGCTTGCCGTCGCACACTTTGCAGCAGTCAGCATGACTGCGCACGAGTAACGTGCCTGCAAAACCTATCCCGCCTAAACACCGCATTCCCATGTCCCAGTCCGTTCAATGGAGGACAGCCGCGCGCCGATCTTTGATCGGAGTCCTCGCGGTATTGGTTTCAGTGCTGACAGTCGATCCGGCGAGCGGTGAATCACCTCAAGAACAACTTCCGGCTCAGGACCAAGACCAAAAGGCTGACCAGGAGCGGGCTGAGAGCGTGCTCGCCGATTGGCGGCAGACCATTGCCCCGCTGTTGGTTGCGGAATGTGGGGATTGCCATGGGCCGGCCAAGCAGTCTGGCTCATTGAGCGTCCGCTCGTTGGCGGCGCTGTTGCGCGGCGGTGAACGTGGCGAGACGATTGACAGCGATCATCCGGCGGAGAGTTTGCTGCTGCGGGTGTTGCAGCCCGAGGGTGAGCCGCAGATGCCTCCCGAGGGGCAGTTGCAGCCGGAAACGGTGATGCAGCTGACGCGTTGGGTCGAGCAAGTTGCGGCAAGCGATCTTGATTTGTTGTTGGAATTGGCCGCTCGACCTGTCGCTGCGTCGGTCGATCAAGCGCCCGGTTATCCGCAAGATGTTTCGCCGCGAATTGTCATTGAAATGGCGATCGAAGCGGGCTGGAGTGGCGCTGAAAAACCGCCCCTGCCGGCAAAGTTGTGCGACGATGAAACGTTTGTGCGGCGAATCTATTTAGATTTCTTGGGTCGCGTTCCCACGTTGGCGGAGCGGTCTGATTTTCTGGGGCAAACGGATAGCCTGAAGCGAACGTTGTTGATTGATCAATTATTGGCATCGCCCGAGCACGGGCGATATTTGGCGGAAGTGTTTGATGCGGTTTTGATGGGACGTGGCGGGATGCAGGCGATGAAACGTCGTCAGCAGCATGCTTGGAACCAGTTTTTAATCACCGCGTTTACGGAGAATCGTCCTTGGGACCAAGTGATTCGGCAAATCTTATTGGCGCGGCCCGCCACGGAGCAGGATCGGGGAGCCGTGTGGTATCTTTACGAACGCAATAATGCCCACCAAGAGATTGCCGAAGCGATCTCTCGCGGTGTGTTTGGGTTACAGATTCAATGTGCCCAGTGTCATGACCATCCGTTGGCCGAGGAGATTAAGCAGTCGCATTATTGGGGCTTGGTGGCTTTTTATAGTCGCAGCAAGAATGTGGAAACCGGCGTTGGTCCGCGGTTAGCCGAGTCGGCGGTGGGTGGGTTTTCCATGTTTACCAATTTGGAAGGTGAAAGTCAGCCCAACACGTTGGTCTTTTTGCAGTCACGGGCTGTCGACGAAGCGCGTCCAGCCGAAGGGCAACAGGAAGCGGAGAGTGACGAGCTGTATCGACCTCAGGCTGCTGAACAGACTCCCAAAGTGCCGCTGTTCTCCCGCCGCGAAGCTTTTGTGGAGCAGATCGCCGCTGAGCATCCTTTGGTCGCACGGGCGATGGTGAATCGGTTGTGGGCGCTAATGATGGGGCGTGGTTTGGTACATCCGGTCGATATGCTCGATAGCGTGCATCCCCCTAGTCATCCCCAGTTATTAGATTGGCTAGCCGACGATTTCCGGCGGCACGGTTATGACGTGCGGCGGTTGTTGCGCGAGTTGGCGATGAGCAAAGTTTACCAATTAGATTCGCGGGGAGATGCGTTTGCCGATCCGGCATTATTCAGCCGAGCGGCGATTAAACCGCTGACCGCCGAAGCACTTTATCGTTCGATGATTGTGGTCCTTGGTGGTGAGCCGCCGCTGTCCGCGGAATCGCCAGAGCGGTACGCGGCATTTCGTCGAGCGTTTCCCGATGTGTTGCCGGAGGCTAGCATCGCCGATTTAAGACAGTCTTTGTTATTGACCAATGGCGCCGAGATTCACGAGCAGGTGCGTCCCGGAAAATCACAGACGGTTACAGAGTTGTTAGCCAAGCCGAACGTATCCGAAATTGTTGAGGAGGCTTTTCTCAAGGTTTTGGGTCGATTGCCCGAGGCGGAGGAGGCGAGCCGTTGTCGCGACTATCTGCGGGCTCGGCAGCGGCAGCCGCAACGTGGTATCGATCAAATGCTGTGGGCGTTGTTGACCAGCGCAGAATTTCGCTTTAACCATTAATCATTATGCAACGACCAAAGCCCTCTGGCCATCGACACAATGGCGCCCAGAATTGCGGGAGCCCGGACCACCGCTTACATCGCCGGCTATTTTTGCAAGGTAGCATGGCGGGCGCGGCATCGGTTGCCAGTTTTCAAAGTTTGTTCAACGTACCGGCCTTTGCGGAAACGGTGCAGCGGCGGGGCAAGCGATGCATTCTGTTGTGGTTGTGTGGTGCTCCCAGTCAATTCGAGACTTGGGATCCGAAACCGGGACGGCCGTCGAGCGGACCCTTTGGAGTGACAAAGACATCACTGCCCGGTGTGCAAATCAGTGAACTGATGCCCCGCTGCGCCACGATCATGGACAAATTGGCCGTGATTCGTTCGATGAGCACCGAGCCGTCCGAACACTTTCAAGCGATCGATATGCTGACCCGCGGTGATGGTCCGCGACCGCCCTTCACGAGGCCGATTCTCGGTTCGGTGGTGGCCCAGCAGTTGGGCGATCTGGAGAGCCCCGTCCCCAACTTTGTGCTGCTCGACCCTTGCCCGGAAGGCAATGAATTTAAAGGATTCAAGGCGGCCGATTGGCCAGGTTGGTTAGGCTCTGAATATGGGCCGGTGCGGTTCGGCGGCGAGTATGGGTTGGATAACATCAGCCGGCCAGAGAATTTGTCCGACCTCGATCATCAAGAGCGAGAGGGCTTGAGAGCTTTTCTCAGCCGGGGGTTTGCCAACCAGCGACAAGCCGCCTCGGCAGATTCTTATAATACCGCCTTTGAACGGGTGCGGGGTTTAATGAGTGCCGCTCATTTGTTTGATCTCGATCGTTTGCCGCAGGCGGATCGCGATCGGTATGGGCCGGGAACGTTTGGATTGCACACGCTGTTGGCTCGGCATTTGGTGGAACATGGTTCGACGTTTGTGATGGTCGCCAACGGCATGCCTTGGGATTGTCACGTGCTGAACCACGAAATCCATCAGATGTTGGTTCCCGAAATGGATCAAGTGGTTTATCAATTGATCACTGATTTGGAAACGCGTGGCATGTTGGATGACACGTTGGTGTTAGTGATGGGGGAATTTGGTCGCACCCCGTGGTTAAACCAAGCTCGCGGAAGGGATCATTATCCCACGGCGTGGAGTTTGGCGATGGCTGGTTGCGGTATTCGCGGGGGGACTGTTTACGGCAGCACTGATGAAGATGGAATTCAAGTTGCCGAGCAACCCGTTGACCAGCGCCAATTGTTCGCCACGATCTTTACCGCTTTGGGCATCGATCCACATACCACGTATGATTTGCCCGGGCTGCCGACGTTTCATCGCGTGGAGAAATCTGCCCAACCCATTACCGAACTTTTCGCATGATGAACACCGAAACGACGCAGCAGATCGAAACGAAGCAAGTGAATCGGATCACGCTCCCGACTGGCGTGATGGACATTGCCGTCTCGGTGGATGGGACGCAGTTGTTTGCTGCTTGTCACGATGGTCTATACCGCGTGGGAACTGACGGCAAGCAGGCAAAAAAAATCGGCGGGCACGCGAGTTGGGTTGCCGGCGTGGGGGTGTTGGATCAGGGGCGGCGGTTGGTATCGGCCGGCTACGACGGTACCTTGCAAATTCATCAACTCGCTGGAACCGGCTCGGGTCCATTGGAAAGCCAACCAACCACAGTGGAACGAAAGATCGCCGCGCACGATTTCTGGTCCTGGAAAATGGCGGTTAGCCCCGATCAGAGGTTGGTGGCCTCGGTGAGCGGGCAATACTTGGCTGGTGATGAACGTTATGCACCGCGGACGAGTGAAGAGCCGACGGTAAAAGTGTTTGCGGTTGCTGATGGTGAGCTAAGGCATGCCTTTGCGTTGCTGCCGTCGGTTCAGGCAGTCAGTTTTGATCCTTCGGGACGATATTTGGCCGCTGGTAACTTGATGGGTGATGTGGGAGTTTGGGACTTGGAATCGGGTGAGGGAGTCGCAGCTTGGCGGACACCCGATTTCACCAGTTGGGGCATCATTAAGAGCCATTGTTATATTGGTGGCATCCACGCGTTATGCTTTGCTCCCGATGGGAATTCTTTATTTGTCGCCGGCATGGGAGAGATGCGAGATCCGATGGCCGGCAACGGGCGGCAGTTATGGCAGCGTTTCGATTGGCGGGCTGAGACACCGACCAAGCTGGCAGAAACGAACAAGGATCAAGCTGGCGAGGGGTTAATGGAGGCGTTGGTGATGCATCCGGGTGGTGAGTGGTTTGTGATGGCGGGACGGTTGCGCGGGGGTGACTGGAACGCTGGTTTATTCGCAGTCGATGATGGTCAGCGAATTGGTTTTTTAAAGACCGAAGCCCGCATCACCGCAGCCAGTTTTTCGGCTGACGGTAGTTACCTGTATTTGGCCGGCATGAAGAACCAGCCTGGACCGAAGGAAGGAAAATGGCCCGAGTATGGCGTGATCGATCGCTATCAGGTCTGGCGTGCCTAGGAGTTGCGAGCCAATACTACAAATTGGTAGGGGGCCATCAGCATTTCTTGGGCGGCCGTGATTGTTTGTCCGGAGATTTGATCGACCACGGTGCGGCGGAGGCCGAGCAATCGCAAGCGACGACCCTCGAGGCGTTGTGGTGACTCGGTAAAGTTGGCCAAGATCATCACGCCGTGGTCTTCGTGGTCGCGGAAATAGCCGAACACGTGGGGGTTGCCGGTATCGATAAATTCAGTTGGTCCGCCACCGAAAGCCAAGTTTTGGCAGCGCAGCTGGATCAGCCTCAGCAGTCCCTGGTAGACGCGTCCGACGGGGTGATCGCGGTCGCGGCGAAGGTTTACACGTTCCCAATCAAACTTGCCACGATGCACCCAGCGTGAATCGCCCGCTTTGACGGGATCGGTGGCAAAGGAACGGTCATTGAGCGTGGCCAGTTCGTCGCCCAGGTAGATCAACGGGATGCCGCCGATCGTCATGATCACACCGTGCAGCAGTAAGATGCGTTTGACCGCCAAGTCGGTCAACTCTTCATCTTCCAGCTCCAACGCTTCCTCCAGGCCGGCCAGCGAGGCCGTGGTCCCGCTGACCCGTCCGTCGCCGGTGCGAGGGTCGATTTGAAAGGGTAAACCGCGGGAGAAACTATCGGCAAATTTGCCGGTGTAAAAGTTGGTTAGAAAGCGGCGGTGATCCCGGCAGTCAAAGCCGACAGCGGTAATGTCTTCATCGGAGATAGCCCAGCCGATATCGTCATGGCTGCGGACGTAATTGACCCACTCGCAATCACGTGGAATGCTAAACCGCCGTCGCATGGCGGTTTCCAGCAAGCGAACTTCGCGAGTCGCCAGGGCGTTCCACAGCAGCGCCATCAGCTGGGGATTATAAGAGAGCTGGCATTCATCGGCGCGAACATACTTGCGCACCTCGTCGGGATGGACGATGGCTTCGGATTTAAAGACCATTGCCGGGGCCGACATTGCCACCGCCGCGTTGAAGGCTTGCAGTAACCAGTGGGCTTGCGGCAGGTTCTGGCAATTGGTGCCGACCTTTTTCCAGATAAAGGCGACCGCATCCATCCGTAAGACTTCGACACCCTGGTTGGCCAAGAAGAGCATTTCTCGCAACATCTGCACGAAGACTTCGGGGTTCTGATAATTGAGGTCCCACTGATAATTATAGAACGTGGTCCAAACCCATTTGCCAATGCGACTGCGATAGGTAAACGCACCGGGGTGTTCATCGGGAAAGACTTCGCCCAAGCTGGCTTCGTACGCTTCGGGGACGGTGCGATCCGGATACATATAATAGTATTCTTGGAATTCCGGATCACCGCTCAGTGCTTTGCGAGCCCATTCATGTTCGTCGGAGGTGTGATTGAAGACGAAATCGAGAACTAATGAAATTCCATGGTGGCGCAGTTCGGTGGCCAGTTCGCGGAGTTGCGCCATGGTACCCAAGCTGGGATTCGTTTCGCGATAGCTGCTGATCGCGTAGCCACCGTCATTGTCGCCCTCGGGCGCTTTGAAGATGGGCATCAAG
>CAZHTX010000161.1:0-11476 GCA_964535475.1 uncultured Pirellulaceae bacterium
TTAGCCGTTAGCCGTTAGCAGTTAGCCGTTAGCCGTTAGCCGTTAGCCGTTAGCCGTTTGCCGTTAGCCGTTTGACCCGCAGGCGTTTAGGTCAGCGTATTACTCATTAGCAACCAAAGCCCAGCCCAACGAAAAGACTCTCGGGGACGAGGGGGCCCGCGCCGTAATACGCCGGGGCGATCAGCCCGGCGACCCAACCCCAGTCGGAAAAGTCAGCGCCCGGTTAGCCGCAACGAAAGAATGATTAAGGAAAAGTGGAGAATGAAAAATGCAAAATTCATCCGCTCCAGACCTGGAGAACGGTGGCTAGCGCCAAAACCGCTAATAGTCCAAACAACACACGTGCAAGGGAACGATGCCTAGCGCCAAAACCGCTAACAGTTCACGGATCGACGCCTAATCAAAAATAGGGAAAAACGTATTAAACACCCGCTCACCAAATTCTGCCGGATCATTGAAGCGACGCCCGCGTTCCAAACTATCAATGCCCTGCATCTCCTCGTCACTAAGCTCAAAATCATAAATTGCCAGATTCTCCGCCAAGTGTTGTGGGCTTTGAGATTTGGGAATCGCCACCGTGCCACGTTGGATCGCCCATCGCAACGCAATTTGAGCCGCTGTTTTCCCTCGCGCGGCGGCGATCGCCGTCAGCGCGGGTTCTGCTAACACCCGCTCATCCGCTCCCGCCATCCCCAACGGAATATAGGAATCGGCACCAAGTGGAGAGAATGCCGTGACCGCAATCTGCTCATCGTCGCAGTAACGTTTTAAGCGAGGTTGTTGAAGATAAGGATGCATTTCCACTTGATGCACCGCCGGACGGATCGTGCAATAACTTAACACCTCACGCAACATTGATGCGTTAAGGTTGCAAACCCCAATGCGTTTGACTAACCCGGTTTGCACTAATTCCTCCATTGCTCCCCACGTCTCCGCATAGGGAACTTTGATCGGTTTCATTGCCGGCTTGTCAGCCTGAGGATCAAAAAACCACTCAGGCGGGTAACGCTCCTCGAAGGGAACAAAAGCCAAGGCAATGGGAAAGTGAATGAGGTACAGATCGAGTACATCCAATTGCAAATCGGCCAACGAACGTTCACAGGCGGCACGCACATGCTGGGGCTCGTGATAAGTGTTCCATAATTTGGATGTCACCCACAAGTCATCGCGTTGACAATCGCCCCGCTCGATTGCCTCAGCCAAACCGGCGCCCACTTGAGACTCATTTCCGTAATCGCAAGCGCAATCGAAATGACGATAACCCAATCGGACCGCTTCGACGATCGTGTCTGGAACGATCTCCTGAGGAATTTTCCAAGTTCCTAATCCCAAAGTGGGAAACTCAGTTCCATCGGCCAGCTGGCGGGTGGTCAATTTAGTTGCGGGCATACAAATGACACTTCATGATCGTAAGGTAAATTCTAATGATTCATAAGGTTTTTCCTTATGATTGACGTTATCCAGCCGGACAGCGGCATCTTCTTGACTCCGATTCTACCGCAGTAGTCCGCGAGGGGCGGCTGGAATTTGCTGCAACAGAGTCATCACGGCAGCCGAGACCACTTTATGTGTCAGGTGAATCATCATAGATTCGACGAACTGTCGCGCTGCCGTACTCGCGTTCTAACCTTCGCACCGTGAAATGAGCGCGGGCCAGATTTTGATAATGGTCAATGAAATAGCTGTTAATCAACGCCCCACCGACAGCTCCGACGACGGGAATCGCTTGAGCGGCCAATTTTTCGCTGACCACCACTCCGAAACGGTTAGCGATTTTTCCTAAGAACTTGACCAGTGGCGGGGCAGCAGTATCCCGCACCCCATGTTTCAGCACATACTGCGAAGCATCCGCGACTTGTTTGGACAGAGCAGCGCGGACGGCAAAATAGCCCAACTCGGTACTATCGTCGATACGACTCTGCCTGCCGCCGTCGATGGCAAACACTTCCAGACAAGCCAGCCGTGTTTCGATGTTGCTTAAATCCTCACCTTGATTGCGAGCGATATCGGCGATACTGCGTAAGATCAGCACAGTCGACACGGGTAACTCGAGAGCCACCGCGGAGAGACCAAAAGCGCCACCGGCGGCTCCTGACAAACCGGCTAACAGGCGGTTGCTGAACAATCGCGGCTGGCCTTTGCTGGTTTGTTCCCCCAAACTTTTGACTGCCGTGGTCAAAGCCACTTGCAATGACTTGTTGACTGCCATCTTCAGTGAGTCTTCGGCAACGTCGGGCAGCATTTTTAAGGATGCCGTAATCGGTGCCCCAATCAATTCGGTCAGTCGGTCGGCCAAACCGTGATGTTCTAACGTACGCTTGGCTTCTCGTAATTCATCGATTGCTTCTCGCGGCAGATCACTGCGAATTAAATCTTTACTCATGAATTTTCTTTTTGCTGTGTGGGTGCGTCATGCCGAAGTGCAAGGGCAATACCCGTTCCCAAAATTGTGGCTGGCCCCACGACGATCACTAAATAACTGTGGAAAGGGCTTTGCCAGGCCGACCAGCTGCTCGGCCAATAATCCGTTTGCGAAGCTGCCATCCAGCCGACCACCAGCATCCCCAACGCAAAAGCTATCTGCGCGTCGAAACTAGTCGCTCGGCGGGAGATTAAACCCAGCAAAAACAAGCCGACAATTCCCGCTCCCAGCACGCTCGACAACGTCCACCAAATAGTTAACACGTTCTCGGTGAGCGGTACCAGGGCAAGTGCCATGACGGTGCCAGCAATCCCCCACACCACGGTCGCTCCGTACAGACAGCGCATCAGGCTGCGGTCATTAGCTTGCGGACGAATGAAACGGCGAAAGTCGGTCATGATCAAGGTGGCCGACGAGTTCAATGAGGTAGAAACGGTACTCATCGCCGCCGCGAAAATAGCCGCCACCAACAACCCCGTCATTCCCATTGGCAAATGCGCGGCAATGAAATGCGGAAAGACGCGGTCCCCGATCGCTTCAGGGGGCAACTGTTCAGCCTTTTCCTCCACTTGGCTCGCGTAGGTTGCTGTCAATTGCAGTTCACCGGACGGCTGCACTTCATACACTGGTGGCGTACCGGCTTGCATCAACTGTTGACGGGCGACAATCTTTCGGACCTCGGCTAACTCTTCTGGCCGCGACTCATAGAACGCGAACAGCGAGCTGCCAATAAAAAAGAACAACCCGCTGACGGGAATGTATAACAAGCCACCGAGCCAGACGCTGCGGCGAGCTTCGCGATCGTCACGCGAAGCGATATAACGTTGGATATAACTTTGATCGATGCCAAAGTTTTTAATGTTTTCCATCACTCCGTAGGCGAACATCACCCACACTGTCTTTTCAGAAAATTCCCATAACTTGGTCTCCCCCCAAGAAAATTTTTGCTCGGAACTCCCCAGCTCCAACACACCGCTCAAACCACCAGGAACTCCCCACAGGATCACGCCCAAAGCGACGATCGCCCCAATCATTAACACCACCGCTTGTATTGCGTCGGCCCAAATCACGGCAATGATGCCACCGACGAAAGCGTACACCGTAACAACCACGCCAGTCGCGAGAATCACCAAGCGGATATCCCAACCGAAGATAACGGTCATCGGTAGCGCCATCAGATACATCACCACACCCATGCGGGCAATCTGATAAAGCAAATAGAATTCGCTAGCGAAAATCCGCGCCCAGGGGCCAAAGCGGCGTTCCAACATCGCATAAGCAGAAATCTCCTGCGTGCGACGGTAGTAAGGCAAAAACCAAACGGTCGCAATCCAGGCCGCGACCGGCAAGGTTAAGGAAAAAACAAACGCGTTCCAGTTGCTAACAAATGACGACCCGGGCAGCGCGAGATAGCTGATGCTACTTAGATACGTGGCAAAAATCGAAAGCCCACACAACCAGCCTGAAAGTGCGCGTCCACCGACGGTGAAATCTTCGCTCGACCGATTGCGGCGATGAAAGCCGATACCCAATCCCATGATGGCGGCGAAATAACCAACCAGAACCAGCCAATCGAGCGAAGTGAAATAGTCGTTCATAATGCCTTAGCGAGCCGGTGAGGGCTGGCCGTCGCCGCGAGGGTTGCGCAAATAGTAAAAGCGGCCATCTTCAGCTCCGCCGATGAAATCGTCGATCCCATCACCGTTAAAATCAACCACGCAAGGACTGGTGGTATGACCTTGAATATTCTTGCTAACAATTGGCCCTTCATCGGCCAACGTCCAATAGCCTGCTGCATCCTCCGTTTGCCGCAACCAATTCGCGTTGACGGAGTTGACTAAGAAATCGATTTTTCCATCCCCATCCCAGTCCGTGACGCACAGCTTGCGACGTCCACTGCCACCCGCCGCACGGCTATTGAGTTGCAACGGTGTGGTGGAATTTTCAGCACGAAAGACGCGTCGAGGTTCCCGTAAACGCAACGTACCATCAACCCTCTCCCGCTCGAAAAAGGCGAGAAACCCCGCTTGTTCCAACATGACTAAATCGTTCAAACCGTCGGCATTCCAGTCGACGACCACCGGAGTTGTTCGCCACTGCGTGACCAGTGATTTTTCCTCCGGCTGCCACCATGTCCAGGCCGGCTTGGGAGTCTCACCCGACCATTGGACTTCGATCGGTTGCGGGGCCAGCAACTTCGGTTTCGACGGTGTTCCCACATTTTCCAACCACATCACTTTTCCCCAGATGGAGTTATACAACACATCGGGTAAACCATCGTGATTCCAATCCGCGGCACAGATCGTCGTATATCCCCATTTGGCTTCCGCAGGTCCTTGGATGCTGCCATTAGGACCCGCCAGCACGCGAAACGTTTGCCCATCCACTTGTAAGGGCACTGGCGCGTTCCAGCGCGGGAACTCCACTCCCGGACCACTCAAGTTTTCAAAAAACTCAATCGTTCCCGCGGTGTTACCAGAGACCAAATCCAAATCACCGTCGCTGTCCCAATCGACCGCCCAAGGAGTCGCCAAAGCACCGCATTTCAACTCGTCAGCTTGTTGTTGAAAGTATTGCGGCGGGTCAAAAATTGGCACGCCCGTCGGACCGCGTTGGCCAGTATTCCTCACAAATGCCACGCGACCATCTTCGTCACCCACGATCAAGTCGGATTCGCCGTCACGATCCCAATCAAAAGCGACCGGCACGATCATTTGCAAATGCATGCTCAGAGGTTCGCCAGTGCTATCGAGCACTCGCCGGGCCGGAGCATATCTTGGTTGCTGTCGCGTGCCAATGTTTTCAAAGTAGCTAAACCCATCAATGAACTCGCCGCACAGCAAATCGAGATCTCCGTCGTGATCAAAATCAACAAAGTTAGGCGAGGGACAACCATAGACATCCAACCGCTCGTCGCCAGCGGTCAGCTCCAGCGGATCAGCGTACTGGGGTTCATCGTTGGTGCCTTGATTGATCATTACGAACACGAACCCATGCAATGGCCCTCGCGTCCACTCCCCGGCGGCATCCCAAGCATCATCCCAGCCGTACTCGCTCCAGTCCTCCACGGCAACGACTAAATCCAACAGCCCATCACCATCGTAATCGACATAACGCCATTGATTGTGGCGAACGCGGGGCCCCTTATTGGTCTCCCAGCGTGGTTTGTAAAAATTAGCCGCCAGCGGCAACTTGGTCTTTTCCTTTAAACCGCTCTGGGTAAAGTTTTCATATTCCAGCCCCGGGGATAACACACGCATCTCGCCGTTAACGTAGCTGGGCATCACATAATGGACGGTTCCGCTCAGTCGCTTTGCCGGAGCGAATACCGGCATTGGATTGACCGCAGTGTGCCCGCTGGTGTTCTCGAAATACCAAACTCCATTGGATGGTTTATCGGGGCAAGAAACGAGCAAATCAAAGTCGCCGTCGCCGTCAACATCCCAGGGGAGTGGCCAGGCCCAAAGCCCCACGCCCAAATCAACCGCCAGCCCCGGATTGTTATATTGCAGCGGCGCTAAATCGTCTGCGCGAATCTCGCTGGAAAATCCAAATCCGCACAGCAGCAATATTCCCGTCAGTGATGGCCGCAAACGTGCGGGAGAGATATATTTCGGCCAGCTCATGAGATCACCCCTGCTAGATACTTGCGAGACCGATTGATCTCCGCGGTAACTTGTTCTGTGCTTTCCATGATTGGTAAGCCACGTGGATAGGGGTGCATGAAGATCTCGGTCCAACCTTGGTAATCAATCGCTTGCAGTGCTTCGACCAGGGGAGCAAAATCGAGTGGTCCACGTCCAGGCATCTGCAGCAACTCTTGCTCTTTCGGTTGAGCCTGCATGCAGCCGTTGCCGTGCTGCCAAGCATAAAACATCACAATGCCCGCCCCCAAATCGCTGATCAGTTTCGCCAGCAACGCTTCATCTTGCGGTAAGTGATATGGGGCAAAGGCCACCGCCAAGTGTGAGCTGGGTCGCAATTCGACGAGATAATGCAGCGAATCTGGCGAATCAATCAAATTGTTGCCGTGGTTCTCGATGGCAATCGTAACGCCGTGCGCCTCCGCCAGTTCCAAATGAGGTTTCATTTGTTCGACGAAATCGGCAACCGCGGCTTTTAGTTCACTCCCCCGCAAACCTTTGGGGCCGCGGGCCCCGGTCACGATGGTCTGGCAACCGAACCGGGCGGCCAATGGTATTTCGTCCCGCAACCCAAACGGTCCTAATTTATACTGCGTCAGACAACCAAGCTGAACGCCATGCTGCTGCAGTAGCTGGGCAAACGCTTCTTCCCCCATCTCCGTCAATTGTTCGCGTTGATTCCCATGGACGCGGGGCCAAATATCAATTGCCGTGGCGCCCGTTTTTGACACTTCGGGAAGGATGGTGCCGACTTCCGCGTAGCCATACATGCAAGAGGCGAGGATATAGTTGAACGCAAACGGATCGCTCGCCAGCGGGTTGGCTTGCGCGACATATTTGTTGGACAACACCGCCGCGATGGCCGCCGCCGAAATGCCACCGAAGTGGCGTCGATCGAGCGGGGGTAAGTCTTCAATTTCCGCCATCAGAATCTCCCAAATGTGATCAAAAAAATATATCTTCTTGCCTAAGAAGATATCCGAAAACCGTTAGCCGCTTTGGCGCTAGCCGCGGTTCTTTTGGGTTTCCGGATAGGATCTAAGCCCATAGGCTCCCGCATTCTCGCAACTTGCTTATGGTTCCAACCCATGCAGCAGCGCATCCAAGCCGGCAATGCTGGCCGCTCCCAATAACGGAAACTCCGTCAGATAGTTATCCGCCAACCGGACGTTGCCAAGTTGCCAAGGTTCAGTTGCCATGGCGGCTGCGTACATGGTGACAGTTGCCAAGCTTGGCTCGGTCGTGATGGTAAACGGCTGCTGGTCGGCCAGCGTTTCCATAAACTGCACCGCCCGCGTGATATCAAAAGCTTGCATACCGGCAACGGTTTGGCCGAGCAAATTAAAGCGTCGGCGGATATGGATTTGCTCAGTCGGTGTGCCGGACCAACGGTGTGGCCCCAGGCCCCGTGGAATGATCGTCACCCGCAGACGATCAACCGGTTCCAAAAGATGTTCGCTCGCTTGCCGGCTGAGTTGTTGCCAAGCCTCCTCATCGGCAACGTGTAAGTGCAAAGGTGTCGTCGGTTTTTTCGTCGCCCAAGTCGGCGGTAGTTGCACAATCGCTCTTAGACGCACATGCGGTTGCACTGAGAATTCCCATAGTTCCGCGGGAGCGATTTTGGCACTATTTTGCCAGATGCGAACAGGGTTTAATGCAGACGCTGGCGACGGCCAGCCGGCAAAGCTCCGCTCGCGTAGCTGCTCAATCACGCGCTGTCGGCCAGCCGCTCCGGTTAGCTCGGCCGGTTGTTGAAAGCGTTCAAGGTGTTCGCGAAATAGCTGGTCCGCTGTGGTCACGCGTTGATCATCCGGCAACTCAGCAAAGACTTTCAGCTCCGCCCGCTCGAATCTTTCGATCGGCGCTTCAGCAATCGGGCGATCCAGTTCCTTCAAGTGCAAATCCAACCAACGAAACGCGCCGACTTGCAACTCATAAGTATCTTTATGAACGCCCGGTGTAATCCAACTACCCAAATTTTCCTCCGCGTCGGCCAGCTGGTAGATATGTTGAATTTGCTGCAGCGTGCGCGCGACTCCGGAGAGCGGAAAGATAGAATCGCGATCTGAATTGGCCAGCAGCAACGGCCGGGGCGCAATCATGGCGGCTAATTGCGGATAATCCCAGCGATGATAATTCACCATAAACATGCAATCGCAATGACCACTGACGCAACCATCAATCACATAGTTTTCCAGATCGGTGATCCCGGCCACCGGGATGGCGACTTTGACGCGTTGGTCCAAAGCGGCAATGAACCAGCTGTAAGCACCACCGCCGCTCCGGCCAGTCACGGCAATTTTTCCAGCATCGACTTCGGGGCGTGTTTCCAAGTAATCGAGTCCGCGAATTCCATTCCAAGTTTCCACGCCAGCGGGAGTGTAACCAAGAGAGAGCCAATCCCAGCGATTGTCTCGATAAGTCCCCCAGTGCTGGCCAAGGAATTCACCCCACTGGATCGTATCAATCATCAAGCAAACATAGCCGTGCCGGGCAAGCCATTCGCCGTGCCGTTGATAACCTGTTTTATTGCCATAGACGATCTTGCGACCATTGATCGTTTCTTGTTGATTGCTGTGGCCGCAGACATATAAGACCGCCGGCAGTGGTTGCTCTTGTTCGCTTGGGCGATACAGATTGGCTGCCACGTACAAGCCTGGCAAAGCTTGATAGTGCAGCCGTTCCACGATCACTCCAGCTCGCTCAGCTTGACCAACAATGGTCGCTTGCAAGTCGCTGCGAGGGGGTTCCGGGCGGAGGCTGAGCATATCGGCCAACGCTTCGCGATTTTCCGCTTGAGTCGCTTGCCACTGATCCCAAGAAGTAAATCGGGTGAGATCGCTGTGCTGTTTGATCTGCTCAACTTGATCGACAAAATAATCATGCAACGCTCGGTCAACGTTCCCGACAGCCGGCCAAGCTGGCGAGGGAGACGGGTTGCGACGGAAATCACGCAAACTGGTCTCAATTCCGCTGCTCGGGATGTCGACTTGGGAGGTCCAGAAAATGCCATTCATGATTAACTTTCGCAAGTCATCATGTTGCCAATTGCGATAATAGTGCGGCATCACCACGGCGAAACCGCGGCCCCCGTCGGGGCGTTCGATTCCCCAGCTAACAATCTGCTCGGTTGGCGACTCGGGAGGCAGCATGCTGGTTGCCAACGCGACGGTGCGATCTTTCAACATCGCGTTGTCGGGACCAAAATAATTATCGATATAAGGTTCATCATGAATGGTGAACTTCTTCCAGCCGCGAGTGACGGGGTGATCGTTGGCGACGGGCTGGATCTCAGCAGCGGGAAAAATCTTAGCGGTCGATTTATGGTGCTCACAGCGGCTGGCAAAATACCCGCCCAACCAATCTAACAACGGATGCTGGCCGTCGGCTGGCACTTCTGGGTTCCGCAAGCCGGTGGCAAAGTGAATGCAGACCAGCCCGCAGCCACGATCCATCAACTGCTGCAGATCGGCTATGATTTCTGCCGAATTGGGCATTTGATGTGGCGGAAATTGATCGCCGATGAAAACGACGGAATCAATTTCAGCCAGCAAAGCGGGGTCTCGCGGCCATTGATCGGTGACCGTCGCGCGAAAGGAAACCTCATGTTTGGCGGTTTCGATACAGTGGGCCATCAATTGACCGCCCGCGGCAACTTCATGCGTCTCCGGCGGATGATTGCTGGGTCCGACAACTACCAAGACATGCTTTGCCGACAACTGGCTGGGCAGATTGATGATGCAGCCACAACAGATGACGAGCAGCAGAAGCCGCGGTATTCGCAGCTGCCGCCCGATGTGGCTGATGCCCATAAACAGGCGTTGGATTGGAATTCCGTGTTGGCGGGAAACTCGGGCGGAATGCGGTGCGGTCATGATGAGGTACTTCCTGTCCGGTTGCGGGGGAGGCAACTGGGTTGGGAGCTGGTGAGGGCGTGGCTTGGCGGGCCGTACGCAGCTTGCGACGGTTCGTAGACAGTTTAACAGCTGGCGGATGCGATGTGTGTTAGATGCCAGGTGTGTTAAACGTCGACGCCAACCGCCGCTTGGATGTGATCGAAGCCATCGCGGTCCAGCAATTCGATCAGCCCCCGATTGATTTCTTGAATCACTCGGGGGCCAGCATAGACCAGGGCCGTGTAGATTTGAATCAAGCTGGCACCCTGGCGGATGGTTTCGTACGCGTCTGCGGCGGACATGATGCCACCGCCGCCAATGATGACAAAACGATTCGCGGGTAAGCGGCTGTAGAGCGAGCGGATGCATTTCAGCATGTGAGCTCGGACGGGAGGCCCCGATACGGCTCCCGCGAGTCCCTGGCGTTGTGGCAACGGGGTGCGGAGGTTAGTCGGTTGCCCCGCTGGAAGGTTGAACATAAAGCCACGCACGAAAGGAAATGGTTCGCAGGCGGCAATCAGCGGATCAAGTGCAGCGGGTTCCCATTTCGGCAGCAGCTTGAGAAACACAGGCTTTTTGCAAGCCGGATGGTGGTCGATGTGCATCGCCAGCACTTGCAGCAACTGTGTGACGTCGGTGGCGTTGCCAAAGCGAACGCCATGTCCGGCCGCGTTCGGGCAGCTGAGATTCAGCGTCACATAATCTGCCTGGGGAGCGAGTTGGGAAAAGCTGTGACCATAGTCGGCGACGATGTCCGCGAAGGAGGCTCCACATGTTTGGGCATCATTGGTGGCGACCAGATTGATCCCCAAGCGAACATCTTCATCGCTGTCGTTGTGGCTGTCGGAATCGTCGGTTAGTGATGGACGTGTGCCGCGTTGATTGGGGCCGCGTTGATTGGGGCTGTCCGCAGCGGCGAGCTGCTCTGCGACCGCTTCCGCACCCCAGTTGGGAACTCCGTAATGGACGAGGATGGCTTGATCGGCCGTCAAACGATGCAGCCGCTTTCCCGAGTTACCAGTCGAGGGTCTTGCGGAGATCGAACCAATCTCAATCGCACCGAAGCCGAGCTGCCGGAGACCTCGCAGCGCAGTTCCGTTCTTGTCCCAACCGGCGGCCAACCCCACGGGGTTCGGAAAATGCAAGCCGGCGACGTGGCAACGCAGGCGAGCATCAGCGGGAGAGCGAAAGCGGCGCAGCAAAAACCGCGTGGGGGCGGTGGCGCCAGCCAGCTGACAAGCTCGAACCGATGCCTGATGAACCCATTCCGGATCACAGCGAAAAAGCAGCGGGCGAATCAGCTGACGATAGAAAGCCATGGTGCGGGGGAAGCCGTCAAGTCAGCTCGCGGGCATATACCGTGCCGCTGTACTGCAGCGAAAAGCCGACGCTTTCCAGCAACGCTTGAGCGGCTTGATCATCGGCTTCGATGGTGGTTTGAATTTGCTCCGCCCGCTCGGTGGCCATTTCGACGATTGCTCCGCTGAGCACAAAACGGAGGGCGGCGGAGGGAT
>CAZHTX010000162.1:0-11474 GCA_964535475.1 uncultured Pirellulaceae bacterium
CGACGCGGCACCAGGGCCTTCGGCTCGCTTAGCCAATTGTCGCCCCTCGGCTAATTTCGTCGGGCCAGCTGCTACGCTGATGGATTGGATTCTCAGCGGATGTTCGCGCGATTGATTGTGGATGAGCAAGGTGGGATTAACGACCCGGGGCCAAAACACAACCTGATGCTCACCCCACTGACTGTTCGGCGACAACGAGTTGCATCCGGGGTCAATCGCCGCCGTATCGATCCCCATAGGAGCCGCTCGATCGGGACTGGTCGGTTGACGAAGACTGACAACCATCCGCACATCCTGTTCTCGCCAGTAACGAATCGTGAGGATATGGGGTCGCCCCAGCTCGGCGGTGGGAATCGCTTGGGAATAGGTGCCTTGGCTGGTCAGTTCGGCCACTGTTTCCCCGGCAAATTGACCGGTCGTCAGGGGAACGTCGGCAACACCCGCGGAATGGTTCCCGCTGAGCAAGTTGGTGGGATTCAAGGACATTAACGATGCGGTCGCCGGGGTCCACGTTCGCAGTGTTTTGAACGGGGCCTGGTCGGTAACCGTTGGCGACTTTTCTAACACCACAAACTGCACCACACGCGTTGCCAGCAATTCGTCGGCAGGTGCCAGCACGGCCGGAGCGATACTCAGCAACAACCGATTGGAAGTGGCTGCTTCGAGGCGAAGCTCTAACGAATACGTGCCCTCCGTGACGGGCATATCGAGTTGGCCCGAGCCGACTGAAACGGACTTTCCAGCCCGCAACTGTTCCGCGTCAGCTTCAGCGACCATGGCCTCTTTCCGCCAGACGACTTCGCCCGTTGCATCGTTGCGAATCAGCATTCTCAGTGTTAACGGACGCGGCGGGATGTTAGGCAAGGCAGTGGCTGAAACTTGCCAAGGTGTCGTTTCCTCCGCGTCGAAGACCAGGGCGGCGCGTTGACCAAACTGAACTCGCAGACGGTCTCCGTGGAGGCGGCCAATCCAAACCCGGACGCCAGGTACCAGCTCCCGATCAACGGTACCGGAGATCAAGTCTTTGAGGGCAATCTCTAGCTCAAGCGGCTCATCGGAGAGCCCGTCCGCGGTGACCATTTGAGGTGACGTGTTCACACGCAACCGCAACTGAAGCCGGCCATCGCGAGCACCTTGATATTGAAAGTCAACCCCCAGGCGATCCGTCACTCCTCGTGGTTTGATCGCCAGCGAACGCCCGTCGCCGGTCACCCAGTAAGCGCCCGTGCTGCTGGCGTCCATGCCTAGATTTTCAGCCCCCGATAAAGACCCCGCAGCGGTCTCGAGCTGGCCGGAGAACGCGCGGGGTGAATCACAAATCACTTGCAAACGCAAACCAATCTGCAATTCGTCGGGCGAGATCCCTGTTGCGGGCGTGGTCGCTGTTTCCAAGTCGCTGATGACGGCTTGGGCAAATGCGGGCTGGGCTAAAAGTGGGCCGAAGGAAAACACATCCCCCACCACACCACCAAGAAGTCCCAACAGCGAGACGCAGCCGAGTACCTTGAGCAACAGCAGCGGGCCGACTGGTCCGCCTGGCTGACTGCTGTGGAAACAGCGTGGAGCGTCACCCACACGCACGTCTCCGTCATGAACGGTAACGAACGTTGGCAACGGACTTCCTTGTCCGGCCCTGGCCATACTGCTGCATCCGTGAAAAAGTGAGTATTCTAAGAACGATCTCGATTGCTCCGCTGCGGCCACCTCGTCAAACCTACCAAATCGTTGTTGGCTGCGTAAACATTAAATATTTTGCCAGCTTTATAGTAAAAAAACGAATGGTTGGTTGGAGCATCCTCCAATAAATTGCTCCGCTAAACATGCCGGTAATCGCGATTGTTTCGATCACAAAACTGCAAAAATTGGATGGCAGTCAGGTTTTCCCCTAATTGGCGAACTAACAGAGCTAGTTTTTCCCGTAGCGAAATCGAGTATCGAAGCCGCTAGACTCCCTCGGCGAATGAACTAGCAGGAAGTGATGAGCACAATCGCACTGGTCGTAACAACTTTTTGCGCAGCACTATTGTTTGGGCGGTTTGTCTTTAGCGCCGCAAAAATGCCGTCGCTCGATCATGCGCGGAGCAGCGTGCTGTCGTGCCTACCACATGGTCCGGAAAACCAAATTTTAGCCGCCTTAGCCCGCAAGACCAAATGCGCCATGGTGCTTACGGGCGCGGACCGCAAGATCGAGTGGGTCAACGAAGGCTATTGCGAACTCAGTGGATTTGCCGCGGACGAAGTGCTCGGCCAGTCCCTGGAACAATGGTTGATTTGCCAGCAGGGTGATCTTGTTTCGACGCAAGCGATTCGTGATGCGCTTTCCGAGGGCAAGCCGTTTCGCGGGCGGGTGTTGAATCACACGAAGTATGGACGGAAATGCTGGTGTGATCTCGACGTCCAGCCTCAATTCTCCGCAAACGGCGCGCTGCTTGGCTTCTTTGCCATCGAGGTCGATATTACCGAAGCCGTCTCAGCTCGCCAAAATGCTGAGTCAATGCTCCGTGAGACGCGCGCGCTGCGGAACACCATGAATGACCATACGCTTTTCTCCATCGCTAATCGCGCTGGAAAAATCGTGGATGTGAACGATGGTTTTTGTCGCGTGAGCGGCTACTCCAAAGAAGAGCTGCTGGGGAGAGACCACCGCATCCTTAATTCCGGACATCATCCCAAGGAATTTTGGATCAAGGTTTGGAGACAGATTTCCAGCGGCAAACCATGGCGAGGAGAAATTTGCAATCGCGCCAAAGATGGCACGCTCTACTGGGTCGATTCGACGATTGTGCCGCAACTCGATAGTTCGGGAAAAATTGAGCGGTATGTCTCACTGCGGTTTGATATCACACCGCAGAAGCAAGCCGAGCAGCGACTCGACTTGGCGATTCGGGCGGCGGGCATTGGCATGTGGGACTGGGATATTCGCTCCAATCAAGTCTATTTCAATGATTCGTTTTTCACTATGTTGGGTTATCCACCTGGTGATTTGCCAATGACGTTGGACACCTGGAAGAATCTTTGCCATCCCGCTGACATCGAATCCATTTGGGGAAAGGTCTGCCAATACTTAGCCGGTGAGATCGACAGTTATTGCTGCGAACACCGTTTGCGGACCAAGGGGGGTGATTACGTTTGGGTGCGAGACGCGGGTGAGATCGTCGAACGGGACAAACATGGCAATCCCACTCGACTGATCGGCTTACACATCGACATTGATACCGTGCACTCGGCTTTGGAATCCGCACAGGCAGCCAGTTTGGCGAAGAGCGAATTCCTGGCAAACATGAGTCACGAAATTCGCACTCCCATGACGGCGATTATTGGTTACACCGATCTGTTGGTCGGTGATCATGACACTCGCAGCAATGAACAACAATCACTCGAAGCCTTAAACATCATTCGCTCTAACGCGGATCATTTGCTCTCAGTTATTAACGACATTCTCGATATGTCGAAGATCGAAGCGGGTAGGATGACGCTGGAGCGGATTGCGATGAACCCCCAAGAATTGCTCGATCAAGTTGTCGCCTTATTGGAACCAAGGGCGCGGGGCAAAGGGATAAAGTTGACTTTACGTTATGACTCACTTCTACCGGAACGCGTTGAAACCGACCCCACTCGACTACGCCAAGTGCTGCTCAACCTCGTCGGAAACGCGATCAAGTTTACGGAAATCGGTAGCGTGACGATTGCTGCTTGCTTTCATCCGGAATCGAATCTCTTGCAAATTCGCGTGATCGACACCGGAATTGGGATGACGCCGGAGCAGGTTAGCGCGATCGCCCAATTCAACGCTTTTTCGCAAGCCGACACTTCGATGACACGGCGGTTTGGTGGCACTGGTTTGGGATTGAGAATTTCCAACGCGCTGGCCAAGATTCTGGGCGGTGAGCTAACCATTGAGTCAAAATATGGTCAGGGCAGTACATTTATCGTCTCCATTCCGACGGCCAGCCTACCCGATGTGCCGTTAATTTCGGTGTTGCAAGCGCCTGCCGAGAAAATCCCCGCACCGGTCAATCAGCAACGCATCAGCACGGAGCAGCCTCCACAGCCACTAGCGGGCGTCAGAATTTTGTTGGCGGAAGACGGCCCCGACAACCAGCGATTAGTGTCGTTCCTATTAAGAAAAGCAGGCGCGGAGGTGACTGTCGCCGAGAACGGACGGATCGCGGCAGAAACGATCGAAAAGGCCAGCGACGAAGAGCGACCGCAGGTGATTCTAATGGATATGCAAATGCCCGAACTCGACGGTTATAAGGCTACTCAACGGTTGAGAGATTTTGGTATCCAGCAGCCCATAATCGCGCTCACCGCGCACGCCATGGCCGGGGATCGACAAAAATGCATCGACGCTGGGTGTGATGACTACATGACCAAGCCGCTCGATCGTAAACACTTAATTGAAACTTGCACCCAATACGCCAATCAGGCAGCAAAGCGGGGCAGCCAGCACACTTGTCAAGGTAACGGCAGCCAGTAAGCTTGAGCGGGAGAGAAAACCAACAACCTCCAACTGGTCCCGCCATCATGAATGCAAGTCAGCAACAGGCTGTCCGCTTATCAGCGTTTCCCAAGTGCTACCTGGACGCCATCTCCCACGAAAAATCGATGTCCGTGGAACAATGGATCGAGGAGGCGCGGGGGCTCGATTGTGACGGTCTGGAAATGTACGAGGGATTCATTTGGCATCCGGAAGACATCGACTACGTGAAAGGGATCGGCGCGCAAATCCAACAAGCCGGATTTGCCATGCCGATGCTCTGCTGTTCACCTGATTTCACGAATCCCGATCCCGACGCGCGCCAGCGGGCGATTGAATATCAATTACAGATGATTCGAATCGCCGCCACCTTGGGCGGCCAGGGAGTTGTTTGCCGCGTGCTCAGCGGGCAGCGTTATCCGGAGGTCGAACGCCAGCAAGGCCTGGGCTGGGTCACCGAATGTATCAACGCTTGCTTGCCCACCGCTCGTCAACATGGTGTCATCCTGGGCATTGAAAATCATTACAAGGATGGGCACTGGAAGTATCCCGAATTCGCTCAGAAAATGGATGTCTTCCTCGAGTTGCTCGCGGGAATCGAAGAGACAGAATTCTTCGGCGTGCAATACGACCCATCGAACGCGATCGTGGCCGGGGATGACCCTTTAGAATTGCTTGAGGCGGTCAAGCATCGCGTGGTTAGCATGCACGCCAGCGATCGTTACCTGGAGCCCGGTCATACGCTGGACGAGCTGCGGCAGACCGACGGCACGCTCGGCTACAGCCCCTTTCTCAACCACGGCGTGGTGGGGAAGGGGCTAAACGATTACGACCAAATTTTCTCAATACTTTCCGGGGCCAACTATCGCGGTTGGGTCAGCATCGAAGACGGCATGAACGGGATGGATGAGATGGCCCAGTCGCTGGCATTTCTGCGCGAGAAAATTAAACAACACTGGGGCTGAGCGGGCGGGCGGGAGAAAATCCCTACTCGCCAAACACCCAAGCTTGCGGTTCAATCGCCGGTAGGGGGCTGTCGTCGCGAGCGAAGAACATCAAATGCTGCATCGGCAAGCCGTTGAATTCTCGTACCAACTTGAAACCGTTCGCCTGGTACTCCTTCATGATTTGGTCCTTGCTCATCTTGTGCAAAGGCTTAATCTGCACGGTCGGATCCTCTTGACGATATTCCAACAGCGCCACCACCCCAGTTGGTTTCAACGACCGGCGCATCCAATACAACATCGATTGGGGATGTGAAAACTCATGATAGACATCAGCCAGGAAGACCATGTCCAACTCATTCGCGGGCAAGTTGGGATTGGCAATCTCACCTCGCACCGGTTTCACTCCGTCAACCCGTGCGCGAGCGGCACGCGCAGCTAACATCTGCAACATTTCCGGTTGGATATCCACGGCAAAGACCAAACCGCGGGGCGCGACCTGACGAGCAAAACGTAACGTGTAATATCCGTTTCCGCAGCCCATATCGCAAACCAATTGGCCAGGCTCCAGTTCCAACTGCTTCATGACCAAATCAGTCGCTTCCTCCCGTTTGCGACTGTCGCGGATCAACCATCCAGCCCCCAAGTGCGACATGTACTGCGCTACCCGCCGACCCATGTAGGTCTCGCGAGCCTCCTCCTCGGGCGGCGGACCATCGTTACGCTCTGCCGCCGCCGCGTCCGCTGTGGTAGCGTTGCCGTCAGCCGTGGCGGTGCCGGGCGGCGGCTGGGCGGGCTCAGTCGCTTGAGCGTGCAGCGGCCTAGCGGGCAAGCATACCAGCACTCCACATAAGACGAGCAAGCCGGCGATCGCGGACGATAGCGGCACCCCACGAGCGGGCACTGGGGTGAATGTTAAAACTTGGCGATTCATGAAGCTTCTTCGGGAGCGAGCAACTCAAATTTAGGTTCGAAGGCATCGGCAAATGAATAAACATTGTCGAAGTCCTCACGGCGATCGGCCGGACTTTTTCGCATGTGTTCAATTTCAATCAAATTATAAACAACATCTCCAAAATCACTGGTCGTCGTGAGGCCCCAATTGGCCAACACCAACGGAGCCAGGTAGCCAAACTGCTCTAACGCGTGCAAGCGGCAAGCCTCGCAGAGTTGTTGACCAGTTAGATGTCGCGCATCTTCATCGTCAGGGTCTGGAATCGACTCCGCCGTCATCGCCCGGTGGGCAAAGGCCAGAGCATCGCGAACAAACACATAGGCTTCTAATTTGAAGCGTTGATCACGTTTGAGGAGTTGGGTCATCGCACGTTGAGCAGCGTTCATCTTCCGTTCTCTGAGGAGGTCATTGGCCAGACTTCTTCTTCCCGCCCTGCTTGGTTCCGCCGCGACTGATCACGCTCAGGACTTCGCTGGACGCGATCAGTATACGCCGATTGTCTTCGGTTTGAACCAACAATTGTTGAGACAAAATTTCTTGTTGTAAAACCGTTACCGGCCCGCCTTCGGTAACCACGCGTGAGCCGGGCGAGGGCAGCTCGCGGCGCAATTCGTCGTACGTGTCGAATTCATATCTTAAACAACATTTCAGCCGGCCACAGCGACCCGAAATTTTTGCCGGATCAAGCGTGGCTTTTTGCAGCTTGGCCATCTTCATCGATACGGGCGGCATCTTCGACAAATGCGTATTGCAACAGACCGGTTTGCCACAATCGCCATAATCGGCCAGCAGTTTGGCTTCGTCACGAACGCCAATCTGACGCATTTCCACCCGCGTTTGCAACGCGGCAGCCAATTGCCGTACCAACTGCCGAAAGTCGACGCGTTCTTCGGCTAAATAATAGACGACCACCCGCTCGCCACCAAATAATCGCTCAATGTCGACCAACTGCATCCGCAAACCCAGGGCGGTAATCTGTTGCTGACATTTGGCGAAATCATCACCGCTCGCCGCCGTGATCCGCTCTATTTCTAAACTATCCTGATCATTCAGCGGCCGGAGAATCGCTCCCGACGGGGGCTCATCCAATTGCGAAATCGCTCGCTCGGTTGCCTCGCATAAGACTTCTCCAACTTCCACCCCCCGCGGCGTCCGACAAAGCACGCGAGCGGCATAGGTAAAGTCCTGTTTCGCATCCAGTACGCAGAGCAGTCGCATCACGCCACAGCGGACGATATATCGTCGCGAGCGGTTGGCATCGGAAACCTCAGGCGGCGGAGGCGATTCCGCCGATGGACTGTCTGTCATCCGTTTCTCAAGTTTTCAGGAGACCACTGCTTAAAAGACCGGGAGCATAAGAACCTACCGGAAATCGGGAGCGAACCGGCGGTTAGCGATTTTCCAATAGGTGCTACGGTAACTGAGCGAGCACCTCTGCCGATTATTCCGAACTTGTCTCGGCCGATTCGTCCAAATAGGTCAGCGTCCAGGCACGTCCCAGACCGGCAATCGCGTGTTTTCGCGTCGCCGCCAACAATTTTCCCGAGCCGGGCATCAGCAAGGCCCAGACTCCGCTGGGTAATTCCGCAGCCAGTTGAGGCTCGGCTCCCTGGGCGGAGAGCGTCATGATTTGTCCCGTCAACGTTGCCAAGATGATTTCGCCCGAATCTTTGTCGACTGCCAGCGCAGAAATCCAGTCGCCGGTTGTCGCCAGCACCTCCGGTTCGGCACCCTCCGCCAAACCGATTCGCCACAGCTTCTGATCCGCCCCGCCGGCGATCAGGTGGTTGCCATCGGCAGAAAAACTAACCTCCCAAATTGCCTGTTCGCCCAGTTCGATCGTACGCTGACTGGCCAGTTCGGGCCAGGAAACTAAATGCAAATGCCCCGCTCCATCGGCAGCGACTAACTGGTCTCCCGCCGGCGAGAAGGCAATCGCGTAGATTTGCTGCGCGTCGACTTCGAGCGTCTTGGCGATCGCTCCTTTTTCCAGCGACCAAGCAAACAACTTTCCGACTTCATTGCCAGCAACAACGTGCTCACCCGCCGGGTCGAATTCCAAACAGCGTGTCCATTTTTCTAGCACACCCTCGTGCATGACCAGTTCACCAGCGGCTCGGTCGTAGACGGCCAAATTACCCTGATAGTCGCTGCTGATGACGCGTTGGGCATCGCCAACCACCGCCCAGACGCTGGCTGGATGCTGGTACAGCGGAGTGGCGCCAGCCAGCTCGCCGAGGCTAAATTCGACAACCGAAGCCTCGCGGTACAGCAGTCCCTCAGCGGTCGCCGCTACCGCGACGTCGCCCTCTCCCAGCACGGCGAGCGAAGTCACCCATTTTGCCGGCCAAGCCGCGGTGCTTGCTTGCGAATCGGCTGCCGCTGTTTCCTGTTCCACTGCGGCAGCTTCTTGCTGATCCGCTGCCGGGGTTTCACCATCATCCGCCGCTCGCGCGTTGAGCGGAAATGACAGCAGGAGACTGGCGAGCAAACAGACTACGGGAGTAATGCGAAGATGTCGTTGCATGGAGAGCCACCTGGGATTTTAGAATTCGGAGCAAGTCACGAGGCCGCAGCCTCGTTTCAGTACGAATTCTAACTGGTCTCACAGGTGGCTGTCGAATCGTCATCAAAAAAGCTACTTTTCTGGTTGGCAATAAGCGAGTGCCAGCAGCGCATAGCCGGTAACCAGCGAACGATCGCCCTCCAACCAACGTGGATTTTCCTGATTCACAAACGAACCATCAGCCGCTTGTTGGCTTTCGAGCCGCTCAAATAAATCTTCCCGCCAGTTGTGCGAGGCGCCTGCATCATCGGTCAACACGTCGATGTTCGCGGCATCTAAAGCTTTGGCGAACGTGTGATAGTAGTAATAAAGCCCCGCAGCCCCCATCCCAGGGTTTTCTTCTAGGCTGTAGTGGTTGCGAATGAAATCTAAAGCGGCAACGACTCGAGGGTCGTCTTTTTCGACGCCAGCGTACAGCATGCTTTTCAGGCCAGCGTAAGTCATCGAGCCATAGCTGCGGAGACCGCCATCGACGGTCTTGCCAGCTTGGCTCTCGCCTCCCGCCGCTGGGGTGTAGTAGAACCCGCCATCATTTATTTTTGCCGCGTGTGGGGTGTCGTTGGCAGCCGATTCCAAGTTTTGGGTGCGGCTGACAAACAACAAGGCCTTCTGAATCGCTTCGTCTTCAGGCCCCCTGCCAAGTTGATGCAGGGCCTCCATCATGAACGCCGTATTGGACAAGTCGGGCCGCTTGTGCCGTCCGTACCCGGCGCCACCGTAAGCCGGATCACTCGACTCCAGCCCTTCCCCCTGATCCCACTGAATGCCTTTGACGAATTTTTCGGCGGCTGCCAGAATCTCGTCATATTTGCCATCGCGATTCGCAATCTGAAAGGCGCTCATGGCTAGGCACGTTTCGTAGTTGCGATGCGTCGAGCCGACTGCATAGATGCCGCCGTCACTCCGCACATTGGATTGCAAGAAAGCGAGCGCCTGCTGGATGGCTGGATTGTCGATCGCCGTGGGGCGATGCTCCAGCACGGCTCGCACGCCGAGACTGGTGATTCCCGTGCCAGATTGCCCGCTCAACGCGCCTTCACCCGCTTCCGCTTGGCCACGCAAATAGACAATCGCCCCATCGACGACTTTCCGAAAGCGTGCTTCGGTGACAGGTTCGGCAGCTACCGCTGCGGGAAAACCACCAGCGAAGAAGGAAACGACAATTGCCAACGCAAGCAGCGTCGACCTGGATGTGAACTCCATAACAACTGATTTACCTATTTTAGAGACTACGACTGGACCCTATTCAGCGGATCGAAAACCGTGGTGCACCGCGGCAAACGCTGAAGCGGCTGTTGGTGCCAAGATAAGCACGAAATACCATTGAAAAACCAACTGCAGATATCCTATCCCACCGCAGACCAGTGGACAGACAGCGACGGAATTTTCGCCTAGTGGCGGTCGTTTCAGCACGTTTTACCGACCGGACTATTCCCACAACCGCTGCATTCGTTAGATCCGCTGTAGTTCGCGTTAATCTTCGTGAACTACTCAAACCGGCAGGTCGATTCCGATATAGTAATACCAGCTCGTCTCCGCCGCACGGGGTCAGCATCGTTCCCCCAGCGCCCCGACGCCATCATGTCCGGACAAATTTTCTCCACTAATTTCTTGACGGACTCGCCGCAGGAAGCCGAATTGCCGCTGGGGCGACAACAACGCATCGATACGCCGCATCCGCTGCGGAGCGCAGGCAAGCGGTCAATGCATCAGCCTCAGGGAACGCCAGCGAATCTTCCGCCTGTGCCGCCAGCCGGGATGGATGTGGTCGCTGAAGCTCAACCCGTCATCAATGAGCAGGCTATCCAAGAGGATGGGCAGCTAGCTTGGGCTGACAACCTGCTGAGGTTACACGCTGCGGATCTCATCTCTCAGCTACAGCACTGGGGAGCGGAGGTCGATGCGCGCGAGAGTCAGCTGAATGCGCGGGATGCGCTGGCCGATTTGCGGGAACGGCAATTCCGCCAATGGCAAAAGGCACAGCAGCAACAGATCGACGAGGCGAAACGGCGAGCGGAGAGCGAGGAACAGGCGCTGCGGGCAACTTTGCGGCGAGCGGTTGCTGCGGCGACCGTTTAACGCGTCTCAATTCGGCGCAATAAAAAAGCGTTGGCTGCAATGTTTCGCAGCCAACGCTTTCGTTGTTTGAACGATGATCCAAGTTGCTAATTTAGCAATCAGTTCTCAGCGTACTTGTCGTTCTCTTTGCTGGCTTCATCGGCGAGCCGAGCAGCTTCGGAAGCCACCAACATCGCTTGATGCAACTCAATCCGCGAAAAGAACGGAATGTTGCCGGTGTACTTGCTGACCACACGATTCTTCAGTGCCAGGTCGGTCCAGCCCATGTTGTCGGTGTAGTGCCAAGCAGCGGCTTGCGCCACGTTCTGCGTGACGCGACCGTGTGACAACATTCGGCAAATCTGTGCGACTCGTGGGTCGGCTGAAATCACTTCCAGGGGCACGATTTGGTAAGCCATCTTCGGACGTGGGTCTGGTTTGCCATGTTCGAGGCAGACCGTAGCGACCTTG
>CAZHTX010000163.1:0-4794 GCA_964535475.1 uncultured Pirellulaceae bacterium
TGAACAACCCTTTTCGGGGCGTCATCGATTTGGTGACGATGGAGCTGCTCGAGTTCGATCCGGAGAGTGACGGTAAGGTGGTTCGCAAGGTCGCCATTCCGGAAGAACTGTCGGATGAGGCCACGCTCTATCGAGAACAACTGCTGGAGTCGCTCTACGAAGTCGACGACGCCCTCGCGATGGCGGCCATGGAAGAGCGTGAGATCACCGTCGAGCAGATTCGCGCGGCCATCCGGGATGGGTGTCTGCGCCGACAAATCCAGCCGGTGTTTTGTGGTTCGGCGCTGCACGGCATCGGGGTCAATCCGTTGCTCGATGGTGTCGGGCACTATTTGCCCAGTCCGCTCGACCGGCCTCCCGTTCAAGGAGTCATCGACGCGGAATCGAAAGACAAAATTTCCCGCGCCCCCGATCCCAAAGAACCTTTCTGCGGCTTGGTGTTTAAAATTTTGCCAGCCAAGACTGGTGACAACTATTGGGTGCGAGTTTACAGCGGCTCCTTGACTGCCAACTCGCGCGTCTATTGTCCGAATCGAGACAAGAAAGAAAACGTCGCTCAACTTTGGCAGATTCACGCCAGTAAGAAAGAGCGAGATGGCCAGATTGATGCGGCACCGGCTGGTGAAATTGTCTGCGTAATCGGGCCGCGATTTGCCATCACCGGGGATACCCTCTGTGATACCCGCGAAATTGTCGAGCTGCCCAGCATCAAATTCGCTCGCGCCGTGTTGAGCATGGCGATCGAGCCTGAGAGCACGGCCGACCGCAGAAAGCTGGCCGAGACCTTGGAGATGCTTAAACGGCAAGATCCCACCTTCAACGCGGTCGAAAACGCCGAGACGGGGCAAACTCTGATCAGCGGGATGGGCGAGCTGCACTTGGAAGTCATCCAGCACCGTTTGACTCGCGACTTCGGGTTGAACGTAAAATTCTACAAGCCTCGAGTCAACTACCACGAAACGATTGCCAGCAAAGCCAACGTGGTCGGACAATGCAATCGGCAAATCGGAGCCACGCAGATGTTTGCTCGGCTCGATGTGACCGTGGAACCGCTGGAGGATCCTTCCTCGCCGGTGCAGGTTTTCGATCGCTTGCCAGTCGACACCAAGATCCCCAATGGGCCGCGGACCGCGGCGCTCGACGAGTTGCGGGAACGTGCCGCCGGGGGTGGATTGTTAGCCGGATTCCCGTTGACCGGGGTTCGCATCAGCGTTACCGGGGGCGACGTGCACGAGGATGGCAGCGACGAAGTGGCTTTTCGGATCGCGGCCGGCGACGCATTTGATCGCGGGCTGCAAGCGGCCGGGCCAACGCTGCTGGAACCTGTCATGCGAGTGGAGATCACCACTCCCGAAGCCTACATGGGAGATATCGTCGGTGATTTGCAGCAACGTCGTGCGGTCATTGCCAAGACGGAGAACCGCGGTGACATTACAATCATCGTGGCCCACGCGCCGCTGAAAGAATTGTTTGGCTATTCCAATTCGATTCGCAGCATTTCCCAGGGCCGCGCGGGAGGCAGCATGGAGCCTTTGGGTTATCAAGCAGCACCCGCGGAAGATGCCGAAAGTTTCACCTATTGAGCCCGCATGAGCACCGCATCCACCTCGCCAAGTGATCGTTTCGAACAGACGCTCCGTCAAACCATTCGCGGAGACCTGTACTTTGATCCGGTCAACCGCGGTGTGTATGCCACCGATGCTTCACTGTTCCAAATTGTGCCGCAGTGCGTCGTCGTGCCACGCGACGCCGCGGACGCGATCGAGGCGGTAAAGATTGCCGCTCAGTTTGGCGTGCCGATCACGGCGCGGGGCGGTGGGACCAGTTTATCGGGACAAACCTTCGGCCCCGGCATGGTCGTCGATTTTTCCAAGTACATGGATCAAGTCGAAGAAGTTTACGTCGCTCCGGATGGGCGTGAGGGCTGGGCGCGCGTCGGCCCCGGCGTGGTTCGCGATCGGCTGAATAAACAGGTCGCCCAACACGGTTTGCACTTTGCTCCCGATCCGGCCACCGGCTCGCGAGCCACGGTCGGCGGCATGATCGGCAATAACACCTGCGGAACTCGCAGCATCGTGTTTGGAAAAACGATCGATCACGTGCTCTCCTGCCGCGTGGTGCTGGCCGATGGCACTGTCTGTGATTTCGAGCCGCTCGCCGATGATCAATGGAAGATTCGCGGCGAACACGCGGACACGCAAGCTGGTAGCCAACCGGCGAACGGTGCTCAAACCGCAACGCAGCGAGAGGCTGAGATCTATCGAGGCGTGGGGGAATTAATTGAGCGGCATCGGGCTGAAATTCTTGCTCGTTATCCCAAAGTTCTCCGTCGCGTCTCCGGGTATAACTTGGACGAATTCGTCGACGGAGCTGGCTACACCGGTCCGATCGGTCCCCGGGCCGCTGCTAACAGCGGCCGGCGAAGCTGGAATCTCAGTAATTTAATCGTCGGTTCTGAGGGCACTTTGGCTCTTTTGTTGGAAGCCAAAATTCGCCTTGTCCCCGTGCCGCCGTCGACCGCTCTCTGTGTTGTTCACTTTGACGACTTGATCGATTCGCTCCGCCATGTCGATCGGATGTTGGAGTTTTCACCGTCGACGGTTGAATTGTTGGACCGTACGGTGATGCGGGAGGCGAAGGTCAACGAAGCGACCCGGCAGATGGCTCATTTTATCGCTGGCGATCCGCGTGCTGTGCAGATCGTCGAGTTCTTTGGCAAGGATGCGGAAGAAGCGTCCCAGCGCGTGGCCCAGTTCGCTGCCGCAATGGAGGCGGAAAGTATCGGGTACGCTTGGCCGATTTTTACTGAGCCAGCCGGGATTCATGATGTTTGGGAAACGCGGAAACTGGGCTTGGGGTTGATTTCAAACGTTCGCGGCGCGATGAAGGGGCGTGACTTTATCGAAGATGCTTGCGTGCCGACTGAGCACTTGGCGGAGTACATTGGCAGGATTCAGACCCTCTGTGCGGACCACGGGATCGGGCGGTTAAGTCTCTACGCGCACGCGTCGGTTGGCGTGGTGCACGTTGTGCCGGCTCTCGATCTGCATGATCCGGCTGAAGTCGTGAAGATGGAAAAAATTGCCCACCAAGCCTTTGAGTGGGTGATGGAGTTTGGCGGCTCTTGGTCGGGCGAGCATGGCGACGGCCAAGTGCGGGGCCAGTTTTTACCGCAGATGTTCGGCCCCGATATTTACAATGCCTTTGTGGAATTAAAGCAACTTTTCGATCCTCAAGGTTTAATGAATCCGGGCAAGGTCGTCGCCGCTCAAACGTTGACCGAAAACTTGCGATATCAAACCCCCGGATACGAGCCGCAAGCGGCGCGTGCTGAAGCGGCGGCCAACTACCGCTATCAAGATCAAGGTGGTCTCAAGCTGGCTGTCGAACAATGTAACGGCGTGGGCGCCTGTCGAAAGTTATCCGCCGGTACGATGTGTCCTTCTTACATGGCGACGCGTGACGAACAACATACCACGCGAGGTCGTGCCAACGTGTTGCGCCTGGCGATGACCGGCCAATTGGGAGACGACCCCGTCGCCGCGTTGGCTTCGGATGGGGTGAATGATTGCCTCTCGTTATGCTTGGCCTGTAAAGCTTGTAAAACGGAGTGCCCCAACGCGGTCGACATGGCCAAGCTGAAAAGTGACGTGCTACAGATGCGCCACGACCGCCAGGGAACTCCCTGGAGTGCCAAAATTTTGGGTCGAATGCCCGATGCGGCCCGTCGGCTAGCCGGGCGGTTGGGACGCGCGGCAAACCTTTCCAATCTGGTCCCCGGAGGCCGTCGCATTTTGGAAAAAATGACCGGCATCGATCGTCGCCGCCCACTTCCCACGTTCACAACAAAAACGCTCGATCAACATCTCAGCGAACGGCAAGTTTCTGGACTTTCCTCGCCACGCGGTGAAGTCGTGTTGTTCGCCGATACCTACGCGAATTATTTTGAACCACATATTGGCTTGGCCGCCGTGGCGCTGCTGGAAGGACTCGGTTACAAGGTCGCAGTAGCTCAAGCCGGTTGCTGTCAACGTACTCGCCTGAGCAAAGGTCTGGTCCGCGAAGCGAAACAGCTGGGGACGCAAACGTTGCTGAATCTCAAGCCGTTCGCCGAGCGGGGGCTGCCGATTCTCTGTTTGGAACCTTCCTGCGCTTCGGCACTGGTCGATGATTTAGCCGATTTAGTCGACGATCAAGCGCTCGGTCAACTGGTTGCTGACAAAGTTCAAATGATCGACGTCTTTTTAGCCAGCGAGGGTGTCGAACTAGCCAGCGATCATGCCCAAATTCTGCTGCACGGGCACTGTCATCAAAAAGCACTTTTTGGCACCGCCGCGATCCGCCAGCTCTTCGCCGACATGCCGGCTACCGATTGCCGGGAAGTCGACTCGGGCTGCTGTGGCATGGCCGGTTCATTCGGTTATGAAAACTATGATTTGTCCCGCACCATTGGTGAGGACCGCCTGTTCCCTGCAGTTCGCGAAGCGGCCAGCAAGG
The DNA here is from genome assembly GCA_964535475.1 of uncultured Pirellulaceae bacterium. GTDB lineage: Bacteria > Planctomycetota > Planctomycetia > Pirellulales > Pirellulaceae > Laterigemmans. The sequence continues at coordinate 4,498 of CAZHTX010000163.1, forward strand.
GGCAAACAATCGTCGCCTGCGGCATCTCCTGCCGGCATCAATTGAGCGACTTTCTCGGCGTGCACGCTTACCACTGGGTTGAAGTCGTGCGTCCCAAACGCGAATCGGCAAAGCCCAACATTCATTGACAAAATAGGGGGCATGGGGGCCTGAGAAAACAATATTGACGCCTGATGTTTTGTATAAACATAAGAAACCTGCCGACTTTTGCGTCGTCAGGCGGGCTTCGCCAGGGTCAGGCCTTGTGTTCGGTGTTGGGAGGGCTGGCTTGGCGGTTAGTTGCTTGGTGTGCACTTG
>CAZHTX010000163.1:4894-11446 GCA_964535475.1 uncultured Pirellulaceae bacterium
TTGTGTTCGGTGTTGGGAGGGCTGGCTTGGCGGTTAGTTGCTTGGTGTGCACTTGTTATCGGGGGCGATTCCCTGCCGCGACCACCATGTATTAAATTGCCAGCTGTTCATTGCCACATCGTCCCACGGGGGTGAATCGATTTCCGCCGGGCTTGTCCCGGATCGGGATCACAAACGGCGTTTGAACTGCGTAACGAAGCGGGGCGACTCTTTTTCGGTTCCGCACTGCGCTGGCTGCTGTGCACTTTCAAGTTGTGAGTGAACGGCTGCCGGGTTAAAATTCACAACGGGTCGCAACCTATTCGCTGCTTCTTCCCCATTGCCGAAAACTTCCGATGAACTCGCTGGCTTCCGCTTGGATCAAGTCTTCCCTTTTGGTCGCATCGTTTTTGCTGATCGCGTCGATGAATCCGCGATTGGTAGCGTCAGAAATCTTTGTTGAAGCAGAAAGCTTTGAGGATCGTGGCGGCTGGCAATTAGACACTCAGTTTATCCAGCAGATGGGATCACCGTATCTGTTAGCTCACGGTCTGGGGAAACCTGTCGCAGACGCGGTGACGCACTTTGAGGTTGCCGAGGCGGGCCAGTATCACGTCTGGGTTCGCACGTATGACTGGGTGGCGAGGTGGAAGGCCGCTGGAACACCGGGGCGTTTTCAATTACTGGTCAACGACGCGGTGGTTGGTGGCGATTTAGGAACCGCAGGGGCGAACTGGCAGTGGCATAAAGCGGGCGAGGTAACATTGCAAACTGGCAATGCGAAACTTGCATTGAAAGATTTGACTGGCTTCAACGGCCGATGCGATGCCATCTACATGACCACCGATCCTACGCAACAGCCCGACAATAGCTCGGAGATCTTGCCACCTTGGCGGCGCGATCTGCTGGGTTTAACCGAAAGCGTCGAGCCAAAACAATATGATTTGGTGGTCGTCGGTGGCGGATACTCAGGGATGGGCGCCGCAATCTCCGCGGCCCGCATGGGTGTACGTGTCGCCTTGATTCAAGATCGGGCCGTGTTGGGTGGTAATGGTTCGAGCGAAGTGCGAGTCTGGGCGATGGGCAACATTCGCCGCGGCAAATTCCCGCGAATCGGTGAAATCGTCGAGGAGTTTGCCGACCGAGCGACGAAATCCCCAGGCCGCGCCGAAGAGTTTGGCGACGATCTGAAAGAGGAGGTCGCTCGAGCCGAAAAGAACATCGACTTGTTCTTAAACCATCACGCGTTTGACGTGGCAATGGATGAACAGAAAATAAAATCGGTCGATGCGATGGACGTTCGCACCAGCCAGTTGAGGCGCTTTTCGGCTCCCCTGTTCGTTGATTGCACCGGCCATGGTTGGATCGGCGAAAAGGCGGGTGCCGACTGGGACATGACGCCGGCGGGGCGGATGGGCATGAGCAATATGTGGACTTGGGGCGAAGACGCCTCACCAACTCCGTTCCCCGAAACACCATGGGCCCTGCCGTTGACGATGGACGATTTTCCCTATCCTCGCGATTACCACGCGCAGTGGTTTTGGGAGAGCGGTTTTGACAAAGATCCAATCGGTGACGCCGAAGCAATTCGCGACTGGAACCTTCGCGCCGGTTTCGGTGCCTTTAACGCAATGAAGAATGGCGATGGAAAGTCGGATCACCGCAACGCGATCTTAACCTGGATGGCCTACGTCGGTGGACCACGTGAAAGTCGTCGACTACTGGGCGATGTGATTTTGACTCAGGACAACATCGTCGAAAAGGTGGAGTTCGATGACGGCTGCGTGCCGACAACTTGGTCGATCGATCTGCATTATCCCAAGCGAGAGTTTGCTCAGAAATTTTCCGATAACCCCTTCATCTCTTACGCCGTGCACGACCGTCGTGTCGATCGGATGTACGGATACCCGGTGCCTTATCGATGCTTTTATTCGCGAAATATTGAAAACCTCTTCATGGCGGGACGTTGCATCAGTGTGACTCACGAAGCGCTGGGAACAGTTCGCGTCATGAAGACTTGTGGAATGATGGGGGAAGTTGTCGGCAAGGCGGCTAGCATTTGTTTGCAGAATGAATGTTCGCCGCGCGATGTTTACGAGGAACACTTAACCGAGTTGTTAAAGTTGCTGCAGTTGCCTGGGAGAGCCAATCGGGAAACCTACAACAGTCCAATTCAGATGCCCGCGGTGGTATTGCCACTGGCTGGCAAGCTTGGTCCCGAAACGGGACGCAGGTTGACCGAATTTGCGGGCGTTGTGGTCGATGAGTCCGAAGCCGAATTGGCTGGCGATTGGACTCATGGTGAAGGACTTCGAGGGTACTCTGGATGGGGATATCATTACGCAGCGAGCAACAGCGGCGCCTTGGCCGACTTTCGTTTGAAGGTTGTCAAAGATGGCAATTACGCCGTGCGGATCATGAGTCTACCGCACGAGAATCGTGGTGCCACGGTCCCTGTCGACTTGCTGGTCGACGGGGAAGTGATCGCACGAAAAGTGGTTGATATGCGAAAGGACTTCGACGATAGCATGGCCGAATTGGCGCGGATTCCTTTGAAAGCCGATCAAGTCGTGACCGTTCGCTTGGTTACCGAGGGTGCCGGTGGCTATGTCCACGCTGACCTCGCTCAATTGCTACCCTTGCCGTAACCGATTCGTTGCCACCAAACGTGCCGCCAACGGCTCCCAAGTCGTTCCGCTTGCCGGTGATTGAATTCACCGGCGATCGTGCAAAACAAGCACGACTGGCACCGGTCATTCACTTGGCACGGATCGCCTTATTGATTTTCTTGCTCGTTGGCTTGCATCGTTTGGCTGACCAAAGATTGCAACAGACCGGCTATTCCGCGCCCGTCACAATTGATTTGGATACGGTTGCGGGGGTGCATCCTGATGTCGCCTCGATCGAACCGGTCGATAGCCAGCGGGGAGCATTTCGTTTGCTTGATTCCGCTGGTAGATCATTGGCGATTGTTACGCAGACATCGCCTGATTGTGATGCGATTGTCGGCTACGCCGGTCCCAGCAATTTGTTGGTTGTGATGGACGATGAGTGGGTTGTCCAGTCGGTTCGCCTGTTGCGTTGTCCCGATACGGCGGAGCATTTGCGAATGGTGGAAAATGCCCAGCGGTTTTGGCAACAGTTCGTCGGCTGGAAATGGGGCGAGACAGCAACCTTGCAAATCGACGGTGTCAGCGGTTCGACATTGACCAGCTTGGCGATTGCTGAGTCGGTTGCGTGGCGACTGAGTCAACCACTTGGTGCAGCAGCAGAACCACCGCCGCTGGTCAGGCCAAGCTTGCGGTTCTCGGCACCGATCAGCTCGCAAGCGGTCACTCGTTGGTTTGAAACGGCGGTCAGCGTGCGTGAAGTGCCTGGCAGCCCATTTCTGTTGGAGTGCTTGGATGATGCCGGTGACGTGGTCGGCATCGTTGTGCGTACTGGACCATTGGATGACACAGTCGTCGGTTATCAAGGTCCAACGGAATTGTTGTTGCAAGTCACTAATGCGGGCGGCGATGCCTCAGGAGCGACAAGCCTTGAATCACCACTCATTGTTGATGCAATGTTGGGTGAAACCTTTGATAACCAGCCTTATGTAAAGTATGTCAAACAAGAGCGTTCCTTCTGGAAGAAATTTCGCAATCGCTCGCTAGCGTCGCTGGCTACGATCGACTTTGAAAGCGAGTTGATCGATGGAGTTTCCGGAGCCACCATGACATCGATGGCGGTGGCCGAAACGATCCGCAACGCGAGTCAAAAGTGGGTCGAGTTAAATAAGATCAAATCACGGGCGGCCAGCGAAGCGGCGCATTCGTCTGCCACCGTCGCAATCCCCCTTCGCCAGCGTTCTTGGAATACTTCATGGCGAGAATGGTTGACCGGTGGAAGTGTGCTGGCGGCCTTGTTCTGGAGCCGCAGTCGATGGCGTGGGCGTCGACGGTTGCGAATCATTTGGCAACTCACGATGTTGGTGGCCATCGGCTGGATCAGCGGTAATTTGCTTTCGATGGCGCTGCTGGGCGGCTGGACACGCGGCGGAATTGCGTGGCACTTTGCACCGGGGCTGACCTTGCTGGCAACCGCTGCCTTATTGGCTCCGGCATTACTCAAGGGCAATGTATATTGCGATCACATGTGTCCTCATGGCATTCTGCAGCAATGGATACGGCCGAGTCGGCCGCGAAAAATGAACCGTTGGATACAGTCGCTATTGCGAGCCACGTCGCTCGGATGCGTCGTGCTGACGTTAATCATGGTAATCCAACCGACGACGATCAACTTAGCATGGTTTGAACCATTTGATTTGTATGCCAGCGGCGCGGTGATCAGCATTAGTGGAATGGTCTGGGCGCTCTCCTTAGTTCTGGCCCGGATCACACCCATGGGATATTGCCGGTTGGCCTGTCCAACTGGCCTTTTGCTGGACTACGCACGACGTGATGCGTCGCGACACCGGCTGACCATCGCAGATATGGTCTTGGTATGTGCGGCGATTGGAGTTTGGGGCTCTATTTGGATCATCGGTTAACACATCAGCGAGCAGTAATGTATGCTTGCTGACCTTGCGACCTCCTACCAGGGTTCCGCTGGTGCTGCCGGCATCAGTGATAACAACATCGCTGGGATTCACTTCCAGCGTGCAGTGAACGCGACTGATGCGAGGGTCGTTCAAACGTGTATCACTGGCTTGGCCGCGTCCGATGGTCAGCACGGTATGATCATTAAGCTCTATTGTTCGCCCCGCATCGGCCCCTGTCAGCACAACCAGTTTCTCACCAACGAACCAGTCGGAACAGGCTACTTCCTCTTCAACCACCATGTGCCGTATGCGACGACAAGGAATCACTCAACCTCCCAACAGCTCTTCGATTTTCGCGTGCAGCGCTTCCGCATTCGCGTTATCCGATCCAACGCGAATCATCTGAATCTTACCCGCCTTGTCTATCAACACCGCCTGCGGAATTCCACTCACCTGCAATTGCTTTGAGTAATCACTGTCCTTACCCGATACGAAAAATCCGTGATGCAGTCCGTATGACTCGCGGAATTTCAACAGCATTGCAATTTCGATCTGGGCGTCAACATCACCGTCGGCCTGCATCGCTTTTCCGGCCTCGTCGTCCCATTCGTAATTGTAGAATCCCGTTGCGCCCAGGATGACTAACCCTCTATCGGCAAATTCCTCGTGCCATTCGATCAGGTGCGGGAACGTGGCAATGCAGGGCCCGCACCAGACCGCCCAAAAATCGATTAACACCACCTTGCCCTTCAGATCGTCCATCGTGGTTGGGGCCATCGCAACAAACGCTTCCGCATCGATCTCGGGAGCATCGGTTCCAATTAACTGCTGCCGCTTCAACGCCGTTTCCAAACGAGCTCGCAACGCACCGATTGCCGTTTCATAGCTTGACAATCCCTTGCGCCCACTCTCATCCAATCGTTCCTTTAGACCTGCAAGCTTCTCTGCCAAACTATTCAGCATGGCTTCGGCACGCTCCGGATCTGTGTTCGAAAGCGTCGCTACTTGCATCGACTTCAGCCCGTACAGCGTCGCAAAATCACCAGCGTTGGCCGAATCACTATCCACCGCACGGCTCGCCAACTCCTCCGCTTCCAGCAAAATCGTCTCAGCCGCGTCCGGGAATTTGCCTCCGAGAATCGAGGAATAGCTACCAGCCAGCGCAACCAGCGAACGCATACTTTGGGAATTCGACAGCATCATCGTCTTGCGAAGAACATCCAAGTAATCGTCCAGCACGCCCTTGGCCTCTTCATGGCGATTTTCAGCGGCCAGCAGTTGACTCTTGACGATCACCAACCTCCTCACCGCTAACGACGTACTGGCCTTTTTCCGCGCGTCGATTTTCGCCAACCCCTGATCCAAGATCGCCAGTTTTTGCTCCGAACTCATCTCCTTGTTCAACTGAATCAAGTACCCCACAGCCGTAGATAACGAACTTGAACAACTCGAGTTCAATTCTTTGATCGCCAGCAACCGCTGCAACTGCGCCTCGAACCTCGCCCGCGCTGCCTCCGGCTGCTGTCGAATCAAATACATTGCCAGCGTCGAATTCATGCCAATCAACGTCGAATCCTCGGGCCTTTCAGCCAACCCAGCATCCACCTTCTTGGCCAACTCGTCCAACTCGCCGGCCGTCAGCATTTTTCGGAACGTTGCCTGGTCCAGCGGCTTATCCAGCGATTTGCTGCCCGGCTTCTGCGCCTTCGCAGGAGCCTCTTGCGCCCATGCCGAAATGGGGTTCAGGCTGACCGTGCCAGTCGTACTCAATGAGCCGGCAATCGCTAGGCTCCAAACCAAAAAACGATTTCGCAATTGAGGTGAATTGGCTTTCGTTTCACGATTGCTTTCGAGTCGAGACATCTTTTCACTCTGGTAAAGCGTGTGGGAATAGGGCGCATGGAAAACACACGTGCAGAAAAATGTAAATTCAATTCTTCCGGATCGACAGCTAGCCTGTCAACTTAACAATCACCATCGCCTCAATGTACCGCACCATGCGCTGGTGTCCCGGCTTCAGCCGGCCAAGCGCTGCTCCTACTGGGCGCCTA
>CAZHTX010000164.1:0-11414 GCA_964535475.1 uncultured Pirellulaceae bacterium
GCCAGCGTGCGGTTCCACGAAACCAATCAGCCGCAACGCGCCAGCGTGCGGTTCCCGAAGCCCAATCAGCCGCAACGCGCCAGCGTCCGGTTCCCGGCAACGGAATCAGCCGCAACGCGCCAGCGTGCGGTTCCACGCAGCCCAATCAGCCGCAACGCGCCAGCGTGCGGTTCCAGGCAGCCCAATCAGCCGCAACGCGCCAGCGTGCGGTTCCAGGCAACCGATCAGCCGCAACCCGCCAGCGTCCGGTTTCCGAAGCCCAATCACCCGCAACCCGCCAGCGTCCGGTTCCACGAAACCAATCAGCCGCAACGCGCCAGCGTGCGGTTCCTCGCAGCCGAATCACCCACAACGCGCCAGCGTGCGGTTCCTTCGTTACATTAAATAATCTAGTGACATGCGGCAATTAAAACAGCTCAACCGCCCGTCACATCGGCCATCCAGAGGCCCAGCGATGGATTCCGGATAAAGTAGAATTCCTCGCCTTTAGAATCGCGTTGCCAACCATCTTGCAGCACTCGCAAGTCGTACTGGTTTAACAACGCGTCGCAATCGACCCATTGATAGCCAACCGATTCAATCTCTTCTCGCGAGAGTTTTCCGGCGCCGTAAAAGACCTCAAAACGGTTCTCGGGCGAACCATGAATCAGATGCGCGGCGGCCGACGGGTTGGCCGCCAGATCAGCGTGCTGTTCGCACAACTGCAGCACCTCGGCACTTGGACGGTAACCATACTTGCGAATCAACATGTCGATCTGCTCGTCTTCGCCAAATGCTTCCACGGCCGGGGCGATCACCGTCAAGCGTCCCCCGGTCTTGATCGCCATGCGAGTTCGATAGATCGCTTTGTTCCCCAGCCAAGTGCTATGGAATTCACTGGGGTCAAGGTAGGCGACCACATGCTCGGGCGGTTTGTCGAGTCGATTGACATTTACCAGCGCTGACAATTCGGCAGCCCTCTCGAACGTCGCGTGATCGTCGCCAATGAACAATCCACGGGTGATTAACTGGCCATCAGCCAGCGACTCGATGACGGTCAGGACATACAGCAGCGGCATGTTTTGGCAAAAATGGTCTTGGGCGTAATTCAGAATCTTTCGCAGCGGCGTGTTGGCGCGGCCCATCGTCCGTTCCATGCCGTAGGCGGCGCTCAAAAAGTGGCTGTCGTTGATCCCGGCCGCGCCTCCCGTGCCGACAAACACGTTTTTGTTGTAGTTGGCCATGCCGATCACTTCATGGGGCACGACCTGACCAATCGAAACGATTAAATCATGCTTGCCCTCGATCAACAGCCGATTCACTTGAGCGGGCCAAGGTTTGCCATAAATCCCTTCGGTGACTTGGCTGACAAATTCCGCCGGCACCTCGCCCAGGGTGACGATGTCGTCGCGCCAGCGGTGGGGTCGAAACAACGACTCCGGCACGCCGGGAAACATGTCGGCGATCTGCGCCGACGGCATCGGCTTGTGTGTCCCCAGGGCAGGCATGATGTCGGCGATCGCCGGCCCCCGCAACTGATACAACAGGGCCGTCAGTTCGCCAGCCCGACTGGGCAACCGGGTATAGTCTGGCGGTAGCACCAGCATCCGCTCGACCGGTTTCCCCAGAGCTTCGAGTGCGGTTTCCAGCCCGCGCCGCAAATCGTCGGTGCTGAGGTTGGCCTGCTGGTTTCCCTCGGCAAAATAAGTTGGCATGCTTGCATCTCGTCACTGGGTATTCACTAAGCTGCAATCGCCCCCCGGCTTGACCGGTTGCGGTTCGCATCGTTTGATGACCATGCTACTGGACCGAACAATGATCGACGACCTGCCCTTTTCCTGAATGGACAAAAATGACCGCGGAAAAAATCGAACAAGCTATCCCTCACCGCCTGCCCATGCGTCTGCTCGACGAGATCGTTGAAGAGGGTGAAGGCTTCGTTATTTGCAAGAAGACTTTTCACGAAGACGACTTTTTTGTGCAAGGACACTTTCCCGATTATCCGCTGGTTCCCGGCGTGATTCAGTGCGAATGCTGTTTGCAAGCGGGGGCAATCGTGCTCAGCCGCCAGACGCCCAAGGAGGGCGTTGTCCCGGTTGCCACACGCATGGACAACGTCAAATTCAAACGCATGGTGCGACCCGGCGACACCGTATTGGTCGAGGCGAGGCTGAACGATCACTTAGGAGCCGCTTACTATCTGACCGGGAAAGTAACTCTCGATGGTAAGTTAGCCGCGCGGCTTGATTTTGCCTGCTCCGTCGCCGACCCACGTGAGGCTTCCTAATGTCCCCCACCGATGCGCAAAACGAAGATGTGGCCAGCGACTTTCTGCAACTGCGTGGTCGCAAATTTTTGATCATGGGCGTGGCGAATCGCAAGAGCGTGGCCTGGCGGATCGCCGACCTCTTGCGGCAATGCGGAGCCGACTTAGTATTCACCGTACGCAGCGAAGCGAGACGCGAACAGACCGCCAAACTGCTCAACGGTTATCCCGTGTTCGTCTGCGACGTGGAGAAACCAGAAGAGATCGAACGCTTAGCCAACGAGCTCGGCCAACTTCAACAACCGCTCGACGGGCTCGTGCATTCGATCGCGTTCGCCGATTACCCCGAAGGCATTCGGCCATTCCACGAGACGACGAAAAGTCAATTTTTGCAAGCTGTGGACATTTCTTGCTACTCGTTGATCGCCGTCAGCAACGCGCTGAAAGATATTTTGCGACCCGACGCTTCGGTCGTAACGATTGGCATCAGCACCACGCGGATGGCCAGTGAAAGCTATGGCTACATGGCTCCCGTAAAAGCGGCCCTCGAGTCGTCGCTGGCATTCCTTAGCAAATCCTTCAGCCGGTTTTCCGCAGTCCGTTTTAACGCGGTGGCCGCGGGTTTGCTAAAAACGAGCGCGTCGGCCGGCATCCCCGGTTATGTCGATTCCTATTTGTTCGCCGAACAAGTGATCCCCCGCGGACGCGCCGTGGAAACCGACGAAGTTGCCTCCACCGCTTTGTTTCTACTCAGCCCACGCGCTTCGGGCATTACGGCTCAGCGAATCGTGGTCGATGCCGGCATGGAGATTAATTACTTTGATGCAGATATCGTAAAGAAAGTAGCCAACAGCCCCTGAGCCGTATACGATCAGGCCAGGTCTGGCACTCCCAATCTCCCGCCTCACTTCCAACCACTCGCCCCTCCTCGGTACTCTCCCATGAAACACCACCCCACCATTAGTCGCCTTCTTTGCCTTCTCGTCTTGACGCTCTTCATGGGCCAGTTGCCTGTATCAGGCGAAGAGTATCCACTCCGCTGGTGGAAGGGGAATCTGCACACGCACACGTTCTGGAGTGACGGCAATGACTTTCCAGAAATGTCGGCCGATTGGTACCAACAACGGGGCTATCACTTCCTTGCCCTGACCGACCACAACGTGCTCAGCCAAGGCATGCGTTGGATGGAAGTTCGCAAGGTGATTGACCGGGGCGGCGAAGAAGTGATGGAGAAGTACTTACAGCGCTTTGGCAGCGAGTGGGTGGAGACGCGTGGGGAAGCTGACTCGCCCGACTTTGCCGTGCGGCTGAAACCTTTTGATGAGTATCGTTACTTGTTGGAAAGGCAAGGCGAATTCATCCTCATTCCGGCTGAGGAGATCAGCGATCGCGCCGAAGGCAAGCCGGTACACATGAATGCGACCAACCTAGCTGAGGTGATTCAGCCGGTCGGTGGCGAAACAGTTCGCGAAGCCATCGCCAATAATTTCCGCGCCGTCGACGAACAGGCAAAACGGTTGGGGCGGGAAATTTTACTGCATCTCAATCACCCTAACTTTGGTTGGGCCGTGCGCCCTGAAGATCTTGCCCAAGTCACTGAGGAACGGTTTTTTGAAGTTTATAATGGTCACCCTGGAGTTAATCACTTGGGCGACAAGACGCGTCCTTCAGTCGAAGACTTTTGGGACCTGGCTAACTCGCTACGTTTGACAGTGCTGAACGCCGAGCCTTTGTTTGGCATCGCCACCGACGATACGCACCACTATCACGGCAAGGGAGGCAGTCGCCCGGGGCGTGGTTGGGTGATGGTGCGGTCGCGATTTTTGACTCCCGAACATTTAATTCGCGCGATTAAGCGGGGAGATTTTTACGGCAGCAGCGGAGTCACCTTGCTAGATACCCAGTACGACGACGCGGCCAAGAGCTTGCGAGTCGAAGTGGACGCCGTCGAAGGTGAGACTTATACGATTCAGTTCATCGGCTCGTTGCAACAGCCCACCCCGGAAACACCTGACCGCGAATTAATTGGCAAGCTATTGAAAACCGAACAGGGAACCAGCGGGACCTATCAGTTAACGGGCGAGGAGCTTTACGTGCGAGCCGTCGTCACCTCCTCGGCCGCCGCCGTGGACCCATCTTTCGCAGATCAAAAAAAGCAGGCTTGGACCCAGCCCATCGGCTGGGAAGCAAGCTTCCGCAAGTAAGGTTTTTAGAACCTATCCGAAAACCGTTAGCCGCTTTGGCGCTAGCCGCGGTTATTTTGGGTTTTGGGATAGGTTCTTAGCGTCGCCTGTCGCGCCGCGAGACGCCGACACTTGTTTTGATTTTATTAGTATCTCCCGTCCTGACGATCTGCACTCGTGCTCGTAATCGGAACCAGCCTCGATGACTGCACCATCTTTCGACCATGAACCACTCAATGTCTATCGCCTTTCGATCAACTACGTTGCTCGATCATGCTCGCGATCAATGGCTTCGTACTCGCTCGCAGTACTCACGGCTCGTCGCTCGCCAAAACATTGCCGAGATCGATTACGATTACGAGCACCGATTCGCTGAGATAAGAGCACGAGTATGCCCAACACGACCCCCACGAGCTTGCCTCGTGCGGTGAAGGAGGTTTTTGGCTAGCACGTTCCACACCTTGCCCCGCGCTCCCCGTTCCGCCCGCCCGCCCGCCTGCGGCGGGCGGGCGGGCGGAACGACGTAGCAAGTCGCGGGTCTTGCATCTCTAGCCGACAACCTGATTCACCGAACGAGGCAAGCTCGTTGGGGTCTTGTCGCTTCGTACTCGCTCGCAGTACTCATGCCTCAATGGTCATTTTCCCACTGCTTGAGGCTGAGCCCGGTTTCATCGGCGACAATCACGTGATCGAGCACCGTGATGCCCACGATCTTTCCCGCCGACTCCAATTGCCGCGTGACTTGACGATCTTCCGAACTGGGCGTGGGATCGCCGGAAGGATGATTGTGAACCAGCAACACCGCGGCGGCTGCGTCGCGGATCGCTGGGCGAAAAACCTCGCGAGGATGCACCAAGCTGGCATCGAGCGTGCCGACGGTAATCCGATGGTTGGCGATCGGTTGGTATTTGGTATCCAGCGTGACGATGTGAAACTCTTCCTGTCGGCTGTCGATCGCCAGCCGCAAAAACAACTGGCGACAATATTCAACCGCCGTGTCGGCGCTGACAATCCGAATGCGATCTTCACCCCGTCGCTGAATCTCCCGAGCCACTCGCCGCCCCAATTCGACTCCGGCCATGATCTGGCAATAAGCGGGCTCGGAAACCGCAATGCTGATCTCTTTCAGTTCACTTTGGCTGGCCGTCGGTAGTTTGTCGAGCGATTCGGCAAAGCGGTTTGCCAAGCGATCACCGGCCTGCAACGCCGACTCGCCTTTTCGCCCGGTGCGAATCAGAATCGCTAACAACTCGGCAGTTCGAAGTTGTTGAGGCCCCAAACGATGAAGACGCTCGCGGGGACGCTCTTCGACCGGCGAAGCGGTGATTTGTGTCCCGCAAATTTGATTGTCAATCCACGCGTCGAGCGGAAAACGATCGGGAGAATTATTCCAGCGGAGCAACTTGACCTCCCGCTCATCGGGACCGATTTGACGCTGCTCCACCAACCAGCCTTCGCTGCGAAGTTGTCGGATTACGCCGTGAACGGCCTGCTTGGTGACCCCCTCACAGCCTTCATAAATCGTGTCGGCGGTGAATAGATCGGCTAACCGCATCGGCTCCAAAATCAGGCGGAATCGTTGACGCGGGTCCTTTACCAGCGAGGCACCACTGGCTTTGCGTTTGACAGGATTCGATTCCGACATCTCAAGCCGCCGCAGCAGAGTAGCAAAATTGACCAGCCAATCCTTGGTAACCCGCACGCTGGGGCACCATGCCCACACCCGGAATAATCGTGGCAGGATATTTCACCAAGAAAAGGGGGTGCCCTCACTGAACCCCTCTAATTGGCTGCATGCGACTGGCGAGCGGGCCAGTGGAAATTACGAGGGTGCAGGTGGCGGAATTAGTGGTTACAATTTTAGACTTCGAACCGCGGTGATGTCTGTTTCTACTCCAGTAATCTCTGCTTTCCCACCTCCCAAATTTCTCCACAGGAGCAATTGATGATGATTCGTCAATCTCGCCGTCAGTTCATCGGCACGTCGATGGCAGGTGCGGCAGTCGCACTGGGCACCGCGCCGCGTCTTCGTGCCCAGTCGCCAAATGAAATCTTGAATGTCGCCGTGATCGGTACCGGCGGGAGAGGCCAGTCGCACGTGGGAGCGTTCTTATCAGACGCCCGCACGCAGATTGTGGCGGTGGTTGACGCGGACGAGGAACACGCGAGCCGGACGGCTGACAAGATTGCCGAAAAGCAGGGCAAGCGGCCCCGCATCGAAGCCGACATGCGTCGCATCTTCGAAGACAAAACGGTGGACGCGATCAGCACGGCCACACCCAACCACTGGCACGCGATCTGTGGCGTCTGGGCAATGCAAGCGGGCAAAGACGCGTACATTGAAAAGCCTATCTGCCACAACATTATCGAAGGCTCCGCCCTGGTCGCGGCCGCGCAAAAGTACGAGCGAATGTGTCAGGTTGGAACCCAGTGCCGATCGACCAAAGCGGTCCGTGAGGCGATGGCGTTTCTACACAGCGGCGGCATTGGCGAAGTCAAATTCGCCCGCGGGCTGTGCTACAAACGACGCAAGTCGATTGGCGCTCTGGGCGATTACCCCATTCCCACCGCCGTCGATTTCAATCTCTGGTCGGGGCCGGCTGTCTACACCGATCCGAAGAATACTCGTCAGCGATTTCACTATGACTGGCACTGGCAACGGCTGTATGGCAACGGTGACTTGGGCAACCAAGGCCCACACCAAACCGACATTGCCCGCTGGGGCCTGGGGATCGACTCACATCCGCAAAACATCCTCACTTATGGCGGTCGCTTAGGTTATCAAGCGGAACGCAAAGACCCCTCATATGTCGACGCTGGTGATACCGGGAACACGGAAGTTTCGCTATATGATTACGGCGACAAGTGCATTGTCTTTGAAACGCGAGGATTGGGGGTCGACGATTCGGCTGATGAGGAAATCAACAAACTGTTTGGCAGCACCCGCGGCAACAAGGTCGGAGTCATTTTCTACGGCTCCGACGGTTATCTAGTGCAACGCAGCTATACCAACTGCGTGGCGCTCGATAAAGATATGAACGTGGTCAAGCAATTCGGCGGCGGAGGTGATCACTTTGGCAACTTTATTGATGCCTGCGTGAGCCGCGACGCAAGCAGTCTGCACAGCTCGGCTTGGGAGGGCCACCTCTCCGCCGGCATCAGCCACTTGGGTAACATTTCTTACTACATGGGGCAAAACAACAAAGTCTCAGTCTCGGAGTTGCGGACGGAACTGGCGAAAGTCAGGAGTTTGGATGACAACGAAGCGACTTTGAATCGGACCGTGCAACACCTGGAAGATAACGGAGTTGAGCTGGACAAGTACCCGATTTCACTCGGCGTGCAATTAGCTTTCGATCCGGACAAAGAGGTCTTCACCAACGCGCCCGAAGCCAACGCGATGCTCGGACGCGAGTACCGAGACGGCTTTGAATGCCCCTCTGCCGCTGACGTTTAGCGGACAACGTTTAGGGCCTTAGCGGGTGTGCTACAAAAAAATCGTCCGGCGACGTGGCTCGCCGGACGATCTTGCGTTTACTGGGTTGATGATCGAACTTAACGAGCGCATCGCAGCAATCGTTGTTCATCTTCCGAGGTCGCCAAAGCATGCAGCCACCAATCAGGCTGCCCTGCCATCAAGTCGTCAGTCGGGCCTTGCCAAACTTCGTTCATAGGATCCCAGTGGTCGGCTGAGTCGCCTTCTCCTTCACCAGCGGTCGGGCCCTCATTACCTTGGCGATTGAGGAAATTGACAATTATCAATGCGTCGATCGGGGCGAGACGCAGGTCCCCGGAGACGTCCAGGTAACCGGGGAGCTCATCCTCTGGGGACAGTTCATTTGAGACATCTCGCATACCGCGACGATTGAGATCATTGATGACGATCAACGCGTCAATCGGGCGAACACGACCGTCCCCG
The DNA here is from genome assembly GCA_964535475.1 of uncultured Pirellulaceae bacterium. GTDB lineage: Bacteria > Planctomycetota > Planctomycetia > Pirellulales > Pirellulaceae > Laterigemmans. The sequence goes on from CAZHTX010000164.1 coordinate 8,348, forward strand.
TTGACATCATAGGGGACTGCCGCGTTGTGCCACGGATTTAGCAGGCTAGCGGGAGCCACGACACCTTGGACAATTTCACTATTGGGATTCCCATCAGCCCGCCCATTGTCGCTGAGGGAAATCGCGATGCGATCGTGATAGATGCGGGCACCATCACCACCCGTATCGGCCCAGCGTTGCCAAGTGGGCGGGATCACGCTGGGATCGGCAAAGAAAGCGGCGTTAAGCGGTTTTTCTTGATAATCCGACCACAGCGTAAGATCGACTTCGGACCCACTGGTTGGCAACTGACTGGCGTTCATATTGATCACATACCGCAGTGCTCCCAAGGGAAAGTCGGCTTGTCCTGAAACGCCGTCAGCGGGCGAATCGGGGCTGGAACTGAACTCTTCGAAGTGCACCGGCTGGTCGGCCATGAGGCCAACGTACGTACCGGTTGTGGGCAGAAAGAGACTCGCCACATTGGGCTGCAACCAGTCGGGCGTGCCATCTGCATTGAAGTCACCATCGTTGGGGCTCGACTTTTCGACCGCATCAGGCGCACCGTCAAGATCTTGGTCCTGGGGGGTCCCCACGATCAATTCAAACTGCATCGTGCCAGTGCCCCCCGCACCGTCGGTGGCCGTCACGGTGATCTGCGTGACACCGGTTAACCCGGCGGCAGGTGTAGCCACCAGCGTACGCGTGGCTCCGTTGCCCGAGAACGTGATCTGATCGGGTGCTATCAGATCGGAGCGGGAGGAAAGTGCGGAGAGAGTAATGGTATCGAGCGGAGCGGTGGGATGGCTGAGCTCGAGTGCGATCGGATCGGTAGCCACATCGAGCACCGTAAACTGTCTACCAATGGTCACCACCACGGGCACATCCGGAGCATCGACTCCGGTCACGGTAACTTCCACTTGACCGCTAGTGATCGCACCGTAACTATCGATAATCTGATAACTAAATGAATCGACCCGCTGCTCATCTGCGGCCAGTGATTGCAAGACTTCGGAATTGGCCGGATCATAGGTAATCTGCTCCCCCGTCGCGTCGAGCGAAAGCGTCGCTCCGAGGGTGCTTGTTTGCCCCACAGCGTGTAACGTCACAAAGTCATCGCGATCGATGTCGGAATCATTCGTTTGCGGGAAAACGGTTAATGCGGTATCGCTGGTGGTGTCATAAAAATCAGGCGTCGCGACCGGATCGTCATTGAGACCTTGCAAAGGCACCAAGTGGACGGCCGCCGAATACAAGGTTTGATATTTAATTGCGATGAAATCCATTCCGTCGACAAGGTCATCGGCGGGAATCAAGGATTGGGTTTCTTCGGCAAACCGCGGATCATAAACAAACCCACCTCGATCATCAGCGACCGAAACATCGGCCCCCACGCGTGACTTTGGATTGTACGCATAGACACGAATATCATCATCTAGCGAATCACCGAGGCTGAGGATGCTGGAACCGAGCCCCTGCAATACTTGATCCTCCGTTAATTCCACATCGGAGATAGAGTTTTCAGCTTCGAACTCCTCAATCTGCAAAAAGACAGAATTATTGCCACTGTCCCGTTCATTGGCGACACCTTCCACCTCCACCTTTACATAGTTGGCCCAAGACGGTGGCTCTGGGAAATCGCTGATCACAGCCGTCGTCATATCACTATTCCAATAGACTCCCAACGGCGCGTCGGGTGAATTCACGGCCAGCTCTTCGCGCTGCGCATCATTAGCGGCTTGAGTCCAATACAATTTTATCTCAGCGGAGGGCTGTTCCACATCGCCGACAATGGGCAACGGTTTACCAGTGACGTCAACCTTTATTTCTAAATCCAACGACAAATCAATAAAGTCAATCTCGGTTGGCGGCTCTGATTCTTGCGGCAATACAACCCAGCCTTCCGGCACTTCATAATCGGGTGGTATCGCCCGAACTGACAAAGCCAGATCGGATTGACCATTCTCTTCCCAGACGACCTGAGCGGGTTGCGTGGAGATTGAAAGGTTGGGGTTGTTGTCCTGATACTCAATCGTGGCTAACGCAGTTGCCGGGTCGAAAGTGCCGACGTAAAGATTAGTGACGCCCCCGAAAAATCGAGACCAGGGTGGATCGGGAGCCGGGCAATTGCCGTCCGTGTGGTCGACGTAATAAGTATAGACCGTGGAATAAAGTTCATTATCTTCGATCCGCAGCGTTTGATCTAAGGCATCGACGGTAAGGTTAATCTTGCCACGATCATCGATACCATAGCTCGAACAGTCGCGTCGCTGACCACCCGCCAGAAAAGAATCGTTTCCATCGCCAGTCGCGGATCCTTCAAAAAAACCATTGCCGTCTATCGGGCTGGTCCACTGAATGTGCCCACCGTTGCTAACAAAATTTCCACTCGGAATCGAATCGCGATAGCCGTCGCTATCGGTCAGCGTATAACTAAAGTTACCCGAAATGGAAAAATCTTCTTCGCGAAAAACGGTTTCCACAACGGCCACGGCAAGTAGTTGGCGTTGCTCGAGGCGTTCGGTGCCAAGCCGACGTAATTTTCTTCGACGATAACGTTGACGAGAAAGGTTAGATAACAACTTCATGATGATGCAGTGGGTGCGGAGGTGGGAGGTTCTAAATCTGAAAAAAGATCATGGCCAGCGGCATTGCCAAATTGCCTGACTCTGTCCGGGGGTATTTGCCCCCGCTACAGAAAATCAGCGAACCAGCACTCACCGAGATCTTGGCAACACTTATCTCTACTTGCCGTCAACACCGAGAAGACCCTCAATCTTAGCAGCTTTACAATCGTTACAAGGCCTAATCTTGCGGTTCAGGAACAAATGCAAAACAAGTGCCGTCCATCGCTGCGAGGCTGTGAATTTATCGCTGGTAATTTACCACAGTCCAAGAAAGGCTTCGCCAGGACTGTGAAGGCTTCGCGGGGGATCGGCCTTGTGTTCTGTGTTGGGGAGAGGTCGGGTTGGCTGTTTGATGGTATCGGCTTGTTGTTTGGTGGCGATTTGATGCGGCGACCACCGCTCACCCAGGTGCCAACTGGCATGCTACAACTCACCAGCCGCAATAGGCATCCCTCCCGGAG
>CAZHTX010000165.1:0-11389 GCA_964535475.1 uncultured Pirellulaceae bacterium
ACTCCCCGGATTCACGGCGGCGCTTGATTTGCTGGATGAGCAGCTTTTCGAGTTGGCTCGTCAAGGTCGTCTGCATACGCCTGAGCAACTGGCCGAGCAGGCTAGGCGGATGCTTGCCGATCCCAAGGCGGAGGCCTTGGTGGAAAACTTTGCCGGACAATGGCTGCAACTTCGTGACTTGAAAAATTTATCACCCGACCCGGATCAGTTTGCCGCTTTTGATGATGCCCTCAGGCATTCGATGCGACGGGAGACCGAGCTGTTGTTTAGCCACCTAATGAGGCAAAATCGCAGTTTGTTGGAACTGCTCAGTGCTGATTACACTTTTGTGAATCAGCGACTTGCTCGGCATTATGGAATTGAAGATATCCAGGGTGAGGGTTTTCAGAAAGTTGCGCTCAACGGTCAGCGAAGGGGCGTTTTGATGCACGCCAGTATTTTGATGCTGACCTCGAACCCCACGCGGACTTCACCGGTTAAGCGGGGTAAGTGGGTTATGGATAATTTGCTGGGCGAACCGCCTCCGCCCGCTCCACCCGATGTGCCCGAATTGGATGATGAGGGCGAAGCGCTGGGCACTTTGCGGCAACGGATGGAACAACATCGGGCTGATCCCAATTGTGCGATTTGCCATACCAAAATGGACGCGCTTGGCTTCGGTTTGGAGAATTTTGACGTGATTGGCCGTTGGCGCGATGCCGATGGTAGAGAAGCGATTGATCCTTCCGGCGAGTTGCCCGGTGGAAAAACCTTTGCCAGTCCCGTCGAATTGGTGCAAATCCTCGCCAAGGAAAAGAAACAAGAGTTTATCCGCTGCTTAACCAATAAGATGCTAACGTTTGCTCTTGGTCGTGGATTGGGTATTTCCGATCGTTGTACGGTCAGATCAATTACCGAAAAATTGGCCACTGACGACTATCGTTTTGAGACACTGGTTGAGTCAATCGTGACCAGCCCGCCTTTTTTGTTTCAGGAATTGGGAAATTAATCATGTCGAATACAAAAACAGCTAAGCTTTCGCGGCGGACCGTTTTGCGTGGCATGGGAATTTCCCTGGCGCTGCCCTGGTTGGAAGTCACCAGCACCCCGGCCCGCGCGGCGATTGCCACCTCTCACCCAAATCGCATGGCTTTTATTTTCGTTCCCAACGGCGTCGCTCTGGATAAATGGACGCCCGCGACCGAAGGCTTTGGCTTTAAGTTGCCACACATCCTCGAACCCTTAGCACCCGTTCAGGATCATTTGTTGGTGCTCAGCGGATTAACGCACGATAAAGGTCGCGCCAATGGAGACGGAGCCGGGGATCACGCTCGCAGCGCATCCGTTTTCTTGACCGGTGCCCAGCCTCGTAAGACTGATGGGGAAAACATTCGTTCCGGAGTTTCCGTTGACCAAGTTGCTGCCCAAGCGATTGGCCAACAAACACGTTTTTCTTCGTTGGAGTTGGGCGTCGATCAAGGACGCAACGCGGGCAACTGTGACTCCGGCTACAGCTGTGCATACTCTTCCAATATCTCCTGGTCCTCAGAGACCACGCCCGTGGGTAAGGAGGTCAATCCGCGGTTGGTCTTCGAGCGGTTGTTTGCGGGTGGGAAGCCCAGTGAAATCGATAAGAGCGCTCGTCAGCGGGAAGCTTTGCAACAGAGCATTCTTGATTTCATTTCCGATGATGCCAAACGTTTGCAGAAAAAGCTCGGCCGTAACGATAATCGCAAACTTGATGAATACCTCACGGGGGTTCGCGAAGTCGAGCGGCGGCTTGGTAGTGATCTGAATCCGGTCCCCATGGATGCAGATCTTGACTATGTGATTCCCGCTGGAATTCCCGGTGATTATCAAGCTCACATGCGATTGATGTGTGACATGATGGTCTTGGCTTTTCAAACAGACTCAACCAGAATTGCCACAATGATGTTTGCCAATGCGGCGGACAATAAGAATTACCGAACGATCGGCGTGCCTGATGGTCACCATGATCTGTCTCACCACGGCGGCAACGCGGAAAAGCTCGAGAAGATCAGCAAGATCAATCGTTTTCATGTTCAACAGCTCAGCTACCTCTTGCAGAAAATGAAGTCGGTGCGCGAGGGCGAGCGAACGCTGCTCGATAATTCGATGATTTGTTATGGTAGCGCGATCAGCGACGGAAACCGCCATAATAATGAAAATCTGCCAATCGTGTTGGCTGGTGGTGGCGGAGGGACATTAGAAATAGGGCGTCACCTGCGCTATTCGACTGAAACGCCGATGTGTAATTTATTCATGTCGATGCTTGATCGTGTGGGAGTTGATGTGCCGTTTGTTGGCGATAGCACCGGCCGTCTACCCGGTTTGACGTTATGAGTTCCCCAGCATGTTATCTAAGTCAACCTGGCATTTCATTTTCCGTTGATCGCTAATGTTGCCTCTCACGCGTAGTTTCTGCATTGTCGCGGCCTGTTGGATAGGTTTGCAAATCCAACCAGTCAGTGCCGCGGCGCAAATTTCGGATGTTTCGACTGCCGAGTTGGTCCAGCAATTAGCCGATTCGGATAAAGATCGTCGACGCGACGCCGCCTACGAGTTGGTTCGTCGGCAGGAGGTATCCGAAGCAGTCGTTGCGGCCTTCGCCAAAGCGGTTTCCGACGAAGATAATCAAGTCCGATTCCAATCGCTGCTCGGCTTGTCCCGCGCGGGGCAAGCTGCGGCACCGGCGATTCCTAACTTGATTGCCTGTTTGGACGACCGCGATGATCAAGTGAGGTACAGAGCCGCTCATGCTTTGGGAATGATCGGTATGCCGGCGCTGGAACCGTTGGTTGCCAGTTGGAATGAAGGTAAAGAGCAAGTGCAACGGGCCGTCGCTCAGGCGTTTGCCACGATTGGAACGCCCGCCAAGTCGGCTGTGCCCCTGTTGACCGAGGCACTCAATAGCTCGTCGTCCAGCGACTTGCTTGGTGTCGTGGCTGAATCGTTGGTCGCTATCGCGCCCCGTGACGAAACGACGTTAATAACGCTCGCAGCCCATGAGAATGCCGCTGTTCGTCGCGTGGGAATTATCGCGATCGCCGCCCTCGATCAACCCTCGCCCGGGGCTATTGACGAACTTCGCCGAGCGGCTTCGGATGAGGATGCTAAGATTCGCGAAACGGCAATCATCGCGTTGGGTAAATCGCAGCTCTCCCGGGAAGAGCGAGCGGCGATGATCGAAAATGGGTTGTTAGATTCTGAGCAATCAGTCCGCGCAGCTGCCATCGCGGCGATGCCCAAGGCTGGGCTCACCGGTGGAGCATTCGCGCAGCGGTTGGCGGTTCGGCTCGACCAGGCAGAACCATTTGCGGCGGTGGCGATCGTCAAAGCATTAGCCGTGATTGGACCCGAGGCACGTGACAGTCTACCTCGTATTCTTCCAGCGGTTGATCGTCAGTTGCGTGCTCAGGCCGGCGAGGCAGCAGGGTCATCGCTGTTGGATGAGAAGTTGCTGGGCGATGTGCTGGCGAGCTTTGGGCAAGATTCGGCGGTCCAGTTGTTGCAGGCCAGCGAGACGTATCCAGGCTTGGAAGTCGTACTCGCTCAGACGCTTGCCAATCTCGGTCAGCCCGTTTTGAATGTGCTTGCTCAAGGTTTGCAGAATGAGAGTGAATCGGTGCGTTGGACGGCGACTCAGGCGCTGGGGAAAATTTCACCACTCGATGACTTGATCGTGCAAAAACTATGTGAGGCTGCGGAGGATCCCGCAGCCCGTGTTCGAGCGGAAGTCGTGAACGCCCTGCTGGCCTCTGGGAGCCAACTCGCCAAAGCGACATTGCTGCGAGCGACTGACGATCAGTCGGCAGCGGTGCGAGCCAACGCCGTGCTTGCTTTGGCCAAATATGAATTTGACGAACAGCAACTGCAAGTGGCGTTGACTAAATTCCTCAACGACGAAGCGGCAGATGTGCGGGCCAGCGGTTTACGGACCCTCTCGCAAATTCCCGCGAGCTTAACAGCCCATTTAGACAGGGTTGTCGAATTGGTGTCTGACTCCGATGAACATGTTCGCGGAAGCGCGTTGCAGACACTCGCCAGCTTGGAAAAAGACGACGTCACGCCGATTGTCAATGATGCCGTCTTGCTCGGCTTGGCGGATAAAGCAACAAGTGTGCGACTTCAGGCAGTGCAGACCAGCGATCAATTGGTTTCCACCGATCCAAGACTACTCTCCGCCGTCGCCGCGAATTTATCCGCCGACGATAGTTCGGACGGAGAGTTATTGCGAGTTACTTTGGGAGCACTTACTCGTTACGCCGAGCAGGCGACTGCGGTCGTTCCCCAAGTCATCGATTTGCTGCAACATCCACAACCCTCGGTGCGTAAAGCGGCGGTCACTTCGCTGATGGCGATCGAGCAAGATAAGGAACAACTTGTCGAGCAGTTGCTGGTGGTGCTGGAGGACTCGGAGTGGGAAGTTCGCGAACAGGCTGGTGGCGCGTTGGGAAAGTTGGGTCCGCGGGCGAAAGCGGCTGTTCCCAAGCTGTTTGTGATGCTCCGCAGCGAAGAGGATGTGGATTACGCGAATGCCGCTTTGAAAGAGATTAATACCGCACCCCCGGAAGCACTACCTTTGTTGTTGGAACAGCTTGGTACGAGAGATCGTCGAGTAGGTTTCTATGCGATTACATTGCTTGGTAAGATCGGGCCGCCCGCTGCTGAAGCGTTGCCCAAGCTGGAGGCGATGCTGCAGGAGGCTGAGCAGGAGCGAGGAGGTCGGGGCGACTTTCGCAAGAAGATATTGCGCGAAGCGATCGAGTCCATTCAGGCAAAGCCCGAGTCATAGCTGCGTCGCTTTACCATTCACCCTGTTTTGAAAATTTGCTTGCGGCGGCTTGGCCAAACTGCTGGCTGGCTTGATCGATAGCAGCCAAAATCTCATCCGTCGACTTTCCGCTCGCTTGCTTTGCAGCGGCAATCACGGTGTTGCATTCGTTGTTGTCCATAAACAGCGAAGCCTCTAGCAATCGGGCCTCGTCTGCCGGCGGAATCGCCAAGAAACCATGTTTGTCCGCATGGACCAATTGACCCGGCATGATTTGTTGTCCAAACACTGTTACCGGACAGCCCCAATCGACTGGAATGACATGGGCGTGACCCACGCACAGGCGTCGCGCGATCGCTTTGAAGCCGGCAGCCGTCATTTCGTCGAGATCGCGAATGGCTCCATCGGTGATGGTGCCGACGCAGCCCAACGCGCGGTGCACGTTGGCGTTTACTTCGCCCCAGAAAGAGCCGATGGTGCGGGGGCGATCGTTGTCTTGCACGACAACAATTTTTGGGCCAGGCTGTTGGCCAACATAGTTGCGATATTCGCTCCAAGCATTGCCGCGTGACTTGTGGCTGAGGTTGGAAGGTTCGACCACTAGCGTCACCGCGTAGCCAATCATGGGGCCCATTTGCGGCATGAAATCGGTGGTTACTTCGTGGTTGATGCCATCACGTGTAACATCGGCTTGCGTGATTTGTTCCCACCCGTTGTAAATGGTCGGCGTATTCCAACGCTGTAGCTTGAGCAAGTCTGCGGGGCTGAGTGGCATCGGCGGGGGCTCCGGAAAGGCAGTTGGGTTTCGTCCTCGCCAATTGTAATGCTTGTCTGCTCGGCGCATAATCGCCCCAATAATTTTGTCCCCCGATTAATGCGGAGTAGAGGTATGAGCGGCACAGTGAAAAATCGTGCACAGGTCGTGATCACCGACTTTATTGACGACGAGTTATTGATCGAGCGGGAAATCCTTGGCGATCTCGCCGACGTGGTGGCCCTCAACGCGCTCTCCGAAACCGAATTGACGGGCAAGATTGAGCATGCCGACGCAATTATGCTCTATCATAATTTGGGACTTTCCGCTCAGACCATCAATGGCCTCGACAATTGTCGGTTGATCGTTCGTTGTGGCGTGGGATTTGATAACGTCGACTATCGATTGGCTCGCCAGCGTGGTATTCCCGTGGCAAACGTTCCGGACTACGGCACTGAAGAGGTTGCAGACTCGGCGATCGGTATGCTGTTGGCATTAACGCGCGGGATTCATCAATATAATGTCTCGCTGCAACAGTCAACGACGACGCCTTGGATGTATACCCTGGCAAAGCCGCTGTTTCGTTTGCGGGGGCGAGTCTTGGGGATAGTTGGCTTGGGCCGAATCGGAATTGCCACCGCCATGCGTGCCAAGGCACTCGGCATGGATGTGCGTTTCTATGATCCTTTACGAGCCGATGGCTTTGATAAAGCAGTCGGTGTCACGCGAGTTGATAGCCTGCGGGAGTTGCTGGAGGCATCGCATGTGGTCAGCTTGCATTGCCCGCTGAATGATGAAACCATGCATCTGATCAATCAAGAGAGTCTGACTTGGCTACCGCGGGGTGCCTATCTGGTCAACACGGCGCGCGGCGGTGTGGTCGATGTGGCCGCGATTCCCGCAGCGATCGCCAGCGGCCAATTGGCGGGTGCGGCAATTGATGTTCTCGTCGACGAACCGCCGCGGGACGACAATCCTCTGGTCGCTGCTTGGCGAGACCCCAGTCACCCCGCTCGCCAACGCGTGATTGTTAACCCACATGCCGCCTTCTACAGCGAAGAAGGACTCGATGATATGCGACGTAAGGGTGCCGAAGCATGTCGCCGCGCGCTGCTTGGCGAACCCTTGCGGAACATTATTAACGCTTAAGCAATTAGGTCATGCATTACATGGCCGTGAATATCAGTTAGGCGGAAATCGCGACCTTGGTAACGGTAGGTTAGTTTTCGATGGTCAATACCTAGCAAATGCAGGATCGTGGCATTCATGTCATGGATATGCATGGTGCCTGGTGTCCAGCTATCGGCTGTTGGCTGAGGTTCCAATATCATCCCATCGGCGTCGGTGATGTTGTAACCGTAGTCGTCTGTCCGGCCGTAGGTGATTCCAGGCTTGATGCCTCCACCAGCCATCCACACGGTAAAGCAGCGAGGATGATGATCGCGGCCATAATTCGCGTGGGTCAAGTTCCCTTGGCAATAGACGGTGCGGCCAAATTCCCCGCCCCAAACGACCAGCGTGTCATCCAGCATGCCTCGCTGTCGCAGGTCGGTGATCAATGCCGCGCAGGCTTGATCGATATCTTTACACTGGGATTCATGTTCTCCAGGTAGGTTACCGTGCGCGTCCCAACCGCGATGGAAAATCTGAATATTTCGCACACCGCGTTCGGCTAGTCGGCGTGCGTTTAAGCAGCTTGCTGCGAAGGTTCCCGGCGTTTTGGCGTCTTCTCCGTAGAGTTCAAAAGTGGCTGCGGTTTCGCCTGACAGATCGGTTAACTCGGGAACCGAAGTTTGCATGCGATAGGCCATTTCATGTTGTTTGATGCGTTCCAGCACTTCTGGATCACCAAACTTTTCATGATGCGCCGCGTTGATGGCCGATAAGGCGTCGAGTTGAGCGCGGCGATCACTCCTGGTGACTCCCGCCGGGTTGCTCAGGTACAGCACGGGATCCCCTTGGCTGCGCAAGAGTACTCCCTGGTGTTCGGAGGGCATAAATCCCGGGCCCCAAAGCCGATTGAACAAGCTCTGCTCAGCGTGGTTGGTCCGCGCGTGCATCACCACGTAATGGGGAAGGTCTTCATTCATGCTACCAAGTCCGTAGCTCAGCCACGCACCCAAACTGGGGCGGCCCGGAACTTGGCTGCCCGTCTGGATAAAGGTGATCGCCGGATCGTGGTTAATCGCTTCGGTAAAAGTCGAATGTACGACACAAAGCTCGTTGGCTACTTTGGCCGTATGGGGCAGAAGTTCGCTGATCCAGACTCCGTCAGCCTGATTGTCATATTTCTTAAATGCATATTTGCTAGGGCAGATCGGTAATCCATTCTTTTGATTAGAAGTCATCCCCGTGATTCTTTGGCCGCTGCGCACCGACTCGGGCAGTTGTTTGTTAAACAGGTCGGCTAGTTTCGGTTTGTAATCCCAAAGATCGAGCTGGCTGGGGCCACCACTCATGAACAGATAGATCACGCGTTTGGCTTTGGCTGCATGATGTAAGCCATGTTCAGGCTTGTTTTCGGCTGTCGCTCGATCGGAGCCGTTCGCCGACGATGTATCGTTGGCCAGAGTCACGTTGCCATTCATTAACCCAGCCATGGCAGCGGTGCCGAGTCCCAACGCTGCTCGGCCAAATAGTTGGCGGCGAGTTTGCATGAGTTGGTGTTCACGGATCGCGGAGGGAAATTTATTCATGACTGAGTTACCGAGTGGGTTATCGCAGTGAACTGATTCTTTTGACTTTGAGCCATCACGAAACGCTAATACAGCATGATCGCCGCATCGCTCGCCAAGATGGTGACGCACAACTGGGTCCAGGCGGCCAACTCTGGCACCTCCAGCAGTTCGTCGCGGGGTGCTTCGCCGGTGGAAAGGAGTGCCAGGGCGTCTTCGTGTGACTCTTGATAACGAAGCTTCAATTGTTGCAGCAACTTTTCGCAAGCGGCCGCTTCTTGGTCTGTCGGTGAACGCGAGGCGAGCAGCATAAATAGTCGGTTAAGACGAGCATCGACCGCATCGCCGGCTCGCAGCAGGCGTTCGGCCAATTTACGACCAATCTCAATCCGCTGTGTTTCGTTGAACAGTCCCAATGACTGCAGCGAAGTATTGGTCCGCGAGCGACGAACGCAGCTGGTTTCGCGATCGGGCGCGTCGAACAGCGTCATCATGGGGTGGGGGCTGGTTCGTTTCCAATAAACGTACAGGCTGCGACGATAGAGCAGGGGCCCTTGGTCTTGGTTATATTGCTTGGTGTTGCTGCCGGGGTGCGCAAGCGCGCGCCACATACCGGCTGGTTGATACGGTTTTACTCCTTCGCCGCCCAAGTGGGGATCAAGTAATTGACTGGCCCACAGGCCCAGGTCACGAATCACTTCGGCATCTAAGCGATAGCTGGGGCCGCGAGCCCAAAGTCGGTTTTCAGGATCTTTCACCTCATCTCGCCAACGCGAACTTTGCATGAAGGTTTTGCTCGTTACCATTAATCGCAACAGATGCTTGTGATCCCAGTTACTTTCCTGGAGTTCCACGGCCAACCAATCGAGCAGGTCCGGATGGGTTGGCTGCTGGCCTTGCAAGCCGAAGTCCTCCGGGGTGCGAACTAGGCCGAGGCCAAAAACGCGTTGCCACAGTTGATTCACGATGACGCGTGAGACCAGTGGATGCTCGGGGGAAGTCAGCCAACGCGCCAGCCCCAATCGATTTCGCGGACTGTCCTCTGGTAATCCTCCTAACACACTTAAGACGCCTGGCTCCAGCGGATCGCCGATGGGCATGTCGTATTCACCCCGTCTTAGGACTCTTGTCTCGCGGGGTTGTGGTAGATCGCGAGCGATGAGTGTGGTGGTGAATTGACGCTCTAATTGGCGACCAGCTTGGATCGCCTTCTTCGCCGCTGCTGTAAACGGTTCCGTTTCAGCAAGCACAAGAAGCTGTTCATCCTTCGAGAGGGAATGCCAATCACCCGCAGTCGCCAATGGTTGCCAAGGATTGAGCAGCTCTACGGTCATGCTTGGTTTGGGGCCGGAAATCTTTAGCAATACCTCATGCTCGCCGGAGCCGAATCGGATCGGGACATTTGCGTAGCCGTCTGTTGGCTCGCTGTACCCGCTCAAGTCAAACGCTTTGCCATCGACCCATAGTTGCCAAGCGGTTTGACCATTGAATGTGAACCAAACCGTTTGCGCAGTCGCCACGGTGAGTGGTAGTTTCGCCCAGATCGATTCGTCTTCGGAAAGCTTTCGGTCTTTCAGTAAGTCTGTAAGGTTGGCGGCTTCGTGTTTGAACTCCGCGGGGGTGATATCAACGGGGGAGTCAATCACCAAGGCTTCGCTAATTCGCCAGTTACCCACGGAAAGGCTGCTCTCGTTTGCTTGCTCTAGCAGTTCAGCGTGCTCCGCTTGGTTGATTAGTCGTTGGTCGGCTTTTGCAAAAATCGCATTACGTTGGCTTTGGAGATCCTCCCAGGTTTGCCAAGCGGCTTGGTCTTTGGGAACCCGCGCGGTGTTGCCATAAGTATATGAATTGCCGTCGAGCGCCGGTTCGGCCGTGCTGTTAAAGAAAGCTAAGAGTGAATAGTATTCGCGATGTGGAATGGGATCATATTTATGAGTGTGGCAGCGGGCGCAGTTGAGGCTCATTCCCAGCAGCACGGTGCCCAGCGTTTCGGTTCGATCGAAATTGTTCTTTGCTTGAAATTCAGCGGCGATTGCCCCGCCTTCCCCCGTGCTTGGGTTCATGCGCACAAAACCAGTCGCCGTTAATTGTTCAAGCGTTGGTTCAGGGAGTAAGTCTCCGGCTAGTTGCCAGGTGATAAAATCATCGAGTGGCAAATTTTGGTTGAATGCTTTGACCACCCAATCGCGATAGGGGTAGATGCCGCGACGATTATCCAGGTGTAAGCCGTGCGTATCACCATAACGTACCGCGTCCAGCCAATACCGCGCTTGGTGTTCGCCGAAATGCGGGCTGCTGAACAGTTCGTCAAGCAGTTTTTCGTAAGCCTGCTCACTGTCGTCAGCCAGGAATCGCTCTAACTGCTCCGGTTCGGGGGGAAGGCCGGTGAGTGTTAATGCCACGCGACGGGCCAGGGTGCGGCGGTCAGCCGGCGGCGCCAGGGTCAGGCTTTCCTTCGCTAAACGAGCTTGAATGAAATAGTCAATCGCGGTCTCTGATTGTGGCGGATCGTCAGTGAGGCCGGCTTTGGGGAGACCAGCTTTGGTGGGCGGCACGAAAGCCCAGTGTTGTTCGTATTCCCCGCCTTGCCGCACCCATTGCGTGAGAATTTCCCGTTCGTCCTCGGTAAGCTGCTTTTCCGCATCAGCCGGAGGCATGGGGTCATCGGCGGAGTGGATGCGGCTGATAAGGTTGCTGTTTTCTAAGTCTTCAGGGTCGATTGCCAGTTGTTCTGTTGCTGCCTCGAAAGAGTCCAAGCGGAGTGTGCCATCTGGGGAGGCGTCGGGACCATGGCAGGCGAAACACTTGTCCGACAAAATCGGCAGCACTTGTCGGGAAAAGCTGACCTTGGCCGCGTCCGCTTTGGGTTCGTTCGCTAGCGATATCGAGCCGGTCGAGTTTAGCGTGGTCAAGGCGAAAGCTAGTAAGATACCAGTCCCGCGCGCTCCGTCGAAAATAGCTTGCCGCCAGCCGGCGTGCGAAACAGACATATAATTCACGGCTCGTGTTAACAGATGCGAGGCAACAATTGTCGGACTGCTCATTATGCCACAATCCGCCCGAAAAATCGAACAAGAAAAGGCAACTTGACCGGGCTATGGTGCGGTCCGGGCGGCGTTCGGCAGTGGCGTTTAGTTGGTTATCGCAGTGGTGGCCTGTTTCTTGTCACCGGTCATTGTTGTGAAC